>CAXDLF010000033.1:0-12237 GCA_963989885.1 uncultured Gammaproteobacteria bacterium
ACCCAAGACGAAATGAAAATTGAGGTGGCAAAGGCTGCACTCAAATATGTCGTTCCTGACTCTATTATAGGCGTAGGTACAGGGTCAACAGCAAATTTTTTCATTGATGAATTAGCAACAATTAAACAAAGTATCGCAGGTGCGGTGGCAAGCTCAGTAGCGACAGCAAATCGCCTCGAAGAACATGGCATTAATGTGTTGGACTTGAACGATGTTGAGGAGATTTCAGTCTATATTGATGGTGCTGACGAGTCAGACAGAAAGTTAAACTTGATTAAAGGTGGTGGTGGCGCTCTTACCCGTGAGAAAATCGTCGCCGCAGTTTCCAACCAGTTTGTTTGTATAGCAGATGAATCTAAACTTGTCAGTATGTTGGGAGCGTTCCCTTTACCAGTCGAAGTTATCCCGATGTCTACTAACTACGTTAAACGTCAAATTCTTAATTCGATTGGCGGCTCACCAATTTTAAGAGAGGGTCTTACCACTGACAATGGAAATCTAATACTGGATATCCATGACCTTGAAATTGAAGACCCGAAAAGACTTGAAAATCAACTAAATAACATCGTGGGCGTAGTGACAAATGGCCTATTTGCTGGTCGATGCGCAGACGTTCTACTTTTAGGCACAGCCAATGGAGTTCAGACCATAACCCCTTTAATTGAAAATTGACTCTTCAGTCCTAGAGGAATAAAATCGACTTACGACTGCCATGAATAACTTCACACCATATAGTGCCTTACTAGGGGGAATATTGATAGGACTCTCAATAGTGCTTTATTTCTACACTACGGGTAGACTAGCAGGAGTCAGCGGTATAGTCGAAAACGCTATCACTAAAAAAACCAATAGAATATCCAATATCCTTTTCTTATTAGGACTAGTATTAGGGCCGTTACTGTATTGCTACACCAAAGAACCAATAGCTATTGCATTTGCTCTACCTGACCACTCCTTTACTATAACTGACTCATACCCATTAGTCATTATAGGTGGGCTCTTGGTAGGCTTTGGAACTCGACTTAGCGGCGGCTGTACATCCGGACATGGCATATGTGGCATTGGCAGACTATCGATTAGCTCTTTGATTGCTACAGTGATCTTTGTTGTTGTTGCAATGCTTACAGTGACAATACTTCAACAATTTGGGATTTATTTATGAATGATAAAGTAATCTCATTATTATGCGGAGTTATTTTTAGCTTAGGACTTGTTGTATCCGGCATGACAAACCCATCAAAGGTAATTGGCTTTTTAAGTATTACACATAACTGGGATGCCTCTTTAATATTTGTTATGGGTGGCGCTATATTAATTTTTGCACCATTCTTTTACTTCTTAAAAAATAAAGAAGTGTCTGCACTAGGTATTGAAATTGAATTACCTTCAAAGCAAGAGATAGATAAAAAATTAGTGATCGGCTCGGCTTTGTTTGGAGTGGGTTGGGGCCTAGTAGGATTATGTCCTGGTCCGTCAATATCCGCCTTAACTAGTCCGGGAATATCTGGCTTTGCAATGTTCAATCCTATTGTAATAATATTTTTATTTTCTATGGCAATCGGTATATTAGTTAATAAAAACTTACTGCAGAAAACTATTCAGAATAAGAATTAAACAAATGATTTTGGAGGCTGTATGTCACATCAAACTTTAGACATGTGTGGATATAACTGTCCTATGCCTATTTTAAAGACAAAGCAGGCACTTGAAACAATGGATATTAAAGAGACGATTAAAGTTATATGCACCGACAAAGGCTCAAAAAAAGATTTTGTCGCCTTTTGTAATCAGTTGGGTCATACATTAGTCTCTCAAGAGGATGAAGGGAATAAGTTCATTTTTTATATCGAAAAAAACTAACAAAATGGAGATTTATGTCTGAATCTAATGAAATGACACTGATTGCCTCTAAGGGCACACTCGACTGGGCTTATCCTCCACTAATTCTGGCTTCTACAGGTATTGCAATGGGAAAAGAGGTTTCTGTCTTTTGTACCTTTTATGGCTTAAATCTTTTACTTAAAGACTTATCGCATCTTCGAATATCGCCTCAAGGAAATCCAGATATGCCTATGAAAATGCCATTTGGACCTAAGTGGTTTCAAAGAATTGATTTTGGACCAAAAATCCCCAACATCATGTGGAATATTCCTGGTTTAGAGTTATTTGCAACCTCAATGATGAAAAAAACCATGAAGAATAACGGCATCGCCACCATTGAGGAGTTGAGAAAGATTTGCATTGAAATGGGTGTTAAATTTATCGCCTGCGAGATGACAATTGGCATGTTCGGATTTGCAAGAGAGGACTTTATTGAGGGTATAGAATTTGCCGGAGCTGCCACCTATCTTAACGTTGCTCATACCTCCAATCAGGACTTATTTATTTAGGTTACCTCCAGTTCAAAACCTCCCAACCTTTTTTTTGGGCTATGCTTGTTAATATTTTATCAGCATTAACAGCCACCGGATTATCGACAAGCTCTAGAAGCGGTAGATCATTGTGGGAGTCAGAATAAAAGGTTGAGCCTGTTAACGTCTCTTCATTTTCTTGAAGCCAAGGCAGAAGTTTATCAATTTTTCCCGATTGAAAACACGGTATACCTGAAACGCCGCCTGTATAACGACCCTCTTTAATTTCAGGCTCTGTAGCAAGTAAATGGTTAATCCCATATTTTTTGACAATCGGCTCAGTAACAAAACTTGTTGATGCTGTAATAACAAGAACTGTGTCACCTCTTTCTTTATGTCGATTAATACAATTTTGGGCTTTGTCTAAAAGAATAGGCTCAATTTTTTGAATCATAAATCTATGATGGAGTTCTTTCAGTTCTGTCATAGAATAACGTGTAAGCGGTTCTAGACAAAACTCTAACCAAGCATAGATATCCAATACCCCTAAATCGTATTGCTGGTAGAAATATTCATTTTTTTTACGATAAGTATTGGCATCAACTATACCTTCTTCACCTATAAATTCACCCCACAAGAAATCACTATCCCCACCTATTAGAGTGTTATCTAAATCAAATATTGCTAGAGACATAATTTTTCCTTTAATATTTTTATTACTTCCTCATTAGAATCCACTAGCGTAATCAAGCCCAAATTTTCTTTCTTCACATAGTCACTCTTTACCATATCATTTAGCCATGATATTAAAGGTTGCCAAAAACTTAGACCACTTAAAATTACTGGAATTGATTGCATTTTTTTGGTTTGAAGTAGTGTCAGAACTTCGAATAATTCATCGTTGGTACCATAACCTCCAGGCAAGAAAATGCAAGCACTGGCATTCTTAACCAGCATCACTTTACGTGTGAAAAAATGTTTAAACGTTAAGGAATTGTCTAAATATGGATTTGGCATTTGTTCAAAAGGCAACTCAATATTGATACCTACGCTTTTGGATTTGCCTTCAAAAGCTCCCTTGTTGACTGCCTCCATGATGCCAGGACCTCCGCCAGTAAATACATTGAATCCGGAATCTGAAAGCAACTTTCCTAGCTTACAAGCTTTTTTATATAAAGGGTCGGTTTCTTTAACTCTGGCAGAACCAAAAACGGTAATATTGTTTTTATAGACTGATAAAAGTTTATTTGCGCTTTCAATTTCAGCACTGGTAATATTCATATTCATAGTTTAGAAAAGGCGGTTGAGGCAGCATCGATAGTCTTGTCTAACTCTTGTTTGCTATGGGCCGCAGAAATAAATCCGGTTTCATAAGCTGAAGGCGCAAAATAAATTCCTTGATTTAACATTGATCGATGAAACTTTTTAAACAAATCAATGTCACATTCTGAAACCTGACTAAAATTGATTACCTTTTCTTTAATTCCAAAAAATATTCCAAACATTCCACCAACACAGTTAGTTGATAAAGGAATGTTTTTTTCATCAGCAGCAACAGAAATTCCTTTGGTTAGATAATCCACACTGCCAGATATATTTTGATAAAAAGATTTATCTTCCTCGAGTATATTAAGCATTGCAAGACCGGCTGCCATAGAAAGAGGATTCCCGGAAAGTGTTCCTGCCTGATAGATAGGACCAATGGGTGCTATTTCGTTCATGACTTCATGACGACCACCAAAAGCTGCAACAGGCAAACCGCCACCGATTACCTTACCCAAGGTAGTCAGGTCAGGCTTAACTCCGTAGTAGGCTTGCGCACCACCTAACGCAACACGAAAACCTGTCATCACCTCATCGAAGATAAGCAAACTTCCATAATTATCACATAGTGTACGTAGACCTTGAAGAAAACCCTCTTTAGGGGGTATGCAATTCATATTGCCTGCCACTGGCTCAACAATAATACACCCAACCTCCTCACCCATCCTAGAAAACAGCGCCTTGACAGAATCCAAATTGTTGTATTCAAGGGTTAAAGTGTGCTTTGCCAAATCATTTGGAACACCTGGAGAGGTAGGCACACCTAAAGTGAGTGCACCTGAACCAGCTTTCACCAATAAAGAATCAGAATGGCCATGGTAACAGCCTTCAAATTTTACAATTTTGTCTCGTTTTGTATAACCGCGAGCTAACCGGATGGCACTCATGGTAGCCTCGGTACCTGAGCTAACCATTCGAACCAGTTCGATAGAAGGCATCAGTTGACAGATTTTTTTTGCGAGCGATGTCTCAATTTCGGTGGGTGCACCAAAACCTAAACCACTATCCAATTCAGTCCTAACGGCATCAACAATAAATGGATTTGAATGTCCCAAAATCATTGGACCCCAGGAGCCAACGTAATCAATATATGCTTTCCCATCAACGTCATAGAGATAGGCACCTTCAGCTCGTTGAAAATAGATAGGTTCTCCGCCCACCCCTAGAAAAGCACGAACTGGGGAATTAACGCCTCCAGGAATATATTTTTTCGCCTCATTGAATAAAGCTGATGATCGATCCATTAAATGTCCTTTGAATTAATGATGATTGGATACTTTTTTAAGTGAGTGATATGAGACCAAACAATGAGGATATTATCCAATAACAATTTTATATTTACAGTCGTTTGTGACATTGAAATCGCACGACCAATATCATCCAATAATTTGAATAAGTGGCTAGCAGGTGTCTTCGTGATAATTTTATTCAGTTCTAGTTGAGCGCCCTCATGTTTAATTGTTTTTATCCTTATACCTTCAGTCACAAGTTGCTGCAAACAGGTCAAAACTTGTAATTCATTACCATCAAATATTTCAGTTTCACTAGCCTTTGATGGATTAAGCGCTATCTCTAATAAAAGATTTTGCCAATTTTGATACTGAAGAAAATAATCTCCTTGAAGACCTTCAACTACCTTAAATGGAACGCCATGGGCATTCTCTAATAATTGAACTGCATCAAAATCATCTCGAGTAGTTTCATCAATATGTTGCGACAACCATTTAACACTTTCTTCACTATACGTTTGACCAATATGAACGGTCTGACAACGAGAAAGTATTGTAGCTGGAAGCGCATTTGAGTTATGGGCCAATAAAATAATAAGAGTATTGTCACGCGGTTCTTCTAAAGTCTTTAGCAGACTGTTTGCTGCATTCGTATTCATTTGATCAGCATAGAAAATCATCCCAATCTGGAGCTCTTCTGCTGTCTTCCCTAAAGACTCACAAAATGAACGTACTTGATCAACTCTAATGTCTTTTGACAAAGCGCCTGAATCATTTAATTCAAGGCGGCAGTATATCAAATTTGGATAATGTGATCTTCGAATCAAGATACTATGATCCAACAACTCTCTTGGATTGTCTTTTTTTATAGCTCGACAATAGCTACATTCTCCACAAGAATCGTCCTTGCAAAGTAGGGCTTGAATAAGTTGCTCTGCAAGTTCGAATTTACCAATTTTTTCAACACCTGTAATTAACAGAGCGTGGGGAAGATGATTTTGATCAATCATTTTTCTGAGCTCTGAAAAAGCACTTTGATGCCAAGGTAAGATCATAGAGCCTCTATGAATAATTGAATTTGTTTCTGCACTTGTTCAATTGACTGAGACGCGTCAATTAATTTAATGCGCTCAGGATAGAGCTTCGACCTATCAATAAACGCTGATCTAACTCGCTCAAAAAATTCACGCTGTTCTTTTTCAATACGATCTTTTGTTTTTCGAGATTCAATTCTAGCCATGCCCACATCAACACCTACATCCAACAATAACGTCAAATCCGCTTGAAATTTTCCTTGAACCCAAGATTCAAGCTCAGAAATACGATCTATATTGAGAAGTCTTCCACCACCTTGGTAGGCGAATGATGCATCTGTAAAGCGGTCACTAACGACCCATTGACCCGCAGCTAATGCAGGCTTGATTTTGTTTTGTATGAGTTCATTGCGTGCACTAAACATTAATAATAACTCTGTATCGCTATGCATTCCCTCGTTATCAAGACCTAACAATAGAGAGCGTATTTTTTCCCCTAAATCAGTCCCGCCCGGTTCACGAGTTTTTACAACATCGATGCCTTTTCGATGCAAATAGTCACAAATAAAAGCAATTTGAGTACTTTTACCAGCACCTTCTACGCCATCTATGGTAATAAATTTCCCTTTTTTCATAATACTAATTTTAGACTAGATGTTATTTGAATACTTCTTGATATTGTCTTTATGCTCTTCGTAATTTGATGCGAATGCATGACTACCATCTCTTTTTGAAACAAAATATAATTCATTGCCGTCATCTGGATGAAATGCCGCATATAAGGATTCATAACCAACTGAAGAGATTGCTCCTGGTGGTAAGCCATTGTATCTGTAAGTGTTATATAAACTATCAACTTTTAAATCACTTTTCTTGAGTGGCGCTTGGTAAGAATCACCCAACGCATAAATAACTGTTGGATCCGTTTGCAGGCGCATCCCTCGTTCTAATCTTCGGATAAATACACCCGAAATTAAAGATTTTTCTTGGTCAAGTGCAGTCTCTTTTTCAATCAGAGAGGCTAAAATTATTGCTTCGTAAGGAGACTTAAAAGGAAGATTATGAGCTCTATTGTCCCATAACTCATTGACCTTTTCTTGCATCACTTGAAACGACCTCGCTAATACATTTCTGACACTTTCACCATAATTAAACTGATAAGTTTCGGGATAAAACCAACCATCATAGGGTGGCCTAATACCAAGCGATTGCATAACTTCTTCAAGTGTATGTTCTGATCTCAGACTTGAATCTGAACTCAATTGTTCAAAGTAGTGATTTAGTGTCTTTCCCTCTATAAGTGTTACCTTTGTAGTAACCACATTGCCAGTTGAAACATTCTCAAGAAAAGTCATAACACTCATATTGGGATAAATTTGATAATGGCCTGATTGTAGTTTTTTATTGGCCCCAATAAGCTTGCTTAATGAATTAAAAAAAAGTTCAGAATTGATCCATTTTTCATTCCTCAAGTCTTGAGCAACAGTACCTATGGATGCGCCATGAGTAACCTGATAGATTTGCTTTTCTTTGACTTGCATATCCTTTGATGTCCAGACCCAAATACTGATCACTACGAGAATGGCCAAAGCCAATAATCTTGAATAAGTTTTATTTATTGTTGCTAAATGCATTGCCAAGAATTACTGTCTTCCTTTTTTTCTGTAAAGGCATCTTTAATTTTCTTTGTTATTGGACTTTCACCAAAACTAATCTCACCTATCTGGCTAATGGACTGAATTCCTATAATACTATTAGAGATAAAAACTTCATCAGCTTGGCCTAATTTCTCTACAGAAAGAGCCTCAACTTTTACCTTAATACCTAGAAGTTTAGCCAAATCCAAAATAACAGCTCGTCTTGTTCCTTCCACACCACACTTGTCCAATTTCGGAGTAATCAGTGTATTTCCATGAATGGCATAAATATTACCTTGAGTTACCGATATAACGTTACAATTTTCGTCCAGCATAATACCTTCGTCACTTTTCAAGCCTGCTCGAGCTAATACCTGCTCTAATCGATTGCAGTGCTTTATTCCTGCCAATTTTGGATTCGAATCATAGCCACTTTGGCAATACTCTAGAGAAAATGAATTGTTAAGGGTAGCTTTTTGCAATTCTGAGATAATAACAGCACGAACCGGCTTGATATCATCCTTAAATCCATAACCTCTTTGAGATTCACCACGAGATAGAATCAATTTAACAACGCAGCGGTCGTAACTGCATAAAGATAGAGCTTTTTTAACATCACTCAACCAAACCAACTCATCAACCTTGGTTATTTTTAGCTGTTTACAACCTCTATTCAGGCGAGCAAAATGATTTATCCAAAAAAGTATTTTTTTATTTTCAACTAAACAAGTTTCAAACAATCCGTCTCCGAATTGCGAGTTGCGATTAAAGATGCTAATCTTAGATTGCTTTGCACCATTAATTAAAACAATTGGGGTCATATCATGAGAGTTAGTGGCTTACACAATCCATTATAAACAAAGTGTAAGAGAGCTTCGCACTACCTCTAGCAGGTTTATAATAGATGAAACAATTAAGAAAGCAAAACAGACATGGACGAAGTGCTTAGAAGGCTTGCGAATAACTTGCTCGAAAGCTGCAAAGACTTACTTCCAATTGTTTTAGTAGTCGCTTTTTTTCAAATCATAGTGCTTAAGCAAGCCATTCCTGAAATAGGCATCATACTTTTAGGAACCTTGTCAATTCTTATTGGTTTGACTTTTTTTGTTTCTGGTCTTAGGTTGGGACTTTTCCCTATAGGAGAAAACCTTGCCCATTCTTTTGTAAACAAAGGTTCATTGTTTTGGTTGCTATTGTTTGCTTTTGCGCTTGGCTTTGGATCATCCATAGCAGAACCTGCACTCATGGCTGTATCACAAGAAGCTGCAATTGTTGCTAGTAGTGGTGGCATTATTGAAAATAATGAATTGGCTATCAATAAGTATTCACTTGGACTAAGGTTGTCCGTTGCACTGGCTGTTGGTTTGTCTGTCATGCTTGGCGTTGTAAGAATCTTAAAAGGCTGGCCCTTACACTGGTTGATTATTCCAGGGTATGTTCTAGTGATGGTTATTACATTTGTCTCCCCTGATTGGATTGTTGGTGTTGCTTATGACTCTGGTGGAGTCACAACATCAACGGTTACAGTGCCTTTGGTAACTGCGTTAGGTGTTGGATTAGCGAGTAGCATTCGAGGTAGAAATCCGCTTACAGACGGATTTGGAATGATTGCAATCTGTGCACTCTCACCGATTATAGCAGTTCTAATTTTTGGGATTTTTTTATGATTATTCTTGAATCTTTCATTTCTATGTTTTGGGATATAGCTCCTATCATTGGAATGATATTGATCTTTCAACTATTTATCATCAAAGAAAAAATACCAAATCTAACTCAGACTTTATTTGGCATCTTTATGGTTTGGATAGGACTAGCACTATTTATAGTTGGACTGGAAAAAGCACTATTTCCAATAGGGAAAATGATGGCCACCCAATTAACTTCACCAGATTTTCTTGGTAAGACCCAACTGAATTGGAATGACTACTATTGGGTATATTTATTTGCAGCAAGCATGGGCTTCTCAGCAACCATTGCCGAACCCTCTCTTTTGGCTGTATCAATTAAAGCAAATGAGGTTTCAGGTAACTCAATCCGAGTTTGGCCTCTGCGAATTACAATAGCTCTTGGAGTTGCGATTGGTATCGCGCTAGGGAGCTATCGAATTGTTGTTGGTCTACCTCTACATTACTTTATCATTGCTGGCTATGGGATTGTCATCGTACAAACTTTTTTCGCTCCAAAACAAATTATTGCACTAGCTTATGACAGCGGTGGCGTTACAACTTCAAGTGTTACCGTGCCTCTGGTAGCTGCTTTGGGGCTTGGCCTGGCAAGCACAATAGAAGGTAGAAACCCGCTAATTGACGGATTTGGGCTGATTGCCTTTGCAAGCCTATTTCCTATCATGGGAGTATTAGCTTATGCTCAAATTAAACATTTAATTAACAAATAAGGAGGATGTAATGCACTTTAAATTAATAGTCGCTTTTGTTGACAGCGCTAAAACCGATAAAATTTTATCTGCTGCACGAGAACATGGAGCTACAGGTTCAACTGTTATTTCTCAGGCAAGAGGTGAAGGTGTTCATGACAAAAAAACTTTTTTAGGATTGCATATTGAAACACAAAGAGATGTAGTCTTTCTCTTAGTAGAGCAACATCAAGCTCTAGATATTCTTGAAACTGTTAACGAAGTAGGTGCCTTCGACAAAGAATCACATGAAGGTATTGCCTTTCAAATTGATGTTGAAGATGCAGTTGGTGTAATGCATCAAATTGAAATACTAAGTAAAAACATAGAGGAGGAAATATGAAAAATGAATTACTAGTAAAAGATGTAATGTGGAAGGATGTTGATATTGTAGATCGTAATCTGAGTGTTCAAGATGGACTAGATACCATGCAGCACAGAAAAACAAAAATGCTGATAGTTGACAAGGCTCATGAAAACGATGAATATGGAGTAGTCTTAATTGCCGATATTGCAGGAAAGGTGATTGCTAAAAATAGATCCCTAGATCGAGTTAATGTTTATGAAATAATGAATAAACCTGCCATTTCGGTTCACTCAACAATGTATATTCGCTACTGTGCTAGGCTGCTGACTCGTTTGAATATATCGCGTTGTCCGGTCATTGATGAGGGCAAATTGGTTGGAGTTGTAAGTCTTACTAGCATAGTATTTAGGAATAATGAACTTAGAATGAATCAATAATTTAAAGCCATATTATCAAATATAGAAATGAATATTCTTACATTTGCTCCATAATATATTGCGTTAAAAGAGGTACCGGTCGACCTGTTGCACCTTTTTTTGAACTACCAAGCCAAGCAGTGCCTGCAATATCTAGGTGAGCCCATCGATAGTCTTTGGTAAAGCGAGAAAGAAAACAAGCAGCTGTTACAGTGCCAGCTTCCCGGCCACCAATATTCGCCATGTCTGCAAAATTAGACTTAAGCAACTCATCATACTCTTCATCCAAAGGTAATTGCCAGACCGTATCCATCGCATTACTACCGGCCTCTTTCAAGTCATCTGCTAAAGCTTGGTCATTAGCCATTAAACCAGAGTGGTGTTTACCTAATGCAATAATCACAGCTCCAGTAAGTGTTGCAATGTCAATCACAACTTTTGGACTGAACTTTGCACAATAAGTCAATGCATCACAAAGAATGAGCCTTCCTTCAGCATCTGTATTTAGAATCTCGACTGTCTGGCCCGACATACTTTTAACAACATCGCCAGGCTTAGAGGCGTTGTGGGCAGGCATATTTTCAACGGTAGGCACCACAACAGTAAGGTTAACTTTAAGATTCATCTCAGCGACCGCTCTCATAACACCTAACACCGATGCCGCTCCACACATGTCAAACTTCATTTCATCCATCTTGGAACCAGGCTTCAATGAAATTCCGCCACTGTCAAATGTCACTCCCTTGCCTACCAATACGACTGGCTGCTCCTCACCCGCATTTTTGTAACTTAGACTAATTAACTTACCAGGCTCAGAAGAGCCTTTAGACACTGAAAGCAAGGAATTCATTCCTAATGCCTCCATATCGGATTCTTCTAGAACTTCACAATCAAGCTTATAACTCTTGGCCAACGACTTTGCTGTTTCAGCTAAGTAGCTAGGCGTACAAATGTTAGACGGCAAGTCTCCCAATCTTCGAGTTAAAGCCATACCATTAGCAATGGCCAAACCTTTATTAATTTCTGTGGCATCATTATTTGCTGAGTAAATACTAATCGCTTCTAGATTGCCTTTCTCGTTTTTCTCTTGAGCGTCAACTTTCTCGACTTGATAGCTTGCATTTTTTAATACACGGGCTGTCGTTGATTGCACCCAAGATTCATCACGATTATCAATTTGAATATCTGGTATGACTACATTTTTCACCTTTGCTTCAGACAAAGCTGATGAAAGTGAATGAAGCACCCTAATGTAGTTCTTTTCATTTGGTGACGAATCACCCAATCCAACAATCAACAATCTCTTTGCTTTATAGCCGCTCACTCGGCTGAACATCAAAGTTGCACCAATAATTGCATCAAATCGATTCAATTCTAATAGTTGCTGAAGATCCTTATTTTGATGTGCTTTGTCTTTAAAAACAAATGCTACAGCACAGTCACCACTATAATGCTCCTGTCTCTTATACACATCTGACGCTGCCGACGAAGGCTTAGGTGTAGATCTCGGTGGTCGCCGTATCATTA
>CAXDLF010000034.1:0-12064 GCA_963989885.1 uncultured Gammaproteobacteria bacterium
CACCGAGATCTACACCTAAGCCTTCGTCGGCAGCGTCAGATGTGTATAAGAGACAGTGCCACTACAAGACCTTCATTTGTCGATGGAAGATCATCTCCAGAAAATCTTGGCTTATAGTGTTCTCTAATGGCTTGTGCAACGACATCAGACTCACCGTCATTCAGCGCATAATAGCCACCCATAATGCCCTGTAAGTCAGCAAATTCACCAACCATATCACTCATCAGATCTGACTTGGATAAAAGCCCAGCCCTAGCACAAGATTGAGCGTCAATACCAAATAAACCAGCGATATGTTTGCTTAGCTTTTCAATTCGCTTTGCTTTGTGACCCATCGATCCCAATGATTTCATAAATAAAACGTTGCCCAGCCCTTCAATCCTTTGATCTAATCTTATCGCCTTATCCTGATTCCAAAAAAACTCAGAATCTGCCAACCTTGGACGAATAACGCGCTCATTACCTTGAATAACCAAATTCAAATTCGTTGATTCAATATTAGCTACTGAGATAAATGATGACAATAAAGTACCCTCACTATCAATCATATGAAAGTATTTTTGATGCGACTTCATCGCTGATATGAGTGCCTCTTCAGGTACATTCAAATATTTTTCATCAAATTTTCCTGAAAAAGCCCTTGGATATTCAACCAATGCGCAAACTTCATCTAGTAAGGGTTCATCAATCACAACTTGAGCTCCAATACTATTAGCCACTGACATAACTTGTTCACGAATAATTTCCTTGCGCTTATTAAAATCAACCTCAATTTGTGCCTTTTCTCTCATGAATGATTGATATTTGCTTGCATGAGGTATTTCAAAAGAAGAAATATCTGAAGATCTTAGTCCTTTTGAAGTATTTCCACTCACCAATCCCATAATATTTGCAGGAACAACTTCATCATCCAACAACATCACCAGCCAATGAACTGGTCTTGCAAAAGAATAATCCAATTCGCCCCATTTCATCGCCCTAGTAAGTGGAATATTTTTGATTGCTTTTTCAACGACACTCGGAAGCAAGTCTTTAATTGGTTGACCTACCTCTTTAGCATGAAAAAAATAATACTTTTTGCCACCAAGAGAGCGTTTTTCCAGGCTATTTAAACCAACACCACAAGATTTGGCAAAACCTTCTATCGCTTTTTCTGGTGAGCCCACTGTGGGGCCTTTCCTTTCTATTAATTGATCTTCTTGGTGACTCTGAATTTTAAGAATACTGACAGCCAAACGTCTTGGTGTGACATAAGCACTTACCTTACCTATTGCAATACCTAATTGCACAAGTTCCTCAACTAGATTATCTCTAAGGGCATTTGAGAGCTTTACTTGTAACTTAGGAGGTAATTCCTCAGTACCCAATTCCAATAAAAAGTCATGCGTTTTCATGCTCGATATTTTAGCTTATTGTATAGATTTATAATTGGATAGATAAAGTTGTCTCAGAAGCGCCTTTTACTTAAACCGTTATTGCACTATGGTTTTTCAAAATAGTGCACATTTAGAGGTCTATAAAGCTCTAAAGTAAAAGAATATTTCTTCATCAAATACAGCTTCATCAGGAGATGGAGGGAGTGGTGATGCTTTATAAACTGCTCTTTCTATTGAGTTCTTAAATGCACGCGCCTTTTCACTATCGTCTACATTACATTTTCGAATATTTACAGCTTTTACATTACCCTCACTATCTTGAAGAGCATAGACATCACAACCCCAATCATCCTCTGCACCTTGATAATTCCAATAACTTTTAATCCTTGCTGCAATATTATTAACATAGGCACTTTTTAAGGTATTGAGTTGATCTTCAATGATGAGCATTCTTGCTAGGTCTTGTTCGGCTTGTACTTCTTGAGTAAGTAGACGGTTGTATTGCTCTTTTTCAAAAGCCTCTTTTTCAGCAGCTCTTTCAGCCGCTGCTATGTTTTTTTGCTCTTCTGCTTCTTGTGCCCTTGCCTCAGCTTCTTTAGCTTTGGCTTCAGCCTCTTCTTTAAGTTTGGTAGCTTCCTCAACTTTTGCCTTAGCTTCTTTTGCTTTGCTTTCTAGTAACTCTTTTTGTTGCGCAGCTTGCTGGGCACTTTCTTCGGCTTCAAGAGCCATTTTTTCAGCTAAAGCCTTTTGGCGTGCAGCCTCTTTCGCCTCTTTTTCAAACTCTTTAGCTTTAGCTTCTGACAGATCTTTTTGCTCAGCGGCTTCTTGTGCCTTTGCCTCAGCTTCTTTAGCTTTGGCTTCAGCTTCTTCTTTAAGTTTGGCGGCTTTTTGTGCACTTTCTTCAGCTGATTTCGCTTTTGCCTCTATTATTGCCTTTTGCTTAACAGCTTCTAGCGCCAGTTGTTCAGCCTCTAGGGCTTTACTCTCAGCCTCTAGTGATCTTGCTTCTGCGAGTTCTTTAGTTTTAGTTGCCTCTATCGCCTGAACTTCAGCTTCTTGTGCTTTAGCTTTCGCCTCTAATGTTTTCCTTTCGGCATCTTCTAATCGAATTTGAGCTTGACGGGCTAATTCTTCAGCTATATCTTTTTGTTTTTCAGCTTCCTTAGTTTTAGCTTCTTCAGTCTTTCGTTTTTCTTCAGCTTCCTTGGCTTTGGCTTCTTCCGCTTTTCGCTTAAGTTCTGCCTCTTCTTTTTGTTTGGCAGCCTCTTGTGCCAGAATCTCAGCTTCCTTGGCTTTGGCTTCTTCCGCTTCACGCTGAACTTCTGCCATAACTTTTTTTGCCTTGGCTTTAAGGGCTTCCTGTTCTGCAATCTTTTGACTTTCTTTAGCGCTTTCTGAACGCTCTTCTTGTTCTTTCAGTTTTTGTTGTTTTTGTTTTTCAAGCTCTTTCAAGCGCTCTTTCTCAGCTTCAATAATTTCTATATCGATCACTATTGCTTCAATCGGGGCAGATTGAGATATAGACTGGGATGTAAGAGATTTTTTCTGAATTGTTTCACCTACATCTGCGTAGAATAGTCCAGTTAATAAAGCCACATGAAAAATAACTGCTACCCAAAAAGCTATTGGATGTTTTTTGGCAATTTTGATCATCGGTTGTGCCACTGTATGAAGCAAACCTAGGACAAAAATTAAAAACTTTTTTAGATATTTGAAGATAAATACAGCTGACTTCGATACTAGAGCTTTGAAAGTAGAATCTTTATCTCCTTCCCCTGTAACGAGCTCTGAAGAGTCTTTTTCATTGTTGGTTTTATCAGACTTACCTGGCAAAAGATTCTTAAGAAAATTCAATGCCTTGTTAACGAATTTCATAGATAAAAATCGATTAATTAGGGTTTTGGGTCATAAAGCCGAGCTTTTCAATACCTTTATATTCTAGTTCGGCAATTACTCCAAGCACTTTACCATAATCTGCATCTACATCACCTCTAACAAATACCTGCATATCTGGCCAAATTTCTCTTCTTGCAAGCACTTGATTTACAACAACATTAAGTGAAACCATTTTAGTGTTTCCCGGATCTTCAATACCTGGATCCATCATCGAATTAATATAATAATTTCCATCTTTATCAATAGTAATTACGGTCGGTTGTTGATCTTCGTATTCAACCATTGTGGCAGGAGCTTCGGGTAAATCAACTTCAACTCCTTGTTCAATAATTGGGGTAGTCATCATAAAGATAACCAACAACACCAACATGACATCGATATAAGGAACTATATTGATATCTGCATTAGTAGCTGGTCTAGCGCGCTTAGGTAATTCGATCATTGCTGCCTTTGCAGAATAACAAACAATTCTTCAACAAATGCAGTGTACTGATTGCCAATCTCTTCAACTTGGGAAACAAGGCGATTGTATGCTATGGTGGCAGGAATCGCAGCAAAAAGACCAAATGCAGTTGCAATTAATGCCTCAGCAATACCAGGAGCAACAATAGCGATAGTTGCTTGCTTAACTGAAGCAAGAGCTATAAAAGAGTGCATAATTCCCCAAACCGTTCCAAAAAGACCGATATAGGGACTAGATGAGGCAATCATTGCAAGCACAGAAAGACTGGAATCAAGTCGATCAATTTCATTACTTGCCGTCGTATTCATTGATCGATAAGCCCTCTCGGAGTTCATGATTAGAGATTGATTCGATGTAGATTTGCTGTGAGTAAATTCTTTGTAACCAGAGCCTAAAATATCTTCCATTGCTGTCCTATCTGAGGCCAGAGGTGGTAAAGCCTTATATAAATTAGAAAGTTTACTTTCTCTCTCAAATTTTTGATGAAAGTTTTTAATATCAGTTTTCGCATCCATCAACACCTTTTTCTTGGACATAATGACTGTCCAAGAATAAATTGACATTAGGACTAGCACTATCATCACCACTTGCACAACTATGCCTGCACTGAATATTAGGTTGATGAGTGATAAGCTATTGTCTTCCATTTAGTTCCTCCAGGATAACTTGCGGCAAAGCACAAGGTTTAAAGTTATTTTTAAGGACAGAAACTACCTTAACTTCCGCTTTAAATAATACCGTATTTTTCTCTATATTCACTATTTTCTGAGCAAAAATTAGGCTTGCATGGCTAACAGATTTGATTTCAGTATGTACTTCAATTAAATCATCAAGAAAGGCCGGAAATAGATAGTTCGCTTGAAGTGATCGAACTACAAAAAGAGCAGAATGGTCTTGAGAAAGCTGCTCTTGATTAAAGTTCAATTCACGTAAATATTCACTTCGACCACGCTCAATATATTTTAGATAATTGGCGTAATAAACCACACCTCCAGAATCAGTATCTTCGTAATAAACTCTAACACTCAACTTACTCATTTTCCATACAAATCTTGAGTGTGGTTATGACGCGCAATTCCTAAATGAGAAAAAGCAAGATCTGTCGCAACACGACCACGTGGTGTTCGCATAATAAAGCCTTGCTGAAGAAGATAAGGTTCAACCATATCTTCAAGCGTTAGTCTTTCCTCACCTAGAGCTGTTGAAAGAGTATCTAGACCAACGGGTCCTGCCGAAAACTTGTTGATGACCAGATTCAAATAATCTCTATCAAGCTGTTCAAGTCCCGCTTCATCAACCTTTAACGTTTTAAGAGCTTCTTGGGAAATTATTTTATTAATAATGCCCTTATTTTTGACATCAGCAAAATCCCGGACACGGCGTAATAATCTGTTGGCAATCCTCGGAGTCCCCCTTGAGCGTTTAGCAATTTCCTGTGCACCATCTTTCTTGATCTTGATATCCAAAATGGATGCAGAGCGCTCAATAATTTCTTGTAAATCTTTTATCTCATAAAAAGCCAAACGATGAACTATACCAAATCTATCTCGTAAAGGAGAGGTTAGCATTCCAGCTCTTGTTGTAGCACCAATTAAAGTAAAAGGTGGCAAGTCCAATTGAACAGAGTGGGCTGCAACGCCTTCACCTACAAGAATGTCCAAGCTAAAATCCTCTAAAGCCGGATAGAGTATTTCTTCAACTACAGGATTCAATCGATGAATTTCATCAATGAAGAGAATGTCGAAGGGTTCTAGCTTAGTAAGAATCGCCGCCAAATCTCCTGAACGCTCCAACACAGGACCAGATGTTTGTTTAATGCCAGCATGCATTTGTCTTGCAATAACATTTGCAAGAGTTGTTTTACCCAAACCAGGTGGACCATAAATTAAACAATGGTCTAAAACATCATCACGTGATCTTGCGGCCTCTATAAACAAGGCCATCTGAGATTTCACATCGTCCTGACCAATAAAATCCTCAAAAGAGGTTGGCCTAACAGATGAAATCATAAGATCTTCGTTACTTTGATTTTCACCTCCAACAAGGCTGTCCTCTTCAATCATAAGTGATGAGATTTTAAGTACATGATTGGCTTCATTTTAGACCAATAGGTTCTAAGATTTGTGGAGAAAACATGAGTAAATCATGAATTTTTTTGAAAACTTGATCAAAACATTCGCAATAAAATATAATGTTTGACAATTAATCATAAATTAGCGTTGCTATAATCCGTCTTGAGCCTGCTCGAATTCGGTGCTCACCAAGAATTATTCCTTGCCAAGTACCAAAGTTCGGCTGACCAGAAGTTATTGGGATTGTAACATCTGATCCAACCATTGAGGCTTTAACATGTGAAGGCATATCGTCTGGGCCTTCATAAGTATGCGTGTAATACTCCTTGTCATTGCAAAGCTCCGAATAGAATTTTTCCAAATCTTTTCTTACACTTGGATCTGCATGTTCGTTAATACTTATTGATGCACTGCTATGTTGGATAAACAAATGAAGCAACCCTACTCGAACTTCATCCAAATCTGGAATCTGTCCAAACACCTCTTCAGTGACCAAGTGAAAACCTCTTTCTTTCGATTGCAATATGATTTCAAATTGTTTTGTTTTCATAAATATTGATGTTTATATATAAAAAGTAATTGTAGCTTAGAAATCAATTTACAACAAAAACTTTACAAAAGCTATCATTAGGCCAAAATTGCACTGACACTGTATAATTGACAGCTAAATTTATTAACCTTTTTGTGAATGTCAAATATTGCAGTACTAAGTGTTAATCATCATCTAGCGACTGTTGAGATTCGAGAAAAAGTGGCGTTTGCTCAAAATGAACTCGCACCTGCTATTTCATCACTCTTGTCAATACCTGGAATTAAGGCTTGTGTTATCTTATCTACTTGTAACCGTTCCGAAATTTATGTGACATACGATGTGGGTAATATTCGTGAGATTCTCTCAGAATTTTTAGCAACTACTCATGGTATTGAACATTCCCTATTATTGCAATATGTGAGTTTTTTTAAAGGCAATGAAGCTATCCAACATATTTGCAGTGTCGCTTCTGGACTTGATTCCTTGGTAATTGGCGAACCTCAAATATTTGGCCAACTTAAGGAGGCCTATCAGTTTTCAAAACAGCAAGGCGCTTTAGATAAAATTCTTGAAAAACTCTTTCAACATGCCTTTACAACTGCAAAGAAAGTAAGAACTGATACCAATATAGGAGCTTCACCAGTTTCAGTTGCTTATTGCGCTGTGAAATTAAGCGAAAAGATTTTTACGAATTTAGCCAACCAAACCGTGCTGTTAATTGGAGCTGGTGAGATGATAGAGTTAAGTGCTCAACATCTTCATAAAAAGGGTGTAAAACGCATGATTTTTGTTAACAGAACGATTGAAAATGCACAAACCATTGCTGTTACTTATGAAGCAGAAGCAATCAATCTGAAACATTTATCTGAACATCTTTATCGAGCAGATATCGTAATTTCCTCGACCGCTTCGCCTGTTCCAATTTTAGGTAAAGGACTTATTGAAACTGTTCTGATTCAAAGAAAGCATCAACCAATGCTGTTATTAGATCTTGCTATCCCAAGAGATATTGAGCATGAGGCGAATCAACTTGAGGATGTCTTCCTTTACACCGTGGATGATTTACAACAAGTGGTTGATAACAACCTTGAAAACAGAGAAAAAGACAAGCTTATCGCCGAAGAAATTATTCGAGAGAAAAGCCTTGATTTTATAGAATGGCTAAATAATATTCCTAACGAAGAAATTATTAAAAAATATCGCGAAAATGCAAATCTACTTAAGAATGAACTATTACAAAGTGCAATAAAAAAACTAGAAACTGGATCTGAGCCTGATCTAGTTGTAGAAGAGTTAGCGGATAAGTTAACAAATAAGTTATTGCATACAACTTTTGAAAATATTAAACAATCCTCAAAAATTAATCTTGAACAAATAAAGGACTCCATACCAGTTTCAAAAAAAACTACTAATATTCATAACTCATGAATCATTCTATCCTTGTAAAGCTAGAGCAATTATCCATGCGTCTTGAAGAAATCAACGCTCTACTATCTGACCACTCCGTTGTCTCTGACCAAAATCAATTTAGAGAGCTATCAATTGAGCATGCCCAACTTAACCCGATTAATGATCAGTACCAGCAATATCTATCAACTATGAAGGATATTAATGCGGCTCAAAAATTACTGAAAGAGAATGATCAAGACATAAAAGAGATGGCAGAAGAAGAGATCGCTTTGGGTCAGAAAAAATTGGATCAACTTGAATTGGAACTAAAAAAATCTCTTCTCCCAAAAGATCCAAAAGATTCACACGATATTATTATTGAAATTCGTGCAGGAACTGGTGGTGATGAGGCGAGTATCTTTTCAGGTGACCTTTATAGAATGTATTCACGCTATGTTGAGAAAAATAAATGGCAAATGGAGGTTATGAGTTCAAATATTGGAGAACATGGTGGATTTAAAGAAATAATTGCTCGCATTAGTGGTTCTAATGTTTACTCAAAACTTAAGTTTGAGTCGGGAGCTCATAGAGTACAAAGGGTTCCTGAAACTGAGTCACAAGGTAGAGTGCATACTTCTGCCTGTACCATTGCAGTTATGCCCGAAGTTACTGACATTGAAGAAGTCAATATTAATATGAATGATGTCAGAATTGACACTTTTAGAGCCTCTGGGGCTGGCGGTCAGCATGTCAACAAAACTGATTCCGCAGTCAGAGTAACGCATATCCCTACAGGCACTGTTGTTGAGTGTCAGGATGGTAGATCACAACACAAAAACAAAGCTCAGGCCCTGTCAGTACTGGCTTCAAGAATTCTAGATGCACAACAGCACGAACAACAAAAAGAACAGGCTACTCAACGCAAAGAGTTGGTTGGTAGTGGAGATCGATCTCAAAGAATTCGAACCTATAACTACCCGCAAGGTAGAGTTACCGATCATCGAATTAATTTGACGCTCTATAAGTTGAACGAAATCATGGAAGGCGACTTGGATTCGATCATTGATCCGCTAATTGTAGAACAGCAAACCAATCAAATGATAGAGCTTAACGATACACTTTGATTAGCTTTTATTTGGTAGTAATTGAGCAATAAAGAAGAAAATACCTAAAGTGATTACAATAGCTGGACCTGTTGCTATATCAAACTGGATCGAGCTGACAAGCCCTAAAAAAACTGACACAACAGAAACAACGATAGAACTAAAAATCATGGCCAGAGGCGATTTTGAGTAAACACGTGCAATGGCTGGTGGAATAATAAGCAACGATGTAATCAAAAGCACGCCAACAATTTGTACAGACACTGAAACCGCTAATGCAATTAAAAACATAAATAGCAATTCATAGGTTACTTTGTTAAGGCCTTCAGCTCTTGCCAATTCTTCATTTAAAGTTAATAGCAATAACCTTTTCCAATTCAACACTAAAATCGCAACAACTACAACCATCACTGAAAAAATCCAAAAAATATCCTGACTGTTAATCGATAGAATATCACCAAAAAGGTAGGCGAAATAATCAGTATTTCGATCACCTACAAAACCCAAAACGACAATACCTACTGAGAGTGCAATATGAGAGAAAATCCCTAAAATAGCATCATTTGACCAAAAGCCTTTTTGCTGCAATACAACAATAAGAGTCGCAAATATTACACCAACAATAACTAGACCAATATTTATCCCAAGACCTGTTGCCAAACCCAATGCAACGCCCAATAAGGCGCTATGAGAAATCGAATCAGAAAAATACGATAGACGTTTCCATATCACAAAACATCCAAGAGAGCCGGCAATTACCGAAACTCCTAGAGAGGCTGTTAACGCTCTAAGAATAAAATCTTCCATATCTATTGATAGTCTCTAGAGAGACTCCTTACAGTTCTTACAAAGTCCATAAAGATACAGTGAATGATCTGTAAGTTGAAAGTCGTATTTGTTTGCAATTTGTAATTGATGCCGCTCAATTACATCATCTTGAAATTCAATAATTATGTTACATTTAACGCAAACTAAGTGATCGTGATGCTCAACATTTGAGAGTTCATAAACAGCCTGATTATTTTCAAAATTTAACTTATTAATAATTCCTGATTCTTCAAATTGAGTTAGAACCCGATAAATTGTTGCGATTCCGACTTCCTCGTGTTGCTCCATCAGAGTCCGATAAATATCCTCAGCACTCAAATGATGATTGGGTGATTTCTCTAATACCTCTAAAATCTTTAACCGAGGTAAAGTGACTTTTAGACCAGCACTTTTTAAATCTTCAGCATCCATTGAAAAAATCCTTAAGGTAAAATCCTATCAATATTTTAATCGTTTAACACAAGATGAAAAGACTAACTTTAACTGTACTTGGCTTTGCGATTTTAAGTGGTTGCTCAAACTCTCTACTAAAAACTCCTGAAACACCTGAGCGCTCCAAGTTAAAGATGCCAAGCTGGCTTGATTTTTCAATGCCTTCAATTGATCTCTATAAACCAAGCATTATGCAGGGTTCTGTTCTCGATATTGAAGCCGTTGAAAAACTTCAATTAGGAATGACGAAGAATGCTGTAATTAACTTAATTGGATCGCCGAGTATTAATGATCCTTTTCATCAATATCAATGGGATTACATTCATCATTCAATCCTAAATGGTGAACAAGTGATACATTATCGTTTAAGGTTAGTCTTTGATGGAGATATTCTAGCTGAAATTGATAAGAGCGAACTGGCTGGCTTAACCGATAATCAATAGTAATAAAAATACAAAACAACCTCCTCTAAATGCTTTAATACTGATTACGTTTTATCGCGCTCGAGAGACTAATCCACTAAAATAATGTCATGTTTCAACTAACCGTTAGTGATTTAACTTGTCAAAGGGGTTATAAAGAACTCTTTAGTAATCTCTCGTTTGAACTGAATTCAGGAGAAATACTAAAAATTTCAGGAACCAATGGTTCAGGCAAAACTTCACTTTTAAAAATACTTGCCGGACTCAACTCAGCAGAATCTGGCAGATTATCGATTAACGATAACAAGGTCGGATCCTACGATTATCAGTCTGATATATTTTATCTAGGCCATCTCCCAGCATTAAGTCCTGAGCTACATTGTAAAGAAAATCTTGATTACCTTACTCAGCTCAACATTAGTAGCAATAATTACACCCTTAATGATGCACTCACAAATGTTGGTTTAAAAAATTTCGAATATGAATATGCTGCAAACCTTTCTGCTGGTCAAAGAAGAAGGGTTGTTTTGTCAGCCCTTTTTATAACTCAAGCTAAAGTTTGGCTTCTAGACGAACCTTTTACTGCGCTTGATGCTGAAGGCATTGGTGTGATTGAAGCTCAAATTACCAAACACTGCTATGATGGCGGAATTTGTGTCCTCACAACCCATCAAAAATGCAACTTGCCCAACCTAAGGAATCTAAACCTGTGAACATTTTCACTAAAACACTCAAAAGAGACCTAAAGATGTCGCTACGCAACCCATCTAGTTTTCTTAACCCTCTACTGTTCTTTGTGATTGCTATTTCTTTGTTTCCTTTAGCAATTAGTCCAGAATCTCATACTTTATCAAACATTGCTCCTGGAATCGTCTGCGTAACCTGTATGCTTTCAGTGTTGCTTTCACTTAATGCTCTATTTCACTACGACTACGACAACGGCGTTCTTGAACAGATAGTTATCTCACATCATTCACTTCCTCTCATATTGTTAGCTAAAACAATTGCTCATTGGCTACTAACCGGCCTACCTATCATCTTGCTGTCGCCCTTACTTGGAATGACACTTTTCCTAGATGCTGACAGTATTTGTGTTTTAATGTTGATACTTTTATTGGCTACACCGAGTTTAAGCCTAATTGGAGCTATCGGCGCCTCTCTAGTTGTTGGCATCAAAAACTCTGGGATGTTGTTGTCCTTGTTAATACTACCACTTTATATCCCTATTTTAATTTTTGCCACAAGTGCTGTCTCTCAATCCCAATTTAATTTTCCGATTAGTGGACAGCTCTATTTATTAGCAAGCATACTGATAATCAGTTTAATGGTATCTCCTTTTGTAAGCGCTTTAGCTCTAAAGACCAGCTTGGATTAAACTTTACATTAAATTAATTTAAGACTATAATTACGTACGCTGATTTGACCCGATTGCTAGCGTTGCCACCATTGGTGGCCAAAAAAAGCTAAAGCTGGTATTTTCCGAAAAAACCTGCTTTTGACGGGTTTTTTTAATTTGTAGGACCTGTCTCTTATACACATCTGACGCTGCCG
>CAXDLF010000035.1:0-11999 GCA_963989885.1 uncultured Gammaproteobacteria bacterium
ATGATACGGCGACCACCGAGATCTACACCTAAGCCTTCGTCGGCAGCGTCAGATGTGTATAAGAGACAGCTTTGAGGTCGTCCTTCATGCCGACCATGTTGTAAGCCATGCTAACTCAGTGATGGGCCTTGTTGAATCATTCGTGGGATTAGTTCCTGCAGGAGGGGGCTGCAAAGAAACCCTATATAGATGGGTTGATAATTTAGGCGATAGCCATAAAGCAGCCTGGAAATCATTCATGAATATTGGTCTTGGTAAGCGCGCCAATTCTCCAAAAGAAGCCGATGGTTTGTCTATGAGAGAGAGTGGCGATGTTTTTCATATGAACCGAGACTATATTCTTAATATTGCGCTTTCCTCACTTGATACGACCAAAAAATCTAAGGCTAGAAAACCATTAGCGCTTTCAGGCGCTGATCATTTTCAAAAAATGCTTCAATGGCTTATATCTAACCATAAAAAAGGAGCGCTCACTCCACATGATGTTACTGTTGGAACTGAAATCGCTAGAATTGTAAGCGGAGGAGACTGTCCTTCTGGGTCTATTTTTACTGAACAAGATATTTTAGATGCTGAGCGATCTTCCTTTATAGCGCTTGCTCAAACCCCAGAAACTCAAGCAAGAATTGTTGCCATGTTAGATAATGGAACAACACTTAGAAATTAATCGCTATTCCTATGAACAAAAACCCAGCAAACTTTGTCCCTCTAACTCCTATTTCATTTCTACATAGAACTGCAGATATTTATGGTGAACGGCAAGCCGTTGTTTATGAAAATAGGTCATACACCTGGCATGAGTCTAGAGATCGGTGTGTACGTATGGCCTCAAGTCTTAGCGACATCGGCGTCCAAAAAGGGGACACCGTCGCAGTATTTGCTTTTAATACTCCAGAGATGTTCGAGTCTCATTTCTCTATACCTATGGCTGGCGCAATACTAAATACTATTAATGTTCGGCTGGATGCCAATACGGTTGCCTATATACTGGATGACGGAAAAGCTAAAGCTCTTATTGTTGATAGAGAGCTTTTTGAAGTAGCATCCGAGGCTCTGTCGATTTCCTCCTCTAAACCTATATTGATTCTGATTGATGATGAATACGCCGACACAAAACCAGAAGTTAGTGGCGTTATTGATTATGAATCACTGATTAGCAAAGGCAATCCTTTGTTTAAATGGCAAAGCCCTGAAGATGAGTGGCAACCGCTAGCGCTAAACTATACTTCAGGCACAACTGGAAAGCCCAAAGGGGTCGTTTATCACCACCGAGGTTCTTATTTAATGAGCATGGGAACAGTTATTGGTTGGGAGCTTCCAAACCACCCGGTCTACCTATATTCGGTTCCAATGTTTCACTGCAATGGCTGGGGGCATGCTTGGACTATGGCTGCAGTTGCAGGAACCATAATATGCTTAAGGGCGTTTTCACCTGAGAGGGTTTTTGATCTGATAGATGAATATTCAGTTACCCACTTCGGCGGGGCTCCGATTATGCTAAACATGCTTGCTAGCGCTCCTAAAACAATACAAAAATCTTTTGAACGAGAAATCAGAGTTATGACTGCTGGCGCGCCTCCTCCAGCGAGGGTGCTTGAAAGTATGATGTCGCTTGGTTTCAGAATTATGCATGTTTATGGGCTAACTGAAACTTATGGTCATATTCTTCAAGCTGCTCCACAAACCTCCTGGCTCGAAGAAAGTCCAGCCACACAAGCTCAACTGATTGCACGCCAAGGGGTGCGCTTTCCAATGACCGAAGATGTTAGTGTCATTGACCAACAAACAGGCCTTCATGTACCATCAGACGGTAAAACGATTGGAGAGATAGTGATAAAGTGTAACACCTGTATGATGGGATATTTGAACAATCCAGCAGCCACTAAAGAGGCGTTTATGGATGACTGGTTTCACAGTGGAGACCTCGCAGTTGTCCACAAAGATGGATACATTCAAATCAAAGATCGCTCAAAAGATATTATTATATCTGGCGGCGAAAACATTTCCTCTGTAGAGATTGAAAACGTCCTTTATCAACACCCCTCAGTAGGGGAGGCGGCAGTTGTAGCTATGCCTGATGAAGTTTGGGGAGAAACGCCTTGTGCTTTTGTTGAGCTGAAGACAGGCGAAAAGACTACAGAAGAAGAGCTCATAGCTTTTTGTAAAGAAAATATGGCTAAATTCAAACGACCAAAAAAAGTTGTCTTTGGCGCACTGCCAAAAACTGCAACTGGGAAAATCCAAAAGCATGAGCTTCGTGCAGTAGTTAACAACACAGACAACGCCTAATGTCGAACTATACCGCCCCAGCAGAAGACATGGAATTTGTTTTAAAAGAGGTCGTTGGCCTCGAAGCGCTTTGTAAAGAAGCTGGCTTCGACGCTTCTACAGTCGACATAGTTGACACAGTCCTTGATGCTGCAGGAAAGCTTGCAAAAGAAGAAATAGAGCCTATTAACAAACCAGGAGACATTGAGGGTTTAAAAATTAACGAATCTGGCGAAGTAACTACCGCTAATGGCTTCAAAGAAGCCTACCAACACTATGTCGAAGGCGGCTGGGGGTCGCTTCAATTTGACACAAAATATGGTGGCCAAGGCGTGCCTTTTGTTGTTGCAGCAAGCGTTCAAGAAATGTGGCACTCTGCTAATATGTCTTGGGGGCTCTGCCCGCTTCTTACCCAAGGCGCTGTGGAGGCAATTACACAAAATGCCGGTGAAGAGCTCAAACAACTCTACCTACCAAAACTCATATCTGGAGAATGGAGCGGAACAATGAACCTTACTGAAGCCGATGCAGGCACTGACGTAGGAGCACTCAAAACTAAGGCAACTCCAGAAAAAAATCATTATTTAATCCGTGGTCAGAAAACATACATCACCTGGGGCGAGCATGATATGACGGACAATATTGTGCATTTAGTTTTGGCACGTCTGCCTGACGCTCCTGCAGGAGTTAAGGGTATCTCGCTATTTTTAGTTCCCAAAATACTTGTAAAGGAAGACGGCTCTTTGGGCAAGGCAAACGATCTTAAAGCACTATCTCTAGAGGAAAAGATTGGAATTCATGCTTGCCCTACATGCGTAATGAGTTATGGAGATAAAACTGGCGCAATCGGTTACTTGGTTGGTGAAGAAAATAATGGCATGAAGTGTATGTTTACAATGATGAATAATGCCCGACTCACGGTAGGACTGCAAGGCGTATCTATAGCAGAACGCGCCTACCAACAGGCTCTTAGCTTTAGCAAAGAGCGCGTCCAGGGCGTTGCCCCTGGATATAAAGACGCTGGACCAATAATTAGACATCCCGATGTACAACGTATGCTAGCAACTATGAAGTCCATTACTGAAGCTGCTCGCGCCCTGACCTATGCCGCCTGCGCTGAGGTTGACATGACTGCTGGAGACCTGCCAGCTGACTTACTAGAGAAACACAATAGAAGGCTTGGTCTTCTCACGCCAATCGTTAAGGGCTGGTGCACAGAAACTGCACAAGAGGTTGCCTCTTTGAGCCTTCAGTGCCATGGGGGCATGGGCTATATTGAAGAAACCGGCATTGCTCAAATAGTTAGAGATGCGCGCATACTGCCAATCTACGAAGGAACAAATGGAATCCAGTCAATGGACCTGGTTGGTAGAAAGATTGTCCGAGACGGCGGTCTTGGCATAAAAGAGCTGGCATTAGAAATGCAAGAGTGTGCTAATCAAAAGTTGCTTACCACTCTCCTTTCAGCTACTCAATTGAATCACTTTAAGCATTCCATTAATGCCTTAGAAGAGGCCTCGTCTCTTGTGCTAAACAATTCTGAGAACAAGCACTATGCTGGCATGATAGCGTTTGACATTCTAATGATGGCAGGCTACATTACTGCAGCCTGGCAAATGCTAACAAGCCTTGAAAAGGCAAAGACAGCTTTCGAAAACAACACGATTTCATCTAATTTTTTTGAGTCTAAGACTAAATCTGTAGGTCACTTTATAGATTCTATCTTGCCTAGATATGCTGGTCACTTTATGGCAATTAGATCTGTCAAAACAGGAGCGCAAAAGCCAAATGCCTAAAAGAATTGTTATATCTAAGCTTGGCGGCCCAGAAGTTTTAAAATACGAAGACTATGAGCTGCCCTCTGACCTTAAGCCAGACCATGTTCGCATTAAACAGCGCTCTGTTGGTCTAAATTATATTGATACTTATCATCGAAGCGGGCTGTATCCATTGCCCGAAGACCCTCCCGTCTGTCTGGGACTGGAGGCTGCGGGCGAAGTAGTAGAGTCTGGGGAAAAAGCGAATAGTTTCAGAATTGGTGACAAGGTGTGTTATGCAGGAGGGCCTCTTGGGGCTTATTGTGAAATTAGAGACTTTCCTGCTTCAAGTTTAATTAAGTTGCCCGAAGACATTACCGAAGACGTTGCAGCATCAATGCTGCTTCGTGGCATGACTGTAGAGTATTTGTTTGAGCGACTATACAAAATTAAAAAAGATGAGTACATTCTTTTTCATGCCGCAGCCGGAGGGCTGGGGTTAATCGCTTCACAGTGGGCAAAATCAGTCGGCTGTAAAATGATTGGCACTGTAGGCAGCGACGATAAAGCCCGCCTTGCAAAAGCTAGTGGTTGTGAGCACATAATAAACTATAGAACAGAAAACGTTGTTGAAAGAGTTAAGGAGATAACAGAGGGCAAAGGGGTGCCGGTTGTTTATGACGGTGTAGGCAAGGACACCTTTGATGTGTCTCTTCAAAGCCTAAACTTTAGAGGCCTGTTTGTCTCTTTTGGACAAGCTTCAGGGATGCCTCTGGAAGTTGACTTGCACAAAACCTTTAACCCCAAAAGCTTATACTACACAAGACCAACGCTAATGCATTATACGAGGACAAGAAAAGAGCTAGAAGGCTCGTCTACATTGTTGTTTAGCAAGATTAGAAATAACGAAATTAAGGAGCGCATTTTTGCAAAAATAAGCCTAAGTAATGCTGCAGATGCTCATGAATCACTACAATCACGTCAAGTAACGGGGTCAATTGTTCTAAAGCCCTGATTCTTTATTGGGAGCATTTAATATTCTAACCATAAGTTCATTTTTACGAAACATTGGCAGCGTATAGGGAGAATTAAATTGCGCAACCATAAAGCCGCCCTGTGTATCAATGTTGTTTTGTTGCAGCAACGTTGCCAATTTTTCTTGATAAGTCACACTTCTAGACTCAGTCGCCCAGCCTCCAAAAGCCAAGACGGCGACATCACCTAGAGCTTCTTTTTTGATTGACACGTGGCCTGAGTTAGCCTTGGGAAGGTCTTTCATAGAGTGTTCTTTGGGCATTACAAAGGAAATATTGTAAGTCTCTAGCCCCTCGGAGGGACAATCTGAAATCACAGGCGCGGTCATTGCGATTTTCATTTCTTTGTCGTTGTTTCCAAAAATGTAATTAGCAATTCTTCTAAAGCCAGAAGATGTTGAGCTTTTATAATCAGCTTCAACGGACGTTGTGGCGATTATCATTTCGCTATAGCGACGAATTTCAAAACCATCGTGTTTGGAAATTAGTTCATATTCAGGAGTTTCAAGCGCCATATTTTTTCTATTAGTTATTGTTTTTTTCCAAAAAAAGGAACCAGTACAGGTGTTTTGTTTTTGTATTCAATATAATCTTTAACTCCTCCCCATTTTTTTTCAGCTTTGTCTTCTAAAAAGGGCAATCCGCTTATTTTTGTCAAAAGAAGAAAAACAAATACTGGAGAGACAAGGACCACGTACTGCCAGCCCGAAAGAAGCGGCAACGAGATAATTGCAATGCCCGTCCAAAGCACAATTTCTCCAAAATAGTTTGGATGGCGAGATATCGACCAAAGGCCCTGAGTAATAAATTTATCCTTATTTTCGGCCAGCTCAGCAAAACTCTTTTTTTGCCTATCAGCAACCGCCTCAAAAGCAAAGCCTAGAACCCAAAGGGTGGCGCCTATTAAAAAAAACAGACCAAGCGGCTCTTGAGAGTTCAATGCTATTATAGTAATCGCATTTACCGTCGTTAGGAAAACCCACAGAGCTGACAATGTCCAGACCATTAGAAACTTTGGCAACGAATTTTTAATCTCTTTAAACCTAGTGTCTTCGCCACTTTTAACTATTCTTTTATAGAGAAACGTTCCAAGCCTTAGCGACCAAATTGACACAAAAACAGCCACAATTGTCGAGCGGATGGATCCTTGCTGTCCCGAATTTAAAAGCGCAAACATTACAGTAAAAACAACAAGAAGGGTTGCAATCATTCCTGTAAGGTCGAAATATTTTTCTGAGCCAGTGAGCACAGAAGGCACTGCAATTATCCAGTGAACAACGAAGCTTAAGACAGCACACAAAAGAATTATAGGCACTCCATAAAGAAACAATCCTTCAACTGTAGCTGCAATTGCAACAAAACAGGCAGTTAAAATACAGACAATAATAGCGACCAAATCTTTAATCATTAAGGCTTTTCAAAAAGATAGTGAGACACGCCCCATTCAGAGCCTCGGTTATAACCAAAAAGAACCTCACATGACATGAAAAAGATACGCCACCTATGAAACCATGTGCTTGCAGCTTTTTCACCATACGTGCTTGAAAAAACTTCTACTATTGCTTTTTTATTTTTATCCATTTTTTCTAGCCACGCGCGGGATGTTTTTGCGTAATGAGTTCCGTCAATCCTCCAGCTTTTCTCTGCCTTCATACGCCCAGGAAAGCTCATCAAAAGCTTGTGTGATGGCATTTGTCCGCCGCTAAAAAACTCTCTTGCCATCCAGTCGCCATCGCCCTTATCTTCAAAAGGATATGAGATCTCCTTGTGAGAAAAAATATGGACAAACAGCCTTCCGTTCTGGTTCAGCCAACCACCAATCCTTTTTAGTAGTTCGTCATAATTGCGCATATGCTCAAACATTTCTATTGAAACAACGCGGTCAAACTCTTTATCTATAGCGAAATCATTCATGTCTGCATTTATAGTTTCGATGTTTTTTAGTCGAAGCTTTAAACATTTTTTTTCTATAAACTTTATCTGATCATTTGAATTGCTTACAGCCGTGATTTTGCTGTTAGGAAAGTTTTGAGCCATGTGAAAAGTCAAAGAACCCCAACCACATCCGAGCTCTAGTATGTCTTGGCCATCAACTAGCTCAGCCCTTTTGCATGTTAATCTTAACATCTCTGATTCAGACTCATCTAAAGAAGAAACCCCTTTTGGCCAAAGCCCACAACTGTACTTTAAGGACGCCCCAAGAGCTAGCTCAAAAAACTTAGGAGGGATCTCATAATGCTGCTCATTTGCCTTTTCTGGCAGTATCGCAACAGGGCTTTTAGTTAAAAAATCTATCCATTGTTGATGCTTGTTTTCTAATGCCTCAAGATCAAGCGTGCGCGCCTCACTAAGTCGCTGCCTACATAATCGCTTTATTCCAAACCTTATAAGCGAGTCCGGCAAAAATCCTTTTTCAGCAAACTTAATCAGTGCTTTAATCATTTATCAAGCTGTAATGTGAATTTCTTTAGTGTCGGGCTTCGCAAAAACAAACTGAAAGTCTCCAATTAAATTTTCGAGAAATCCAGCTTCGCAATATACAAAATAAAACTCCCATATTCTAATAAAAGACTCAGAAAAACCAAGGCTTCTTATTTCTGGAATTGATTTGATAAAATTTTGCCTCCAGTGTTTAATGGTTCTTGCATAGTGTTGCGTGATGTCCTCCAAATCAACCAAGGTCAAATCTGTTTTGGCTTTTATAGATTCCTTTACTTGAGAAACTGAAATCAAACACCCGCCAGGAAAAATGTATTTTCTAATAAAATCTACCGAGTTTTTGTAGGACTCAAAGTCTGGCTCGTTGTATGTAATGCCCTGCAACGCCATTAAGCCACCCGGGCGCAATAAAGACGAGACCTTGTCAAAAAACCGAGGTACGTTTTGAGAACCAACTGCCTCAATCATTTCTATCGAAACTATTTTGTCAAACAAGCCTTCAAGCTCTCTATAGTCGCTGTTCAGTATGGTAATTTGGGACCGCAGACTTTCCTTGCTAATCAAATCGGACACGTAACTAAACTGTTTGTCAGAAATTGTTGTTGTCGTAACATGGCACCCATAATTCTTTGTTGCGTGGAGCGCAAAGCTTCCCCAGCCAGCTCCAATTTCAAGCACCTTGTCGTCTTTAGTTAGCTTTAGCTTTCTACAGAATCTATCAAGCTTTTCTACAGACGCCTCTTTCATGCTAGAGCTTTCATTTAAAAACACACCACAAGAGTATGTCATTGTTGGGTCGAGCCAAAGCTGATAGAAGTCGTTACCGAGATCGTAGTGGGCCAAAATATTTTTCTTGCTCCCTTTAATATTGTTTTGTCTTCTTTTGTGAATGATTTTGTTAAATGGGCTGGCCAGCCTTGCAAAGCCAGACTCTAGATTCTCCATTATTTTTTTATTTTTTATCATTATTTGTACCAAGCCAACAAGGTTGTCTGCAAGCCAGTAGCCCGCGGTATACGCTTCTGCAGCTCCTAAGGCTCCACCGCTTCCTAAAAAAACATAAAACTCTTGCGAAGTTACAGTTATTGTTGCCTGCAGTTTGGAGCCTTTGTCTCCATAAACAAGCGTGCTGGAGCCGTCTACTATGGTTAGTTGGCCAACCTTTATTTCTTTAAGCTTTTTTAGCATTATGCTTTTGAAAAACGCGGCGGTTTTTGTGTTCTTTCTTTTGTGCTGAATATCGTCTGCCAACCTTTCAACCGAAAATTTATTAGTCATTGTTTTCTCTTTGCTTATATTTTGTCAGGATGTGTAAAAAAAGGAGCTCGTCTAATATAAAGCCTTATGGCTTGCCAATGAATTCTAAAAACAACCATAAGTGTCAATAGTGGAAACCTTAAAATGGCGGCCAAAAGCGTCCTGTTCGTAAAGGGCCCTCTCTTTAAGCTCAGGGTAACATCAAAAACTTTCTCTTTCCCTTTAAAATTCTTCATATGAACACTCAAAGCGTCTTCGGGCAGAGAGAACAGCATCTCATAGTCGTGGTCCATCCCCCAAAAAGGGCTGACGTGCAGTTGTTTTTTTTGTAATGCAGAAAAATTAGGCTTTCTATTGTTTGGAGACTGTTTATCAATAACATATACATGCCTTTCTTTCCACGGTGTGTTCGTAACTTCTGCCATAATGGCCTCTACTTTTTCATCTGTATCGTTAAAACAGTAGTAAAAACTCACAGGGTTAAAACAGTGTCCAAAATACCTCAAATGGGTCAGCAATCTTATTGGCCCATTAAAAGTTTTACCAGTTTTCTCTTGTATGGTTTTACGGACAGATGACTCTAGAGAAACAGAGGCGTCTCCATGATAATCCTGTCTTCTAAAAGAGGCTAGGGCTGGTTTGTTAACATTCCAAAGAAATGATGGCTTCATTGTTGTTTGGAGAGAAGTAATATCTATATAAGCCATAAAAATTGGATAAGAAAAAAAGCGCTTAAATGGCACATGCCTCCTATGATCGATTGTGCCCCAGTATAGCTGGTGGTTTTTTGATAGACTCATAAACCTTTCCCAAAAAACTTGCAAACGTCTAACGCGCTTACAACACCGTCCTCGTGAAAACCGTATCCCCAGTATGCGCCGCAATAAAAAGTATTGTTTTTCCCGCTGATAAGATGTTTTTCTTTCTGCAATCTTGCTCCTTCAACTGTAAATAGTGGGTGTTGGTATGTAATTTTTTTTAATATTTTATTTGAATCTATGTTTGCACTGCTATTTAATGTTACCAAAAAGTGTGTACTGGCCCTTAAAGACTGCAGTATGTTCATGCTGTATGTTACAGTCACAGGGTCCTTTTTGTCTTCATTTAACAAGTAGTTCCAGCTTGACCAAGCTTGCTTTTTTCTGGGCAATATTGATTCGTCTGTGTGAAGCAAAGCCTCATTTTCTTGATATTGCAAAGAGCCTAAGATTTCTTTCTCTTTGGCGCTTGGCTCTTCAAGCATTTGTAGGGCTTGATCGCTGTGGGTTGCAATAATTACCCTGTCAAACTTGTTAGAGTGTTCGCCATTCTTGCCAAAAAAAATCTCAACCTCGTCTTTATGTCGTATTATTTTTTTAACTGGTGTTGAAAGTTTGATTTGTTTTTCATAGCTTGCTTTAATTTTTTCTATATAGCTTTTTGAGCCGCCCTTTATAACTCGCCATTGTGGTCGGTTCATTATTTGTAACAAGCCGTGGTTTTGAAAAAAACGAATATAAAAGACAGCGGGCATTTCTATCGTTTTTTCAGCTGCCGTTGACCAGATAGCCGCTCCCATTGGAACAATATAATTCTCTACAAAATGTTTGCTAAATTTATTTTGTTTTAAAAACTCTTTCAAAGTCATAGACTCAACCAGCCCCTCGAGCTTGCTTTTTGCAAGGCGGTTGAAGCGCAGTATGTCTTTGATCATTACATAAAATGAAGGACGAAGCAGGTTTTGCCTTTGTGCAAATAGTGCGTTTAAAGAACTGCCTGAATATTCAAGCTTTTTGTGTGTGGCTTTTACACTAAAGCCCATTGAAGATTTTTGGCTGTCAACTTTGAGTTTTTCTAACAGCTTGATAAAATTAGGGTAGGTTTTTTCATTGTAAACGATAAAGCCTGAGTCAATACTCCACCGCCTCCCTTCAGCCTCAAGCTCATGCGTGTGGGTGTGCCCTCCAACATAGTCGTTTGCTTCAAAGAGCGTCAAGTCATAGTCATTATGTAGGAGATAGGCAGCGGTTAACCCCGAAACCCCTCCTCCTATAATCGCAATTTTCATTATTTACAATAAATTTATATATCGCTTATTCATTCGGCCAAAGACATATAATAGCCGACTGTTTAAAATATTTTATAAAATTCTTGTATTTCCTGGGGCTTTGTTCTCGGCGTTCTCTTTGCTTCTAAATTCTCTTCGCGTGTCGGCTGTTTCAAGAAAAATAGTCTTTGCTAAAACTAAAAATATATGGGATAATCACCGCCTTTTAGCGAACAAGCGCTGAAAGAAGCGCCAACTGCGTTGTTTTTTGCGTTGGCAAATTAATGTATCACACGGAGCCCAAATAGCATCTAGGGTGCCCTTAAGTTAGGGTTGGTTGTTAGGCAACGTGGAAGTCTTAACCCAGGAGAAAATATGGCGAAAGCGTCAATGAAAAAAATGTTAGAAGCCGGCGTGCACTTTGGACACCGAGCTCGTTTTTGGCACCCAAAAATGGAGCCTTTTATCTACGGAACCCGTAACGGCGTTCACATAATTAACTTAGAGAAAACTTTACCACAGTTTAACGACGTGCTTAACTTTGCAAGCAAAACTGCTTCTCAAGGAGGTACGATTCTTTTTGTGGGCACCAAAAGAGCAGCAAGCAATATTATCAAGGAAGAGGCAATACGCTGTGGCATGCCCTATGTTAATCATCGCTGGTTAGGCGGCATGATGACAAACTATAAAACAATCAAAGCGTCAATCAAGCGACTAAAAGACCTTGAGTTTCTTGCCGAAGAAAACTTTGTCCAGTATAGCAAAAAAGAAGCCCTGGCAATGATTAGAGAAATGGAAAAACTTGAGCGCAGCCTTGGTGGAATAAAAGACCTTGGAGGCATCCCTGACGTGGTTTTTGTAATTGATATTGGCCATGAAAGAATCGCTGTACGCGAAGCTCAAACACTCCAGCTTCCGATTATTGGTGTTGTCGACTCAAACCATAGCCCAGAGGGTATCGACTACATGATTGCTGGCAATGATGATTCAATTAGAGCAATAAGTTACTATGCAAGAGAGGTTGCCAATGCCGTGCTTGAAGCAAAGGCGTCCATAAGCACAAAAAAGGCTTTGAAAGAAAAAGAGATCAAACCTACAGCCAAGAAGATTGAGGCCAAAAAGCCTGCAGCAAAGAAAGCTGTAACCAAGAAAGCTGGGGCCGAAAAGCCTGCAGCCTGTCTCTTATACACATCTGCCGCTGCCGACGCAGGCTTAGGG
>CAXDLF010000036.1:0-11948 GCA_963989885.1 uncultured Gammaproteobacteria bacterium
AGATGTGTATAAGAGACAGGGCCAATTTAATCTGAAAATACGCAACTTAACAATTCAAGGAAAAACCGGTCTACCTTTACATATTTATTCCAACTCTGAGTTGGGGTTGTTAATTAATGAACCTAAATATACCAATTTTCTAGTTTACTCTGACCAAATTTTCCGGTTAGTGGCACGAAGGCATAATTCCCAAAATGACTATTATTAAGGCTTCCATTGCACTTAACACCTCTAGTCATAATTTGTGAACGTCCGTCACCGACAGGTGCGACAATAATGCCCTCCTCTCCCAATTGCTCAATCAACGCATTGGGGATTTCAGAGCACGCAGCAGAAACGATAACTTTATCATAAGGGATCTCTCTATCATAACCCTGAGAACCATCCCACTCAATTACCTCAACATTATCAATTTTGGCCTGATTCAAATTTCCCTGCGCCAGTTTGACCAATTCTGGAACAATCTCTACGGCATAAACTTGGCTGGCCAATTGACCTAAAATTGCAGCTCCATAGCCGCTACCCGCACCGATTTCTAATACCTTGTCGGTTTTCTCCACATTTAACAGCTCAACCATCGACAATAACGTAAAAGGTTGCGAAATTGTCTGTCCATAGCCAATCTCTAACGGTGCATCGTGGTATACTTTTGACTCGAAACAATTGGGTACAAACTCTTCTCTTGGTGTCGTCTTGAAAGCCTCAAGCACTCTTTGGTCGTTAATGAGACCGCGTTTTTTCCATGTATTTATGAGATCTTGCTTCGTAGAGTCCATTCTTCTAGATTAACCGCAAGCTCCCCCAAAACGGCTGCGAATGATGATTTCTTTGACGTCAAAATAATTGATGTTGAATTTACGTGCCAGATAGTCTAGGCTCTTATTTTGATAGGTGTAGAGCATGACCATCATGTAGATCTCATCATCGCTAACGGGCGCACTATCATTCTTGTGTCTAAATGATTTTTGCCCTCTTGCCATTTATCTTTTCTACGTTTTTAAACCAACTTAAGCGTCAGCGCGAGATTTCCAGTAAAGTAAAATCGCTAGCACCACATCAGGCACTGTACCTCCGATGTTTGCTGCATCGAATGGAAACAGACCGATAGACATATGATAAAACGCTATTATCACAAAAGCCACATGAAGGATGGCAAAGAACATACCCACAGTCTTAAGATTATCTCCCACCCAGCTAGGCATCTGCCAACTTAAATAAGCTACACCCAAAACCATAAGCGAAAAATTTTGAAGCATACTAGCCATTATTTCTGATGATTCAACACCAAAACCCTCCATCATGGCGCCTGGAATAAATAGCATTAAAACACCAAAAAGCGCAAAAACAAGCGCTTGAATTCTAAACACTGTCGATAAAGTCATTACTGTCTCCAATAGTTAATAAAGAACTATCAATATACCATAGTGAACTATAGTTATTTATGTTGCTCCAAGTCCAAATTTGGATTCATCCGTGAGGGGTTAAATTTTTTGCTTGACAACTATTAGGCAAAAAGAAAAGACGCCCTGGGGACGTCTTTAATTTGGATTTTTTTTAATTGCTTACTTCAGAAGTGTTGCACCTGTTTCCATGCGTATGATTTTTCCATCTTGAAGTTGGTGAAACGCAAGAACTGCTTCACGAGTTCCGTCAGGAAAGCCCATCACTGCATGAGTGACTAAAACTTCATCATTTTCATAGAGGCAGCGAGATTCATGTGTTACAAAATCATCACTATTCATTAAAAATGTAAACATTTCCATGGCTTGCTCTCTTCTCATTGTCATGCCATCCATATGACTAATAAATTCATAGTCATCATGTAAGGTTGCGGCATAAGCATCAATATCTTTATTTTTTGTTGCTTTTTGGTGTATCTCATATATTGACATATTGTCTCCTACGAATGGTTATGTTTAAAAGTTGGTTGATGTTAATCTGCGAATAATTATCACGATTAGTGGAATTAAAGGCCTAATAACATTTGCTATTGGTACAGGTTGGTCATTGTGATTCTTAAGGACCTTGGTATACATCAGAAGTTGATTTAAAAATCCAAAAAGGGTAAACAAAAAAAGGATTGCGTAGACTTCAAAGAACGAAGTGAATTGTCCCATTTGAAATAACGTTGCCAACATAACCAAGGTTATTGAAAGCAAAGCAAATCCCAAGCCTCTGCCTATAAATGATGCTTCTACTGATTCCATTCCCAAAGATTTAACAAAATTAGGATTGAAAATCAGAGACAGCGACATGAAGCCACCAAAAAGCACTAAAAATATATGACAAATAAAAGGAATTGTGCCACCATGTATTACGATTAATTCGCTCATAATTTACTCCTTAAATTAAATAAAAATTTCTTCGATATGGCAACTTCAGTATACTGAAAATTAAGAGCAACTAGAATAGTTTATGAGAGATATCCTGAAAATACCGTTCGTTTTTTTATGATATTTTATAGTTCGACTCTATAGCACTCATAGCCCTTGCCTGTGTTCGGCTTGAGGTTGATATAGTTATCCGAAAGCACGACGATTTCCTCAGTGGTTTTGTCATTCAATGTAAATTGATCTTGCATGTTGAAGTACTCATCAAGCCAGGAATGATTCCGGTTGGTGACCTTGACATAATCGATCATACTGACAAGGTTGTCGTCTTCAATTTCCCAGAGGCCCGTGCCTACTGCACCATATCTAACTGTAAGGTAATTATCTTTCTCTAATTCAAAATCAACAATCACCTCGCCGAAGCTATTCCAGGTTCCATCTTTTTTGTATCGAATCATTTCAAATGCAGAATAGCCGGGCCAAAAATCCTTGCAGATCCAGTTTCCTAAGATTTCAGTTTTGTAGTCGCGAGAAATGGTCATTGCACCGGAAGCGGAGCTGCTCAGAAATATCGCTGTGAGGATTACCGATATGTATTTCATAAAGCTAGTTTAGATCAATTGTACGCAAACTATGTGATTTATAGATGAATTTTAGATGAATCCAGATTCATTAAAAACTTAATTCAATATAAATTATTTTCTAGTTTTTAAATCTTCCGCCATCTTAATTATTCTGGAGCTGGTAGTGTTCTTGAAAACGAACGGGAAAATGGAATGAATAAATGCTATCAGGAACAACAAGAACAAGGTGAAGCTGTATTTCCAGGCTCCCCAGAGGTGCTGAAGATAGCTCTCGCCGACTTCTTGAGGGTGTTTGGTAAAAATGTTGGCCATAGACCTTATTCAATATTTACATTTCGATATGGCGTTCAGTATATACCCTTATCAAAGACAAGGTTAAAATTTTGGTTTTATCTGTAATAAAATGCCCTTAAATGATTTATTTAGTGCTTTTCTGAACCATGCCTAAGATATTAACAGAGCAGCAAATTGAGCAATATCAAGATGAAGGCTATATTTCTCCAGTTCGGGTCGTCTCTAAGGCCGAGGCGCTATCGATCAAATCCCAGCTTGAGGATATGGAGGCGCAATTTCCGGAGGAGGTCAATGCCGAGAGTCGCAACAACTTGCATCTCTCTTTTGAGTTTCTGGATGCGCTCGCACACAATCCTATCATCGTTGACGCGATGGAGGATCTGATTGGCCCGGATATCGCGCTTTGGGCGAGCGTGATGTTCATCAAGGAGCCTTCGTCCAAGCACTACGTTAGCTGGCATCAGGACGCAACCTATATGGGGATGGATGACGTTAACTTTCCGACTCCTTGGATTGCGCTAAGCCCAAGTAATCTAGAGACAGGTTGTATGACGATGATCTCGGGAAGCCATAGGCAAGAGATCCGCGAACATGAAGATACCTTCGCTGAACACAATATCCTGACGCGCGGCCAAGTTATCGCGGAGGTTGACGAATCGAAGGGCGTTGACTTGATTTTGGAACCAGGTGAAATGTCGATCCACCATGGTGCCATCATCCATGGTTCTAAACCCAACAAAAGCCAACAGAGAAGAATAGGGTTCTCTTTGCAGTCCTATATGCCGCCTGACATAGCGCAGGTGGTGGGCCGGAATATCTGGACTCATGTGAGAGGCAAGAAGAGACAGGATAGTGACGGACTAACTCTGGACCGGCCGAAATTCAATATGGATCCGGTGACTGTCTCTCAGCGCAAGATAGCGAATGAAAACCTGTCAGAGATTCTCTACAAGGGCGCTAAAAGGAAGCGCAACTATTAGGGCCAAGTCTCTCATTTATATTTGAGCAAGCCAGTTTGATAATTTATCTACAGCGTCTGGGGTTTGCAAGGGACTCAAGATGTCGCCGATAATGCCGTGACGTGAAATGTCATCCTGATCAGTCAGTGAGGGGTTGTGGAGGGTGACGTTGTCACCCATCATTGAAGCAATTCTGCGGGTCCATTTTGCATTGACCACCTTGTCATCGTCCGAAAACCACATCATGATCGGTATTTTGATTGCTCGGTGGTCTACCTGATGTGCCGCGAGTACGGTTTCTTTTATAGAAAACAGAGCCATTGTCGGGTAGGAGGTGGTCCAACATTTGGCATGTTCGGGACTTCTTGCTATGAAGGAGTAATTCTTGCCAAATATCAACGGTACAAGGATTTTCGCTCCGGGTAGGCGCAGTGCCTGGCCTATTAGCGGTTTTGGTCCAAAGTTCGGTGAGATATACACTGCAGATTTAATCCGGACTCCTTGTCCTAGAGCAACATGAATCAGAGAGCATCCTGTCGAGCTACCGATGACGATTACCTCATCGCCAATGGTCTTGCCAATCTCGATGGCCTCGATTGTGTCTTCCAAGAATTCATCGAAGCTTGACTCGCCCAGAGCCCTGCCGTCCTGGCCATGACCTCTGAGTCTCGTGAAATAGAGGTTTGCCTGTAGATTCTCAGCCAACATATCGATGACCGGTGAGCACTCAAAACGGGTCGCTGAAAAGCCGTGAATAAAGACCACGCTGGTTTTGGATTTGACCCCAACAGCACTGTCCCAGACGATCTGTTTTTCACAGTCCGGTCGAATCGCACGTACGCCACTTTCAGTTCTTCTGAGGTAGTCATCTAGTTCTGTAATGCTTATTTTCATTAAATCTCGACTCGATCATAGTGTATCCATCATACCCAGAAATTGTTTCGTAGCGATGAGTTTGATTTGTACATGATTTAAAAAAATGTATACAAAAAAATTACATAAAATAATATAAAAAGTATACAATAGAGTATACTACTTAACTAGCAAACAAAAAAATGAATCTCAAATGGGCAAATACGTTACAAAAAACCGCAAGGAGGACGAAAAAAGAGTGGTCAGCGTGAGAATACGGAGACCTGTCTTTGATGCCTTCAGGGGTGCTTCATTAGCCGCCCAAAAGTACGGGTACAGTATGTCCCTATCCGGTATTTTTGAAACCGCTCTGGAGGATGCGATAACAGAATTCAAGGAGATTAGCGGGATCGATTTTCATGACATCGAGAAAACGAACCTGCATGAGGAGTGGGAAAAGAATTATAAGGCGGCATTAAAGGCCGCATCAGCGAAGTCCCACAAGATTGTTAAAACAAAAAAAGGAAGAGGTAAGGGCAAATGACAGACATCAATGTAGTTAAACAAATTCGGGATTTGAGGAGAGATTTAGATATGGAGGTGAACTTATTCCATGAACAGATCGAACTGCCACTGGATGAGGCTTTGATGGAAGACAAACAGTTTTCAGAGCAAAAACAATTCGGCCGCAATTCAGATCAGCTGAGTAGGAGTGTTGCCTTGTCTAAATGGTTTAGAAGGATTACCTCGCAATTCGAGTCAATAGACCCGTTCTATAAATAAAATTACAGTTTTTTTTGATATCTAGAGTTGCTTTGTCGGCTCGCGCCATTTAATCAAGGTACTGGCAACACCAGTCATGACCAGTAGCCCGCCGATTCCCATTGCCAGTGTAAATCGCTCTTCAAGAAGCATCATGCCGCCAATGATTGAGGTGACAGGCAGGAGCATCAGAAAAGGCGATATCCTGCTAACATCGCAGATCCGCAACAGATGATACCAGACACTGTAGCCAATGACTGTCATGATGAAGGACAAGTAAAAGACTATCGACCAGTCTACAAGGCTGGCGCTCTTGATGGACTCCCATTGACCGTCTTCAATGACTAGCGAGATGAGCAGCATTTGCGGTGTAGCGATAATCGCAACCCAGGCTAGTATAGTGATGCCCGAGAGTGATTTCAGTCGACTGATCATAATTTGTGCTATCGCCCAGAAAACGCAACCTGATATCACCAAGGCGACACTATCCAAGCTATCATTCAGTCTCGGTTCACCAGCAATGACGAAAACACCGGCAAAAGCCAGACCCATTCCAAGGGCTCGAGGCCAGCCAAGCCTCTCTTTGAGGATGAGAGTGCTAAGGAGCGCTAAAATAGGACCTTCAAGTTGAAGCAGAATGGAGGCTGTCGATACGTCGATACCTTTCAATCCATAGTAGGTGAGTCCATATTGTACTGTCGAACCTATAAAGGCAATCTTAAAGAGCTCTCGCATATGCTCCCACGGCGGTTTGGTAAACCATATCAATATCAGGCCTGCGATACCAAAACGGAACGACATGAGAAGCAGAGGTGTGAACTGGTCCATGCCGATCTTAGTCAAGGTATAGCCAAACCCCCAAGTGATTGGAACAATGAGTGCTAATAAAATTTGATTGATGTTCATGAGGAGAATTTTCGCTAATGGATGCAAAAGAAAGCCGGTCTCGACTAATGACTTAATCTTACGATGATTCAAGTTTTACCACAAAAATAAAACATTCAACCAAATTTCTTTTATTGGAAAGAAAAGTATATTCTTGTACAATTATTTTATGAAAATTACATCGCGCAACAAGGACAGCTATTACCCTCAACCCGAATCCCAAGGGGGTTGGCGTTTTTTGAAAGAGAAGAGCGAGGAAAAGAGTATCACGAATGTGAGTTTGAGAAAGCTCGACGAACTCGTCCAGAGATACAGATTATTCTTTGATACACATGCCTCAGGAATTGTTATTATTCGTAATGGCTATGTTATCAAGGAGCACTATAGTTTCATGACTTTGCCTGGCAGTCGTTTTGATGTCTGGTCTTGCACTAAGTCATTTACAGGTACTGCTTGGGGTTTGCTGCTGGAACAGAGTCGCAAGGGCGCATTGCCAAATAATCTAAAGATTGATCTCGATAGCAACGCTTACTCTTTTCTACCTGAAAAGTACAAAGTAACGGATAAACTCAAAGACAGGATAACTATTGGTCATTTACTAACTATGACATCGGGGATTGTTGGAGAAAATGATCTGGTCTTTGGGGTACCCACTGACATTGATTGTGGTCCTTTTGAAAATGCGCTCGGTTATTGTGATAACCGCTACGGCAGAAAAACTGACAGCTTGGTAGCCGAGCCTGGAAAGTTATGGAACTACAGCGATCCGGCGATGGCTCATTTATCGATACTGTTTCATTCCATTATGGGTCAAGAGATCCATGAATACATGCAAGAAAAAGTCTTTACAGAGATTGGCATCGAGAATGCGAGCTGGGATGTGTTGGGCGGAGGGCGATTTATTGGCCCACATACATGCGCCCATATAGGGCTTCACATTTCGGCGAGAGAATTGGCAAGGTTTGGTTATTTATTGATGCATCAGGGATTATGGAACGGCAAGGAGGTTATTCCAGGTTGGTGGGTCGAGATTGCAACAAAATCCTCTCAGCAATTGAATCCAGAGTATGGATACACTTTTTGGGTTAACACCAATGGAACACATTGGCCAGGACTACCTAAAGATATGTTTGCCCTTGAAGGCTATAACTCAAATAGGTGTTACGTAGTTCCTTCACAAGACTTGGTTGTCGTCAGAGTTGGAGCGGGTCCAAATAATTGGAACGAACAGTCGCTTATAGGTGGTGTTTTAGATGCAATTAACTGAGAAGATTTGATCCATCGCTGACCTTTGGAACAAATTCATCGAACTTTTGAAAGGGAAAGATCGGTCTCTTTCTTCGGTGGTTCTCTAAATTCTTCAAATCTTGGTTTACAGCGCCACTTGAAAGAACCATAAATGAAGGGCATCTCAAACCTTGAAGGTCAGGCGAAAGATAGCCAGACTTAACCACTAGAAGTCGATAATCCTGAAGCTTTAAGCGCAAACTATCAAAGTCTGAGAGGTAATGAAAAGGCCTTCTTCTTTTACAGACCACGATTGTTATTTTTTGCACTCTGGCGATTGCACATTGCTCTTCAAAGTATATCTCATCGGCATTCAACTCTAGATTCGGCCCACCACCACCAAAACTGCCTCCAATTTTGAACTTATTTCCTTTTTGGAGTTCATTGTAGGCTGATTCTGAGGCAATGCCAGCGAATAGGACATAATCAATTCTATTGATTAATATCGCTTCCAATATATCAGCTCTGTCACCCACACCTCCAGCTGTGGGATTGTCACCGCTATCGGCGATGATAGAAAAGCTTTTGGGCAGAGAATTAATTGCAGAATTGATATCACCTGATCGCATGTCAAACTTTAATTGATGGCGAGCGTTCCAGTAAAGATTGGCGATGATTTGACAAACTTCTACGCCTGTTTTTTCGTCGCTGCAAGTGACCACAGCAGATGCTGTTGCTCTTTGGGTGTCGGCCCAGACATAACCAATCATCAGATTACTGTCTATGATGCCTTCTCTTTGATCCAGCAATTCAAGTCTTTTATAAATCGATCGGCAGGGTTCGGCAATGGTTGAAGACATTTCTCCAGAAACCAGCACAGGGATTGGCGACCATAGCACAGTAGGGCGTTGATTGTTCTCAATTGCATCAACAAGCATTTGTGAGGCTCTCCTGTGAGTATCCTCTACATCTATATGGGGCGCAGTTCTATAGGCTGCCAAGGCGTCAATGTTGTTAACGATTTTGTCTGTCATTTGGCCGTGAAGATCGAAACTGACAGAGACGATACAATCTTCACCAACAACACCACGAACGGCCTCAATCCATTCCCCTTCAGGATCATCCAAGTCGTCAACAAAGATTGCGCCATGCATAATAAGCAATACCCCGTCTAGTGTTCCAAGAGAGCTAAGTTTGGCGATGAATTTATCCTTTGTATGTCTAAAGTAGTGACTCTCTATAGGGCCTCCAGGAACCGATCTATTAAAGAAAACAGGGTAAGTTTCAATACCGTATTCATCGAATGGAAAATCAATGAGATCAAGCAGCGTTTGACCTTCTAGACTGACAAAGTCGCTTTCGTTTTGATATAGCGGTGAATAGTTACTACACTCGGTACTAATGCCACCAACGGCAATTTTTTTTATGGCCATCTAGTAGTAGATATAGAGTAGAAATCAACTCCAGTTAGAAACCACCTTCACTTCAATGAACTCTTTTAGCCCTAATTCGCCATTTTCGCGACCAATTCCGGAGTGCTTGTACCCTCCAAACGGTGCACCATTTCCTGTACCTTTACCGTTAACCTCAACGATTCCCGAAAGAAGCTTTTTAGAGACACGCTTGGCTTTTTCGGGGTCTTGGGTTTGAATATAGTTTGTCAAACCATATGGAGTGTCATTGGCGATTTCGATGGCTTCTTCTTCAGTATCAAAAGGAATGATTGATAGAACGGGACCAAAGATTTCAGTCCGGGCAATTGTCATTTGATTGTTGACATCAGCAAAAATAGTAGGCTTCACAAAATAACCCGTTTCCAAGCCTTCCGGTTTTCCTGTGCCTCCAATAACCAGTCTTGCGTCCTCGTCGATACCAGCCTGTATCAGGTTTTGAATTTTGTCGAACTGGACTTTTGAGACGACCGGGCCAAGATGCTTACCCTTTTTTGAGGCGACATCAACATTTGTAGAGTTTGCAGTCTCTTTGGCTATCTCAACTGCCTGGTCATAGACGGAGCGCTCTACGAGCATTCTTGTCGGCGCATTGCAGGATTGTCCGGTATTGTTAAAGCAATGTCTAACACCTCTTTTGACGGCTTTGTCGTCCGCATCTGCAAAGATAATGTTGGCACCTTTTCCGCCCAGCTCTAATGCAACCCTCTTAAAGTCGTCTGCTGCATTATGAGAGATGTGAGATCCAGCTCTGGTTGAACCCGTGAAAGAGATCATATCGATGTCTGGGTGGGAGGTAAGCTGGCTTCCGACACCTGCTCCGTCTCCATTGACTAGGTTAAATACGCCAGCAGGACATCCAGCCTCGTCGAGCATTTCAGCAAAAATCATTGAATCCAGAGGAGCTAATTCAGAAGGTTTTAGGACCATTGTACAGCCGGCGGCAATTGCAGGAATAACCTTAAGAGCGACTTGACTTATTGGCCAGTTCCAGGGTGTAATCAGTGCACAGACTCCTTTTGGTTCATATAACAGTCGATCGTCTGAATCGTCAAGCTGTTCTTCAAACTCGAACTTTTTAAGTTGTCTGGTAAATTCTTTAATGGCACTTGTTCCAGAGGTTGCCTGTGAGGCTTTAGAGAAATCAATCGGCGCCCCCATTTCCATTGATATGACCTCAGCCATATCGTCCATTCTTCTTTCATAGATATCGTAGAGCCTCTCTAAGAGTTCAATTCTCTCAGCTTTCGTTGAAATGGACCAAGAGGGCAGAGCTGCTTTTGCAGCGGCGACTGCAGCGTCAGTGTCGGCCTGGGAACCCAGAGAAACCACTGCACAGACTGTCTCATCTGATGGGTTAATGACATCTAAATCATTTTTCCTTGAAGGGTCGACCCATTGACCGTTGATATAAAACTGTCTTTTGTCTAGCATTATTTTTTCTCCTGTTTAATATGAGAGAGAGGTTATCTTATGAAAATTATCATGTCAAGAAAAAAAAGCACAATCTAAATGTTGGATAAGCGCTCTATTGCTAGTTTTAAGTTGTCCATGCTTGTTGCAAAAGAGAGTCGCACATATCCAGGGGCACCGAAAGCAGATCCAGGAACCAAAGCTAAACTAATTTTCTCAAGGCAATAAGTCGAGAATTCAACATCGTCCTTGAGTCCGAGACGTTCGATTAGGCCTTGCACTCTCGGAAATGAATAGAAGGCGCCGCGAGATTGAGGGCATTCGATACCATCGATGGCGTTGAGACTGTCGACAAGAAAATTGTGTCTTTTCTCAAAGGCATCAACCATTGTATTGATAAACGACTGATCGCCACTGATCGCTTCAAGGGCGGCAGCCTGAGAGATTGAGCTCGGATTTGAGGTAGACTGTCCCTGAATCTTTTTCATTGCCTTGATGATTTCTTCGGGACCTGCGGCATAACCGATCCTCCAACCTGTCATCGCATATGCCTTTGAGACACCGTTGAGGATAATTGTCCTTTCCCTCAGTTTCGGGCATACCATAGCAATGTTGACAAATGCGTCATCTTTCCAACGAATATGCTCATAGATATCGTCACTGATTATGAAGACGTGTGGGTGTCTTTCTAGGACCGCACCGAGGCCTTCTATCTCAGATTTGGTATATACGGCACCTGTCGGGTTCGAGGGGCTATTGAGAACGAAGAGTTTGGTATTAGCATTGATGCTCGATTCGAGTTGCTCTGGCGTTATCTTGAATTCTTGGTCCAGCCCTGCTTCGATAAAAACCGGTTTTGCATCGGCGAGGATGGCAATATCCGGGTAGGATACCCAATAAGGTTTAGGTATGACAACCTCATCACCTTTGCTGAGAATGGCTTGGCAGAGATTGTAAAAAACCTGCTTACCGCCAGACGAGACCATCACCTCGCTGATGGAGTAATTGAGTCCGTTTTCCCTTTTAAATTTCTCACAGATGGCCTTTTTGAGTTGTGGCGTTCCGTCGACCGCAGTATAACGGGTCTCGCCAGCAGCAATTGCCTGGTTAGCGGCCTTTTGAATATTGACTGGAGTATCGAAATCCGGTTCACCGGAACCCATGGAAACAATTTTCACTCCCTGAGCCTTT
>CAXDLF010000037.1:0-11836 GCA_963989885.1 uncultured Gammaproteobacteria bacterium
TAATGATACGGCGACCACCGAGATCTACACCTAAGCCTTCGTCGGCAGCGTCAGATGTGTATAAGAGACAGTATGATGACTCAACGTTTTGCCTCCTTATTCAATCTCCCAAAAGTTGGAAAATATTCCTTTCTTGAGGGTGATGTTAGACTAATGGATTTAAATTCATTTCTCAAGGACACCGATATAGTAATTCATTTAGCAGCTATCACTGACGCTGCAGGGAGTTTTGACAGGGCTACGGAGATTGAAGAAAACAATTATCAATCAACACTTAAAGTTGCTAATGCATGTTTAGAGACAGGCGCTTCACTAATTGCTCTGTCATCTACTAGTGTTTATGGCTCTCAAAATGAGATTGTGGATGAAGACTGCTCTTTAAATGAACTTCATCCCCAAAGTCCTTATGCTTCAACAAAACTTAAAGAAGAAGAGTTAATTAGCAACCTATCAAACGATAAAGGTTTAAAAGCAATTCATTGCCGCTTTGGTACAATTTTTGGAGCTTCACCAGGAATGAGATTCCATACTGCAGTTAATAAGTTTTGCTGGCAGGCCTCTATGGGCCAACCTATTACTGTTTGGAGTACTGCTTATGATCAAAAACGGCCATATTTAGACTTACTTGACGCTTCTCGTGCAATTATTTATATAATTGAAAACGATATTTTTGATGGTCGAATTTATAACGTCTTAACTCAAAATTCCACAGTGCGACATGTGATAGACTTAATACGTGAATTTGTTCCTAGTTTAGAAGTGGAGTTTGTTGATACTAAGATTATGAATCAACTGTCTTATGAAGTATTGTGTAACCGATTTAAGTCAAAGGGATTTGTATTTTCTGGTGACTTAAAAAGAGGCATTAAAGAAACTATTTTATTATTAAAAAACGCAAACAAATATTAGGACACACAACATCTTTTGACTTGATTCAAATTTTCATTTAATGTAAGATTTGCTTTAAAGTTAGGATATACTGTAGTTTAGTCTAATTCAATAAGCCTGAAATGCCATGGACATTAACCTTTTCATTGAATAAGACTTTAAAAATATTGCGTTAATTTAAATTAAATATCAACAGGTAAAATTTTCCTGTTGGAGAATAGTTTTCTTATAGATTTTGGAGATATGGCTGAAACAGAACCTGTAGTAAAGTTTGAAAATGTACAAAAAAGCTATGATGGTGAAATTCTTGTTGTTAAAGATTTCAACTTAGATGTGGCTGCTGGTGAGTTTGTAACAATGTTAGGACCATCTGGCTCTGGCAAAACTACTTGCCTAATGATGCTGGCTGGGTTTGAACCTGCGACCAACGGCAATATATACTTGAAAGGTAAACCCATAAACAATGTACCACCGCACAAACGTGGTATTGGAATGGTTTTTCAAAACTACGCTCTATTCCCTCACATGACTGTTGCGGAGAATCTAGCTTTCCCTCTGGAAGTTCGCAAAATGGGTAAATCTGAAAGAGAAGAGAAAGTCAAGCAGATACTAGATATGGTTCAACTAGGCGAGTTTGGTAGTAGAAGACCTATGCAATTATCAGGAGGTCAACAACAACGCGTTGCAGTTGCCCGCTCTCTTGTTTTTGACCCTGATCTGGTTCTGATGGACGAACCTCTAGGGGCACTTGATAAAAACCTACGTGAACAGATGCAGTATGAAATCAAACACCTCCACGAAAATCTCGGTTTAACAGTAATCTATGTCACACACGATCAAACTGAAGCGCTTACCATGTCTAATCGTATTGCTGTTTTTGATGATGGCGTTGTGCAACAATGCTCTACACCAGAACTTCTTTATGAAAAACCTGAGAATGCCTTTGTAGCGAATTTTATTGGTGAAAATAACCGTTTAATGGGATCCGTTGAAGCAATCAATGGCGACCAAGTAACCGTGAAAACAGATTCTGGTGATATCGTAGTAGCAAGTAAAATCAATGTTACTAGTATTGGCGAACGCACCACATTATCACTCCGCCCAGAACGCATTTTTGTTTCACCCGAAGAGGGAAGAACACCAAACATCTATTCAGCCAAGGTAGAAGAGTTAATCTACCACGGCGACCATATTCGCACACGCTTCAGTGTGTGTGGACACGACGATTTTATCGTCAAAATTCCAAATTCAATCGACAATTTAAGCCTTCAAGAAGGCAAAGAAGTTAATATCGGTTGGATGTCGGAAGATTGTCTGGCTCTTGATGGATAGAGCTTAGGCATTTTTTACTTTAGGAGAAAAATATGAAAAAAGTAATAACAAAAACGCTGATTGCAGGCGCTATCTCAACAGCGATGTTGGCTGGTGCAGCGCAAGCAGCTGTAACTTTGGTTTCTTGGGGTGGTGGCTATTCAGCGTCACAACAAAAAGCCTACATTGATACCTATGGCTCTGGCGAGGTAAATATGATTAGTTACAACGGTGGTTTAGGTGAGGTTCGTGCACAAGTTGAGTCAGGTAATGTGACATGGGATATCGTCGACGTTCTACCTTCTCAAGCCCGTACAGGTTGTGACGAAGGCTTATTTGAAGAACTAGATCGTAGCTTATTCCTTCCTGCACCCGATGGTACACCGATGGATGAGGACCTCATGGTTCCTGTTCCAAATGATTGTGTAGTTCCACAAATTTGGTGGTCATACGTTCCATTCCATAAAGCTGACACTTTCGAAGGTGAGCAACCATCAACTATTAATGACTTCTTTGATGTAGAGAAATTCCCGGGTAAGCGTGGTGTTCATACTTGGGGAAATGGTATAGTTGAGATGGCATTATATGCATCTGGCGTAGCTATTGAAGATCTCTATGATGTATTAGATACTCAAGAAGGGCAAGATATGGTTTTTGCTAAACTAGATACTATTAAAGATCACGTTGTATTCTGGTCTTCAGGTGCCAAACCGCTTGAATTAGTTAATTCTGGTGAGGTTTCCATGTCTCTAGCTTATAACGGTCGTATTGGTGGCGCTATTCTATCTGAAGGCGCTGACTTTGTTCCTGTTTGGGATGGACAAGTCCTTGAAGAGGAATGGTTGGTTCTTATGAATGGTGCTCCAAATAGAGCTCAAGCAATTCACTTCTTAATCCATGCTTCTAGTACTGCGTCACAAGCAGAACAAGCTAAGTGGATTAACTATGGTCCTATGCGTCCATCTGCTCTTCCAATCATGGAAGCAGGTGAGCCGTGGTTCCATACAGGTGTGAATATCATGGAGCATATGCCTAATACGGATGAGCATATGAAAGGTGGTATCCTTGCGAATCCAGACTGGTGGGCAGATAATGGTCAAGCAGTTAACGACCGTTACGCAGCTTGGATGGCTAAGTAATTAGCTGAACAGTAAACGAGTTTCTTTTTTATTTAACTCGTTCAATAAATCAGGTCGGTAGCGATGCCGACCTGATTTTAATCTTTTTTACTCCTAATAATTAGGTTAGGAAATTGTGGTTGTTTTATGAGCGATAATTCGACAATTAATTCTCAAGGTCCACTACTAACAAATGATGGTGTCCCTCTTAAAGAAAGTTTAAAAAAATCCCTACGTCGATCAAAGATTCGCTCTTTTCTATTGATATTAGTTCCGCTATTATTTCTATTAGCTTTGTTTGTAGCACCAATAGGATCACTTCTTACAAGAAGCGTGGATGATGCTTCGATCAATCAAGTTTTCGCGCAGACATTTGCAGAATATGAGATCTGGGAGGATAAATCCATTTTGCCAAGTGAAGAGATGTATGCTGCTGTTATAGCTGATATCAGAAGGACCCATAAATTAGAAAACAGTGAAGGCAAGAATATCGGTAAAAATTTACTTGGTAAGTCTGGAACTAGAATGACTTATGAATATTCAGGCTGGCGGAGTTTATTATTAAAGACAGTCAAGGAAGCTATAAAGGTAGATAAAAAATCAAAAGAAGAAGTCAAACCCTATAAATGGGATGCCCCTTATAAAGAAAAAATGATCAAAAGAGATAAGCGCTGGGGCAAGGTTGAATTTTGGCAGTCGTTAGGCGCAATGAAAGACCCTTTCACGATGGGCTATTATCTAAATGCCGTTGATTTAAGATATGACGCTAATAAGAACATTATTCAAAAAGTAGAACATCTAAGAGTTTATAAAACCATATGGATGAGAACCCTTCAGGTTAGCCTGATGGTTACTATTTTTTGCTTAATGCTCGCCTATCCTGTTTCGTATTTACTGGCAACGCTACCAATGAGAATCTCAAATTTGCTGATGATCTGCGTCCTAATGCCATTCTGGACATCACTTCTGGTGCGAATTGTAGCCTGGATGATTATGCTACAACAAAATGGTGTTATTAACGACACCTTGGTCACTGTCCTGCCATGTTTCGAAGGGATGGTCAATCTGCCATTTTTTGGGGCAACAAATATAGATCTTTGTTTCGGTGATGAGGATCGAATACCGATGATGTATAACTTTACCGGCACGATTATTGTGATGACACAAATACTATTGCCGTTTATGATTTTGCCAATCTATAGTGTTATGAGGGGGATACCGCCAAGCTATATGAAGGCGGCTCAGAACCTTGGAGCTACGCCAACACGGGCGTTTATTCGTGTCTATATGCCGCAATCTGTACCTGGTGTTGGAGCGGGCTGTATTCTAGTATTTATTGTAGCAATTGGTTATTACATTACACCTGCTTTGGTAGGTGGAAAAGACGGCCTCATGATTGGCAACTTTGTGGCACGAGAAATGCAAACTACTTTGAATTGGGGACTTGCTGCTGCTATGGGTACTATGTTATTAATTGCCGTATTAGCACTCTACTGGGTTTACGACAAGTTTATTGGTATTGATAATTTAAAAATGGGATGACTTAATAATGGCACTACCATCTTATACAACTCGTGGACAAAAGGCCTGGCATTATTCATACCTCGTTTTTTGTGGGTTGGTTTTATTCTTTTTAGTCGCACCGCTTGTTGTCGTGATTCCGTTGTCTTTTACTAATTCAGCTTATCTGCAATTCATCCCTGAAATGAAAATCTTTAGTTTTGACACTTGGTCTTTTAACTTTGACGGTTACGGTACACGCTGGTACAAAGAATTATTTGGTATATGCGATGAGAACAATAAAGGCACCACTGTGTGTACAGATAGATGGGTTATTGGATTTAAAAATAGCGCCATTATTGCAGTCTTTGCAACCTTCTTTGCCAGCACTTTGGGAACCTTGGCCGCGCTTGGTTTGTCAAATAGACATATGCCATTCAATCGTTTAATCATGGCACTCATGATTTCTCCAATGATCGTACCACTTATCATTACCGCAGCTGGAATGTTTTTCTTTTTTGCCAAAGTAAATCTTGTCGCAACACTCACAGGTCTGATTGTCGCTCACACCATTCTCGGTATACCTTTCGTGGTCATAACAGTAACAGCATCTTTAGCTGGGTTTGATCACAACCTGATGCGTGCTGCTGCAAACCTTGGCGGTTCGCCACTTAGGAACTTTTTCAAAATACAGGCTCCATTAATCGCACCCGGTGTGATTTCAGGGGCTCTCTTTGCATTTATTACATCATTCGATGAGGTTGTTATAGTGCTTTTTGTAGGCGGACCTGAACAGTACACCCTCCCAAGACAAATGTGGTCGGGTATTCGTAATGAAATCAGCCCGACTATCCTTGCGGCTGCAACTCTTCTTGTTTTATTCTCCATTTTATTGCTTACTACACTTGAAATGCTTCGTCGCCGTTCAGAGCGAATTCGTGGTATCAAACCATACTAAGAATTACTAATTTTTTCGTTTCTAGTCTTATATCTATTTGGCATCTACCATCTAAATCTTCCTAGTTACCTTTAAAGAGTTTTACAAAAAAACAGTTATCCAGAATATAATTAAAGTTATTTTTCTTTCAATTGATTTACTATGAAAAAAAACATTATTTCAACTAGCAAAGCGCCAGCAGCTGTCGGTACATATTCACAAGCTGTTTCTGTAACAGGTGGCATAACAATCTATCTGTCAGGGCAAATTCCTCTCGTTCCAGAAACTATGGAAATTGTTGATGGTGGTATTGAAAATGAAATTCATCAGGTCTTTCAAAACCTAACAGCCGTATGCGAAGAAGCTGGAGGTGACTTAAATAATATCGTTAAACTTAACATCTTTTTGACAGACCTTAACAACTTTGCAGTTCTTAATAAAATTATGTCAACCTACTTTGATAAACCTTATCCCGCGCGTGCAGCAATCGGAGTGAATGAGCTTCCAAAAGGGGTTAGAGTTGAAATGGATGGTGTCATGGTAATCAATTCTGGTCAGTATAGTTACTAATACCATGCCATCGCTCTCTGATCCAGTTATTTCGATTAGCGGATTGGGGAAGAAGACTTCAGATAGATTAAATCAAATCGGGATTTACACTCTCGAACATCTTCTCTTTCATCTACCCACTAGATACCAAGACAAAACCTACATCACTTCACTTTCTTCAGCACAAGTCAGTGATGAAGCCTTGCTCGAGCTCTCAATTGATAGAATAGAAGAGGCACCTACAAGACAACGACAGTTGCTATGCTACCTATCTGATGACAATAATAAGAAAATCTTGTTGCGTTTTTTTCATATTACTCAGTACCAAAAACAGGCCTTTGTTCGCGGTGAGCTTATTCAGTGCTTCGGTGAAATAAAGATTGGTCGACAGGGACTAGAAATGCACCACCCTGAATATCGCTTGATTTCGCAAAAACAAACCCCTTTACTGGAAAAAACATTGACTCCAATTTATCCTCTTTGTGCTGGTATCACTCAAGCCAAAATGAAGCTGTGGGTAGACAAAGCACTTGAAGTACTGCAAAACACAGTGATTGATGACCACTTTGAAAAAATAACAAACAACACGATGCCAAGCCTCAAAGATTCTTTGTTTTTACTGCACCACCCTGAAAAAGGTGAGGATTTGTCCAAAATTGAGAACTTTGAGCATATTGCACAACAAAGATTGATTATTGAAGAGCTTGCCGCACAGCGGTTAAGTCTTTTGAAAATTAAAGTAGCCAGAAAAACAAACAGCTCCAATATTCTCTCAATCAATAATTCATTGACAGACCAGCTATTAAATTCACTAGAATTTCAATTAACTGAAGCCCAGTCTCGCTGCATTGAAGAAATAAATCAGGACATCTCCTCACCGCAACCTATGCTAAGACTGCTTCAAGGTGATGTTGGCTCTGGAAAGACCATTGTCGCAGTATTTTCCCTGCTCCAAGCTGTTGCAAACAATTACCAAACAGCAGTCATGGCTCCGACTGAAATTTTGGCACGACAACACCTACACAGTTTCGGTAATTATCTCAATCATTTAGGAATTAAACTGGCTTTCCTTTCAGGCTCTCAAAATAATGAAGAAAGAACAAGTCAAGTGAATTTAATCGAATCCGGTGAAGCACAAGTTGTGATTGGTACACATGCATTATTCCAGGAAAATGTGTCTTTTCATAGTTTAGCCCTTGTCATTATTGATGAACAACACAAGTTTGGTGTCCATCAACGCTTGTCACTTGCTCAGAAAGCAAATAAAAATCCCCATCAATTAGTCATGACAGCTACACCTATTCCACGTTCTTTGACAATGAGCGCTTATGCTGATTTGGATACTTCAGTGATTGATGAATTACCGCCTGGTCGTCAGAAAATTAAAACCGTTGCGTTAAGCAATAATCGTAGAGATGAATTAATCGAAAAAATTAAGCGGATTTCTCATGAAGGTCGACAAATTTATTGGGTTTGCACCCTGATCGAGGAATCAGAAGCTCTACGTGCAGAGTCTGCTGAAAATACTTTTAACTATCTTTCAAGCAACCTTGAAGGTATTCGAGTTGTAATGATTCATGGCCGATTAACTAAAGCAGAAAAAGAAGAAATTATGAAAGATTTTGCTGAAGGTAAAATTGACCTGCTAGTTGCTACTACGGTAATTGAGGTTGGCGTTGATGTGCCCAATGCAAGCCTGATGATTGTCGAAAATGCAGAAAGATTGGGATTAGCTCAGTTGCACCAATTAAGGGGTCGTGTTGGTAGAGGTGCGGAGAAAAGTGCCTGCGTTTTAATGTATCAATCACCGCTAAGTGATTCCGCAAAGCAAAGACTTGACATTCTACGTCAAAGTGATGATGGCTTTATGATTGCTGAAAAAGATTTAGAATTGAGAGGGCCAGGTGAAATTCTGGGTACCCAACAAACCGGGATTGCTGATATGAAAATTGCTAACATTGTCAGGGATGCATACTTGCTCAAACAGGCTGGCTATTATTCATCAAAACTGCTTGAAGCAAACGAGGCAGCCCAAAATGCACTAATTAGTCGATGGATTGATGAAAGCAAAGCAGACTATTTCAATGCATAAATATTGTTAAATTAAAGCAATTTATCGAATTTACTAGTCCGTCAGACTCTTGTACAATAGCCAGCTATGTTTAATCCGGACAAATTTCAGTGGCGGCCATTCAGTGTTAATGAAGATATACCTGAACACGTTCTTGCCTGGCTATTAGATAACCAGTCTTTGACAGCAAAGCTAAGAAGTAAATATAGTGACTTTTGTGTCAATATTGTCTCTCAAGAAGAAAATAAGCCCTATGAATGCGAGCTAAATCTGCTTGATAGCAACAAAATTCAAACGTTCATTGTGAGAGAGGTTGAGCTCATTGGTTCTGGACAACCAGTCGTGTTTGCGCGTTCAGTTATTCCAAAAAATACAGATACCGATAACATACTTGCAATCGGTTCAAAGCCTTTGGGTGAAATTCTCTTCAATGACCCAACAATCGCTCGTGGCCAATTAGAAGTCGGTCGTTTTCATAACACCTGGGCAAGACGTTCGACCTTTATTATTGCTGAAACAAAATTATTGGTGAGTGAAATATTTTTGGAGGAGCTTTATGCGTGACAAACTGTTCAGTAAGAATAGTGACATTTCAGATTTCCGTTTCGACGAAAATGTTGTGGCGGTTTTCGATGACATGGTTAAGCGTTCAGTACCGGGCTATGAAGCGATGATTCAAATGGTGGGATTGGTGACTCGAACTTACGGCAAAGATCACACCCACTACTATGACCTAGGCTCTTCAACTGGAGCTACAACACTTGCTTTGGCTCTGAACAATAAACACAAAAACAACAAAATTATTGCTGTTGACAATTCACCCCAAATGGTCAAAGAATGTAAAAGAAACTTATTAGGAAACGTTGATAATTTTGAAATCATCTGTGCCGATATTAATGATGTTTCTATTGAAAATGCATCAATTGTTGTTCTAAATCTAACGCTGCAATTTATTGATATTGACAAACGCTCTATATTGATACAAAAGATCTATGATGGATTGATTCCAAGTGGTGTTCTAATAATTAGCGAAAAAATACATTTTGATGACAGAGAAAACCAAAAACAACTTGCAAGACTCCACTTAGACTTTAAAAGAGCAAATGGCTACAGTGAATTAGAAATAGCCAATAAACGTCAATCTCTTGAAAATATTTTAGTAACCGAAAGCAAAAAAGCCCATCTTGAACGATTAAAAATATGCGGCTTTAAAGAGTCGAGTTGCTACTTTCAGTGCCTCAACTTCGCTTCCTTTTTGTCTGTAAAATAAATGCTTTTTTAAATAAGGCTTAAAAACGAGATTTTGTTATGCTTTTGATGATCGATAATTACGATTCGTTTACTTATAACTTGGTTCAGTACTTCGGTGAATTAGGGCAAAAGGTTAACGTCTATCGAAATGATGAAATTACTGTCGATGAGATTGAAAACCTAAAACCCAAGCATGTGGTTATATCGCCTGGTCCTTGTACACCCAATGAGGCCGGCATATCTCTTGAGGTGATTAAGAAGTTGGCCGGCAAAATACCTATCTTAGGGGTATGTCTAGGGTTTCAAGCCATTGCCCAGGCTTTTGGGGGCAACATCATTGGCGCACAAAGAATTATGCATGGCAAAATTTCATCAATACATCATACGGGAAAAGGTGTTTTTAAAGGCCTTAATAATCCACTTAATGCAACTCGTTATCACTCTTTAGTGGCAGAACAATCGACTTTGCCTGATTGCCTAGAAGTAACTGCTTGGACTAACAATGATTCTGGAACTATTGAAGAAATTATGGGTGTACGGCATAAAACTTTAGCAATTGAGGGTGTGCAATTTCACCCGGAATCAATACTCACTGAACACGGACATCAAATGTTGAATACTTTTTTACAGGACAATTAACCATGGTTGAATTTATTGAATTTTTACAAGGGGAGCTTTTACTGACAGGCACACTTTTAGCACTTATTGTATTGCTTATAGTCAATATTTATGGTGATAAATTCAAAAAGTACGAAGTGGTTGATACTAACGGAGCAATAACATTAATGGATGATGATAGTCTCATTATCTTGGATGTTCGCGAAGAGAAAGAGCGCTCTTCTGGCTTTATTAAATCTGATATCCATATACCCATGGCAAAAGTGAAAACTAAAATCGATTCATTAGACAAATCGAAGAAAATACTTACCTATTGCAGAACTGGTTCTCGCTCTAATCGCATAGCTGAGCTTCTCTGCAGAAATCAATTTGAAAATGTTTATACTTTAAAAGGTGGCTTTGATGCATGGCAAAAAGCTGGCCTTCCAATTACAAAATAGCGATCATGCAAAAATCTCTAACGATCATTGGAGCAGGTGCTTGGGGAAGTGCTCTAGCAATTATTCTCAGCGACAAATTTGACGAAATATTTCTCATCGACAGAGATAAAGAAAATATTAAAAAGCTTGGAAGACAACATCCAGCTCTAAGTAGGCCCTTTACAAATGCTATTACACTGAGCCATGATATCAGCTCAGTAGCACAATCTGAAGGTGTTCTAGTCGCAGCACCTAGTTATGCATTTAGTGACATCTTAGAAAACATTAAACCTCATTTGAATGAACACCATCATATCGCTTGGGCAACAAAGGGTTTTGATTCCTACAACGAATGCTTTCTTCACGAAACTTTTAATAAAATTTTACCCACTTACAAGGCCTGCATAATTTCAGGACCAACTTTTGCTACAGAAATTGTTGAAAAGAAACCATCAGCAATTGTTGTTGCATCCAAAGATAAAAAAACTCGAGATTTTTGGGTTAGTACTATACAAACCAACGCATTAAGAGCTTACACAAATACTGACATCATTGGTGTTCAAGTTGGTGGCTGTGTAAAAAACATACTCGCAATTGCAGCAGGTATTGCCAATGGACTTGGTTTTGGAGCCAACACTCAAGCTGCTCTAATTACAAGGGGTCTCGCAGAAATGACTCGCCTAGGTGTTGCATTAGGTGCGGAAAAATTAACATTTCAAGGCTTGTCTGGAATGGGTGACTTAGTGCTCACATGCTCTGATGACTTATCTAGGAACCGTCGTTTTGGCAAGGAATTGGCTAATAATAACCCAACTGATAAAGCGCTTAGTAATATCGGTGCTACTGTAGAAGGTTTTAATGCCTTAAGACTAGTTATCGGGATTGCAAAAAAACACCGAATTGAAATGCCTATCTGTGAACAGGTCTTGGCAGTGGTGGAAGGAAGAAAAACTCCTACTGATGCGGTCACTGATCTGTTACTTAGAAAATCTAATTCTGAATACTAATCTTTCTTAACAGATCAAATATTGTTCAAAAAAATACTTTTTTTACCAATAACAAGCTATATTAAGGGTCAATTATTTTTTTATTAATTAGTACAACTTTATATATTTTTTACAGGATAATGTCCTCAAATTTTTGAAATGAATTGATTATGTTATGATCAATAAAT
>CAXDLF010000038.1:0-11764 GCA_963989885.1 uncultured Gammaproteobacteria bacterium
AATTTTCATTGATTCGAAATAACATTGACCATTCCAAGACACTGAATTAAGAACAAAAAAAATCTTATGACTTAGGTATAATCCTTTCTCTGTTTTGCAAAAAACTCAATTATGAAAACAACCACAGAACTTCACAAACAAGCCTTGAATAGTCTAATAACAATAGGCAAGGAACAAGGCTACCTAACTTACTCTGAAATTAATGACCTACTGCCGGAAGATCTTCTAACTCCTGAACAGGTAGAACCAATTGTCACCATTTTAGAGGAGTTAGATATTGTTGTTGCTGATGAGGCTCCAGATGCAGATACGTTAGTCATGGAGTCGGGTGGCAAAGCACAAGCAAACTCTGCCGAGGTCGCCGTGGCAGCATTGGCTGCACTTGATTCTGAATTTGGAAGAACTACGGACCCTGTACGGATGTATATGAGAGAGATGGGTGTAGTAGAACTACTTGAACAACACGATGAGGTCCGAATTGCAAAGGAGATAGAGGAAGGTGTTTATCAGATCATGCAAGCAATCTCACTTTATCCGGAAATTGCTGATTACTTCTTTAAGGCATACACTAGGCTTGAGGAGGGCAAATGTAAGATGACTGACGTTGTCATCGGTTACCAAGGTGATGCTGAAGAATTTGAAGAAAAACAAACCATGATTATGGCAAAACAGTCCCAACTTGAGGAGATTAGCGAAGAAGACGAGGAAGAATTTGATGAGTTAGAATACACAGGGCCAGACGAAGGCGAAGTATATGATCGCTTTGAAAAAATTCAAAAAAACTTCAAAAATTATACGAGAACTAACAATAAGAATGGTTATCTTAACGATAAAACCGTAAAAGCTAGACAGAAATTCGCAGAATGTATCTCAGAATTGAGGTTGGCACCAAAATTAGTCAGCATTATGATGGAGGTTGTTTCTCATCGAGTCAATGAAGTGAAAAAAGAAGAAAACATAATACGCCAAGCATGTCTTGATGCTGGCATGTCTAGACAAGTTTTTTATGATTCTTTTCCTGGAAATGAAACGAACTTTGATTGGCTGACATTATGTAATCTTGATACTACCTTGCAAAAAGCGTTAAAAGCTCATAAAGATGAAATCTACTATGCACAAAAAAGTCTTTTAGAACATGAAATTTCAATGCAAATTACTATATCTGAGTTAAAAGATATCAATAAAAAACTTAGAAAGGGTGACCGTAAGGCAAAAAATGCAAAAAGTCAAATGATTGAGGCTAATTTACGTCTTGTTATTTCGATCGCAAAGAAATATGCCAACCGAGGTTTGCAGTTCTTAGACTTAATTCAAGAAGGTAATGTAGGCTTAATGAAAGCAGTTGACAAATTCGAATACCGTCGTGGTTACAAATTTTCAACCTATGCCACCTGGTGGATCCGTCAAGCGATTACACGCTCAATTGCTGATCAAGCTCGTACAATTCGTATTCCTGTGCATATGATTGAAACAATTAACAAATTAAATCGAGTTCGACGACAACTTTTACAAAAATTTGGACGAGAAGCAACGCCAGAAGAACTTGCAATAGAGATGGAATTGCCAGAATATAAAATTAATAAAATTCTTAAAATTGCTAAAGAACCTTTATCTATGGAAAATCCAGTGGGTGACGATGAAGACTCCACTATCGGTGATTTTATTGAAGATGAAAAACTATCTTCCCCAGTTGAAGTTACTACTCGTGAGAGTCTAAAAGAAACAACTGGTGACCTTTTGGCTAATTTATCTCCAAGAGAAGCGAAGGTTTTGAAAATGCGTTTTGGAATCGATATGAGTACCGACCACACACTAGAAGAGGTCGGTCGACAGTTTGACGTCACACGAGAAAGAATTCGACAAATTGAAGCAAAAGCATTACGTAAATTGAGACATCCATCACGTGCTCACAAATTACAAAGCTTTTTGGAATAATTCCTACTCAGGGCCTATAGCTCAGCTGGTTAGAGCAGTCGACTCATAATCGATTGGTCCTTGGTTCAAGTCCAAGTAGGCCCACCAAACTCAATAATAAACCTAGCTAAACGCTAGGTTTATTATGGATAACTCGCTTTCAAGTTCTTATAAAATTATGTTCAATATAATCTTATAAGAAAGAAAATAAAACCGATGTTTTTAACATTACTTCCAAAACTCATATCACTGACTTCTAACGTTGGTGAGACTATCATGTCTCTGCATAACGAGAACATCGATTTTATCGTCAAATCTGATAGTACGCCTCTAACACAAGCAGATAAAATTTCCCATAGTCTCGTCACAGAGTCATTAAAAAAAATTACTCCAAATGTTCCAATATTGTCCGAAGAGTCCAAAAAAATTCCTTATTCTATTCGTAAAGATTGGGATGCATATTGGTTAATTGACCCTTTGGATGGAACCCGAGATTTTTTAGATGGAACCCGAGAGTTTTGTATAAGTATTGCCTATATAGTGAATAACTATCCGGTTTTTGGTCTAATCTATGCACCGTTTGACAAGATTCATTATTACCGATTACCAGGCCAAAACTCAATTAAACTTGAAGATGATATTTGTTACAGACTTCACACTCAAAAGCCTAAGCGCTGGGAAAATATTGTTATTGGAAGGCATTCAACAAATAATAAACAGCTCAAAAAACACCTCCAATCAAAGACTAATTTTGAAATCTTCCGTTTGGGGAGTGCTTTAAAATTTTGTTCTATTGCAGAGGGTCGTCACCATTATTACCCTAAATTTGGCCGTTGCTCTGAATGGGATACAGCTGCTGGTGTGTGTATTTTAGAAGGAGCGGGTGGTAAAGTTTTAGATCTTCATAACCAACCTTTGATCTACAACACTAGAGAAGACAATCTAAGTTCAACTTTTGTAGCGAGTGCCTAATCTAGGCTAAACCTTAAAGATAAATCAATTGAATGTATATTTTTTGTAATTGAACCAATTGAGATAAAATCCACACCTGTTTCAGCATATTCAATTATGTTTTTTTCATTTATATTGCCAGAAGTCTCTAAGGGATATATCCCTTTGGCTATAGATACCGCTTCAAGCAGCTCTCTAGGAGAAAAATTATCACAAAGGATTCGGGTTATACCTTTCATTGACAAAACTCTCTTAAGCTCGGCAAGTGACTCAACTTCAACAATAACAGGCTTATTAGGAAACTCAAAAAGAGCCTTCTCTATAGATTTTTCAAGTGAACCAATCGAGAAAATATGATTTTCTTTAAGCAAAACACAGTCAAACAAGCCCATACGATGATTTACTCCACCCCCACACCTAACAGCATGTTTTTGAGCATGCCTCAAATTTGGAATAGTTTTCCGAGTATCCAATAATTTTGCATTCGTATGCTTAATCATATCCACCAAGTGTTTAGTTTGAGTCGCTGTGGCACTGAGTGTTTGCAGAAAATTAAGTGCAGTTCGTTCGGCGCTGATTATTGCCTGAGATTTCCCCTTCAGATGACAAATCACAGCATTAGGTGTTGCCTCTTCTCCTTCTTTAATTTTCCAGTTTATTGCGATATCTGGATCAAGAGTTGCAAAACAAAGTTCAGAATAATCAATTCCACAAATTATTGCTTTTTCACGGCAGATGATTTCAGCATTTATAACATTATCATCTAGTAAACTAGACGACAAATCTCCAGCGCCAATATCCTCTGACAAAGCCATTTTAACAATTTGTCTTAGAACCTTACTCATTAACAAACTCGAGAATTGCTTTTGCAGATTGAGCACTAGAATCTTGATCTAACTGGGTATGAACTTTTCTTAATTCAGAGACTAATTTTGAATTATCAGAGACGATTATCTGCATAGCGACATTTGCAATATTTTTTCCATTAGCTTTCTCTTGAATCAATTCTGGAACAACTTCTTTTCCCAAAATAACATTCGGGAGAGAAATAAAATTGGTTCTTAGAAGGCGTTTTACAATCTGATAGCTGACACCTGAAAGTTTATATACAACTACCATCGGTACACCAAGCATGGCTATTTCGAGTGTTGCAGTACCCGAGGCAACAATCACTAAATCTGATTTTACAATTTGTGTGTAAGCATCACCAACACTTAATTCTATCTCTAATTTATTGATTTGTTTTTGAACCCATTCCTTAAAGTTCTCATTAGCAAGTGCTAATGAAAACTTTATTTTTGAGTCTTTTTCACGCATTAAATTAACAGCAGATAACAATTCAGGCAACAAAGACTTTATTTCCGCTTCACGTGATCCAGGCATCAACAAAACTTTTTTACTTGGTTTGTAGTTCTGTCTGGGTAGTAATTTTTCAGTTAGTGGATGTCCAACAAATAAGGCTTTTTGGCCATTTTTTTCATAAAAATCCACTTCAAAAGGCAAAAGGCAAAGCATTAAATCTGTTGAAGCTTTAATTTTTTTTATTCGATTCGAACGCCATGCCCATACTGATGGACTAATGAAATGCACAGTTTTGACACCACGCTCTTTAAGTTTTTGTTCAATCTTAAAATTAAAGTCAGGAGAATCTACACCAATAAAAACATCTGGTTTATTTTCAGAAAAGTGTTTAACAATTGAATTTCTTAATCGCAATAATGACGGTAGCTTATTGACTACTTCACTAATACCCATTACGTTGACTTGGTCAATATGCCAGAGTCTTTGGCAACCTGCATCAGTCATCTTGTCACCTACCAAACCTTCTATTTGACAATCGGGTTGATATTCAAGTAATGATTTGACTATGGATGAGGCAATAAGATCACCTGAAGTTTCTGCTGCACTAATCGCAATTTTCATTGTCTAAGATCAATATAAATTGTAAGATTGGGTCTATATGAATACTCATGTCCTAGGCAAAATAATACTAGGGTTCTCATCAAAAGGTCGGTAAATAACCAATACACCGCCAATAACCTGCACTAATGCTGCCCTTGAGAAATTTATTATTTCATCTACTATCTTTTGTTTCTCTTCACGGTTATTGGCACGAACTTTTATTTTAAGAAGTTCATGCTTGGTCATTGTTGATTCTAGCTCATCTAAAACAGCATCGCTGAGACCTTGCTGACCTACCATTACAATCGGTCTTAAGTTATGCGCAAGTTTACGTAAATGTTTTTTTTGATTGTTAGTTAACTTCATCGTTGAAGATAAATTCATTTTCAAACAAAGAACCGACAGTTTCACGCTTACGTACTAATGCATGGCTACCTTCAGAAACCATAACCTCTGCAACACGTGGTCTAGAATTATAATTAGAACTTAAAACAAAACCATAAGCGCCGGCAGACATCAAGGCAATATAATCGCCCTGTTCGAGGGTTAATTCTCTATCTTTTGCTAAAAAATCACCAGTTTCGCAAATCGGTCCAACCAAATCCCACGTATCTTTTATTCCTTTTGAATTGTCTTCAACAGAAATAGCTTGGTGATATGAACCATAAAGAGAAGGGCGCTGCAAGTCATTCATTGCACCATCAATAATAGCAAATGATTTAACGTCACTTTGCTTGAGATATTCAACCTGAGTTACAAAGATACCAGCATCTCCTACAATAGCTCGACCAGGCTCCAGTATTACTTCTAGATCACCAACCTTATCGAGTACTGATTGAATATATTTATCAATATTAATGGTTTTCTCATCATTATATGCAATACCCAAACCACCGCCTATGTCTATATGCGATATCTTTATTCCTTCAGCTTTTAATCGTGATATCAACTCTATCGCTTTTTCAAGAGCTTCAATAAAAGGAGAAACTTCGTTGATTTGGGAGCCAATATGATAATCTAAACCAATAATTTTTAAATGCTTTGAAAGTTCTGCTTTTTTGTATAAGGCAAAAGCTTTGTCAATACTAACGCCAAACTTATTTTCCTTTAAACCGGTCGCAATATAAGGATGAGTATTAGCATCTACATCTGGATTTACACGAATTGAAATTGGAGCCTTGGTACTCATTAATTTTGCAACGGACTCAACACGATCCAACTCAGCAGCTGATTCAACATTAAAACAATAAACTCCTAGCTCCAAAGCTTTTTGAATTTCTATTGTTGTTTTAGAGACTCCTGAAAATACACAGCGTTCAGGCTTTCCACCTGCAGCAATGACTCTTTCTAGCTCTCCAATAGAGACAATATCAAAACCGGACCCCAGCTTCGCCAAAACACTTAGCACGCCCAAATTAGAATTAGCTTTAACTGCATAACAGACTAGATGAGGATGATTTCGAAAAGCCCGATCAAATTGCTGCCAATTGGATACTATCTGAGCTCGAGAGTATATGTAAAGTGGAGAGCCATACTCTACCATTAAGTCAGTTACTGCAACAGACTCAGCATACAAGGCATTATTTTTAAAGGAAAATGTATTCAATGAAGTCGAACGTTAGTATGTACTTGAGGTCGCGGTTTCAGAATCAGCTTCAGTATCTGTAACAGGCACCAAATCACCTATTCTTCCACAAGCAATCAAAGTGAGCGCAAACGATACGACCATGGTAAATTTCAAAAGGTTTTTCATATTTTCTCACTTGTTTTGCTTTAATAGGGCTATTTTACACAAAGGCCTTAAGCTGTTGTATAAACAAATCTCTAGGTAGATTGAATGCACCTAGACTTTGAAGATGTTTGTTTTCTACTTGACAATCAATTAATCGATAGTGACTATTTTGAACTAAATGGGCAAAAGCAACCTTTGAAGCATTACTCACTAAAGAAAACATAGATTCACCAAAAAACACACCTCCTAAAGCTACTCCGTAGAGACCGCCGACAAGTTTATCCTTCTCATAAACCTCGTATGAATGCGCATAACCTGCCTCATTGAGATCACAATAAGCATGGACCATAGCATCATCTATCCATGTCCCAGCTTGACCAGGTCTAATTACTGAACGACAATAAGAAATAACATCTTCGAAAGCAGTGTCTACTCGAACCTCAAATCGAGATGAATGAGTGATTTTTCTTAAACTTTTTGAGAGATGAAATGCATCAGGCGTTATAACCATCCTCGGATCGGGGGAATACCATAAAATCGGTTCGCCCTTGCTATACCATGGAAATATGCCTTTTGAATAGGCATCCAACAACCTCTCAATAGATAAATCCCCACCAATGGCAATTAAGCCATTAGGCTCCTTTAGTGCCAGACTCAAATCTGGGAAAGGTGTATCGTATTTATCAAGCCAAAAATAAGATGGAAGCTCAATCACTTTTATCGATTACGAATAATCTCTCGCACCATATAAAGCGCCAGTATACTTCGAGCTTCTGTCAAATCCTCATCATAGGTTAATTTTTCTAAGTTAGACAGTTTATGAGAAACAATTTCCAATGGTTCCGGTTCATCACCTTGTGCTGATTCTTCATATAGATCCTCTGCGAGAACGATATGCGTTGTGTTTGATTGATAACCTGGAGCTAAGGTAATGGTTTTAAGGAAAGTAAACTTATTAGCCCCATAACCAATCTCTTCTTTGAGCTCTCTTGATGCAGCTTCAATAGGGGTTTCACCTTTATCTATCTTGCCTTTTGTCAGGCCCAGCTCATAACATTCAGTGCCGGCAGAGAACTCATAGATCATCAACACGGTATCGTTATCCAACATTGGCACTACAAGAACTGCGCCATTGCCTTTTGGATTGAGTCGCTCATAAGTTCTCTTCGTACCATTTGAAAATTCCACATCCATAGACTCAACATTGAAGACATGACTTCGAGCGACAGTGTGGACGTTAGTGACTTTTGGGTTCTTTCGCATAAGCGACATTATGCCATTGGTTGAATGGCTAGCAGTTCATTATTTACAAACTCTGACTCATTTGCAAATAACTAATGTCTTTTTCTGTTTTCCCAATACCAAAGAAAAATAAGCCTAATATTTAGAAAAAAATCAAATTATTGTTTGTTCTGCCATAAGAGAGGGAAAAAACTATCATTTAACTCATCAGTATCGTTCATTTTGTACTTTCTATATATTCTTCCTGTACCACCACAATTGATAGGATGAAATTTAGCGTCATGGGGCACACAGTGCGCCACCAAAGCTCTTCGATCATTTGGCGACTTATTGACGCCTGATCCATGCCATGTTAAACCGTGATGAAAGGAAACTCCGCCTGCAGGAATTTTGATCTTAACTATATCCAAAATTTTATTATTATTTTTTGCATACATTTTCAATTCTTTTTTATAATCTTCTGGGGCATGGAACGTTCCCGAGGGTGGACACAAATCCCATTTGTGCGAACCAATTACATATTCTAAAGTGCCAGTTTCTATTGAAGTATCATCTAGTGGCATCCAACATGTAACCATTGTCTGAGGTGTAATCCAGTCATCATATGACGCATCCTGATGGAATAATAATGACTTTCCTAGAGGCGGTTTCCACAAGACGTTATCCTGCAACAATCTAGTACCCTTCCAACCCATCAGCTTTGAAACACATTCACCAATAGTGGGGTTACAAACAATTTTTTTAATAAGATTGTCTGATTTCCATGCATTACAAATCTGACGTGTTACGTCATTTGGATCTCTTCCATATTTCCAATTCCATTCATCTGGCTCAATGCCAGTTTCAAACTCCCCTTTAAAAAGGGGCTCAATTCTATCTTTTAATTTATCTAGAAATCGTAATTCAATAAATTCATCTAAAATCAAAAAACCATTTTGATTGAAATCTTCTAATGAATGTCTTGTAAGTGAAGCATTAATCATGTTTATTTACCTTTGACCTCTTATTTTGAAGTCACAGCTTAAGTTTAATTTTTTAATTCATTAAACATCATTAAGGCCGAAGTATCGCTGAATGCATGGCCTTTATCCATCAAACTAACGTAACGCTCATAGACTTCTTTTGTAAAACCTAAGTCTGAATTATTTGATTTAGCTTGTTCAATGCAATAGCCCAAATCTTTAACCATCCACTTAATAGCAAACCCAAAGTCGAATTTCCTTTGATGCATTGTCTTTGCGCGATTATCCATTTGCCACGACTGAGCTGCACCACCAGAGATTGCTGAGAGTAAACTTTTCATATCAATATTTTCAGATTCTGCAAATAACAAACCTTCGGACAAGCCTTGCAATAACCCGGCGATACAGATTTGATTTACCATTTTTGCTAACTGACCTGAACCAGACTGCCCCATATGTGTGATATTTTTCGAGTAAGTTCTAATCAACGATTCAGATGCTTCTAAAACACTTTGGTCTCCACCTGCCATAACACTTAATATGCCGTTGACAGCACCAGCCTCGCCTCCGCTCACTGGTGCATCAATAAATTCAACATTTTTTACTTGCAAAGACTCATTTAAATGTTTAGCTAACTTAAATGATGTAGTCGTGTGATCGATAAAAATAGCTCCTTCTTTGAGGTGGGGATATAATCCGTCATCAGCAAAGACTATTTCCATCATATCCTCATCTCTGCCTGTACAAGTAACAACAACATCAGCTTCAGAAACAGCTTGTTCTAATGAGGTAGAAACTTCACCTTCAAATTCTTCATTCCATTTCAACGCTTTTACCGTTGTACGGTTAAAAACTTTTAAATTGACTAGACCCGATTTAGATAAGTGGCCAGCCATAGGGTAGCCCATCGTGCCAAGACCAATAAATGTAACTTTTCTTTTGTTGCTCATAAAATTTCCTCTGGATGTTTTATTGTTATAAAGACTCTGTGAGATTATACGACGATGTGCATTGTTCTAATAATCAGATACAATATATTAAACAAAATATGGCAAAAATTTTGAACTTAAAAAAAGATTTAATTTAGCAACTTTTTGTAAAAAAACTGTCATTTTTGGCCTAAATTTCTATTTTTTTGATATTTTTTATCATTTTTTTTGATTTTTTTATGAAAAAACCCGAATATTGGCAAGAATCAATTGATTATTTGAGTAATATCGATTCAATATTGGGTGGATTAATCAATAAATATAGTAAAACGACTCTCATTACACGCGGTGATGCACTGGAAACCTTGATGCGTTCAATAGTTGGCCAACAGATATCAGTCAAAGCTGCAGCTAGTATTTGGAAGAAAATAATTCATTTATTAGACGATATCAAGCCTGACAATGTTCTCTTGACTGGCTTTGAAAACTTAAGATCTTGTGGACTTTCCAAACAAAAAGCACAATATATACTTAACATAGCTGAACATTTTCAATCCCACAATATTGTTGATGAATCATACTGGCAAGGCCGAGACTACTCAAATGTTTATAAGGAACTTACCAGTATCAAAGGTGTTGGACCATGGACAGCAGAAATGTTTGGCATGTTCTATTTACTAGAAAAAGACATCTTTCCACTTAAAGATCTGGGAATCCTGAAGGCAATTAACCAACACTATTGTGTTGATGGAATTCCTTTGCGTATTGAACAGGTAATTGATATTTCTAATCGCTGGAAACCCTATCGTACTGTTGCTTGCTGGTATTTGTGGCGCTCTATTGATAACGAGGCTGTTCTCTATTAGATTGTTATAACCGTAATTTTTCTACCGTTGATATGTTGATTCTATTCTGTTAGTATGAATTAAAAATCATGGAGAAATTTATGGCAACATATGAATGTAATGAATGTGGAATGGCAGTTAATGCAACCTGTGCTCACTGTGATGCACCTTTAGTAGATGACATACTTTCGCTAGATGACGGTACCGAAGTCCAAATTTCAAAATGTCCAAATGAGCATGGAAAGATAAAGTCACCATCATGTTGCGGACATGAAATGACCTGTACTACATAAAAAAAATTTACTTGTTTTTAACGAATCTACTCGATCGCATCGACAATTAGATCACCCATTGCCTCGGTACCAACTATCGTGTCTCCTTCGGCAGAGATGTCTTTCGTTCTATAGCCTTGATCAAGAACCACATTAACTGCAGCATTAATTTTGTCAGCTAGCGGTGCTTGATTGAGTGAATATCGTAACATCATTGAAACCGAAAGTATAGTTGCTAAAGGATTGGCAATATCCTTTCCAGCAATATCAGGTGCGGAGCCATGAATAGGCTCGTACATACCGTAATTTTTTTCATTTAGTGAAGCAGATGGAAGCATTCCAATCGAGCCAGTCAGCATGGCGGCGCAATCCGACAATATATCACCAAAGAGATTACTAGTTACCATAACATCAAACTGTTTTGGAGCTCTTACGAGTTGCATTGCAGCGTTATCAACATACATATGTGAAAGTTCAACATCAGGATAATCCTTGGAAACTTCTTCCATAACTTCCCTCCATAGTTCACAGACTTCTAGTACGTTGGCCTTATCTATAGAGCATACTCGTTTATCTCTTTTTTGAGCTATTTGAAAAGCAGAGTGCCCGATTCGTGCTATTTCTGACTCAAAATAATTTGCTGAATTAAAGCCAAAGCGTTCTCCATCTTTGATCTCAACACCGCGCGGTTGACCAAAATAGATACCGCCCACAAGCTCTCTAACAATCATCAAATCAAGGCCAGAAACAACTTCATTTTTTAGAGTTGAAGCATTCGCAAGTTGCGGGTAGAGAATCGCTGGTCTTAAATTAGAAAATAGATCCAACTCAGCACGTATCCCTAATAAACCTCTCTCCGGCCTTAGTTCTCTTTCCAGTGATTCCCACTGGTGTCCGCCAACAGCCCCCAAAAGGATAGAGTCGCATTCTTTAGCATCTATTAAAGCTGTCTCTTATACACATCTGACGCTGCCGACGAAGGCTTAGGTGTAGATCTCGGTGGTCGCCGTATCAT
>CAXDLF010000039.1:0-11247 GCA_963989885.1 uncultured Gammaproteobacteria bacterium
AGAAGACGGCATACGCGATCAGCCTCGGTCTCGTGGGCTCGGAGATGTGTATAAGAGACAGGTCCAAATTCCGTTTGATGTGTGAGGGAGGGTGTATATATCTATCTCCGATGTCGAGAGGGACTCCCCCCGTACCTTCAAAGTGTGGATATATATCCGAGAGATGGTATTTTTTTCATAGTATTTATCTAAACCATCGGTTATATACACCTCAAACCAACGGTTACTAGTCTCTAGTTATTTAACTATTATTATTTATCTAATTATTTGGACTTAAGCGAGGTGTAGAAAAGGGGTGTTTTTTAGTCCTATTGTGTACTGAGTGTGTACTGGAGCAATATTTTGATTTAAGTGAAATCGCTGAAAGCCTTATGGGATATGGTGGTTATGGGTGGACTTGAACCACCGACCCCAGCATTATGAATATTGTACTTGAAGTTATCATTTTAAGCCATTTTAAACCCATAATATACCGTATAATACTATTATATAAGGTTTATATTCTTAGGTGCTAACCATATAAAATCATCTAAAAACCTAATATATAATCATACATTGTAGCACATATGTAGCACATTATAGGTTTATGGCTAGGAAAAAGAACATAATTAGGTTCAATAAAAAGGCTCTTGAAGAGATTCCCATCCCCATTGGAAATGAAAGACCCGTTTATCATGATGATTTAGTTACTGGTCTATCACTCAGAATTTCAAAAAAAGGCACTATTACCTTTTTTGTACAAAAAAGAGATGTAAACCATAGAGTTATTAAAACTACAGTTGGAAGATACCCTACGGTAACAATCCAACAAGCAAGAGATATTGCAACTGATTTATTAAGACAGATCGCCAGGGGGATTAATCCTAATAATTTAAAGCGTGAAGCAATTGGAAAAAAACATATAACCCTTAGAAAGGTTCTTAATGATTATATTCTTAGTCGTGGAACAAACCTTGAAGATAGTACTATTAAAGGCTACAAGGGTGCTTTTAAATACCTAAGTGATTGGGTAGATAAGCCTTTATCTGACATCACACGAGATATGGTTGAAAAAAGACATCGAGATATTACATGGGGTAATGTTGGTTTCCAAGCATCACCTACTCGAGCAAACTATGTAATGCGTGTGGTTCGTGCTTTATTTAACTATGCTATTGGTCAGTATGAAGATGAAAGAAGTGAACCACTTTTTCTTCACAATCCAACACAAAGAATAACTCACAATAAAGCATGGAATAAAGAGAAAAGACGACAGGGCATCGTTAAGAATTATGAGTTAAGAAGATGGTATGAAGGAGTTATGCATCTTCCAAACCATGAGTTGAATGAGAAGCAGCCAAACAGTTCTGAGGTTTGTCGAGATTTGTTTATCTTTATTCTGTTTACAGGTTTAAGAAGGAATGAAGCTACGACCCTTAAATGGGAGAATATTGACTTCAACAACCACTCATTAACCATTGAAGACACTAAGAACCACGAAACACATTCACTTCCTTTAACAGACATATTATTAGGCATATTAAAGAGGCGTAAAGATGACACCAATAATCCTTACATCTTTCAAGGATTAGAACCAAATTCACATATTGATACTCCCAAGAAGCAATTGGAAAAGGCAAGACAAATTACCGGCATTTATTTTACAAATCATGACCTAAGAAGAACTTTTATTACCACTGCCGAAGGCTTAGAAGGTATTCCACCTTACTCATTAAAGCGACTTCTCAACCATAAAGACCCAAGAGATGTTACTGCCAGTTATATCATTACTGATATGGAACGTCTTCGTGAACCAATGCAGAGAATTACAGATGAATTATGGAGTCACATTAATGGCTGAATTAGGATACACCCTTTTTTACGATAGAAATGCTGAGAGATTCAGGGAAGATGTTTCTCGCATGAAGAATGCTTTAGTCCACAAAATAAATACCATGATGCCTGATTTAAGTGGGCAGACTGACCATATAAAACTTTTGATAAAAGATAAAGATGGTGCTTATATTCAAAGCCCAATAAATATCACTAACGTTTCTGAAGAAATTAAGGAAAAAGCAAAGAGAGAAATTTTCAATTTACAAGCCTTAGAAACTCTATTGAATGAGAATACACTTGATTACAGTTATCAAGAAATGAATGTTTCATTAAAACAAAGAGATACAAGATACGAATGGGAAAGTAAATTAACGTACTCACGACTAACCTATAACGAATGTCTTTTAATTCTTCTTGGGGTTAATCCCACCCTTTCCGATTTACTTCATGAAGACTTATACAAAATAAAAAAAGAGAGCGATTTGTTTGATACAAAATTAAGGTCGTTAAATTTAGTATGTTTCCGTCAACATGAAAACAGTCGGTTAAGAAGAAGATTTCCAAAGATGCATATTAATACCAAGACTTTTATTCTTTGGGCAATTGAGGAACGTATATTAAAGCAAACACTTGCTTCAAATAGTGAAAACAATTCTCGTCCACGAACTAAAAATCAACAATATCTTGTAAATACAATAGCAAGAAAGATAATTACAGAAGATAATGACGCTACTCGCTCTCATATCTCAAATTGCGTGTCCTCTGAACTGGAAATAAAGCATAAAATTAAGTTAAAACCTGACACAATTCGTAGAGAATATTTAGGGAAACACCCGCTTTACTAGCATTTTTATTTAAATCCCCCAATCCCCCATAAAATCCCCATAGATTTCCTTTTATATAGGTATTTAACTACATACTATTTTAATCTCTATAAGTAATTTAACGCCATTAATAAGGGATAATCCTCTTATAGAATAACGTATTTCCTTGTTCTAAGAACCGCCTCATATTAATGAGGCATATATTAATCCATATAAGGAGAAGTAATGAAACTAACAGATGCATACGGAGAAGCGGATGAACTGCTTTCAACTAAAGAAATTGCTAAATATTTAGGTCTAGACCCTAAGTCATTAGCAAACTCAAGATATACAGGAACTGGAGTAAAAATTCCATATATAAAAATGGGCAAAATTGTCAGGTACAGCAAATTTGCAGTTAATAAATATCTGGAAGAAAATACTTTTAATCACACAGGTGAAACAAAGCAAGAATGAGAAAGAATAAGTTCAAGAAGAAGTTCAGGGGAAGCGATAATTTTGCAAATATTCCTCGATATGTTATACATACTCCAGCATTTATGTCTTTACGTGGAAACTCTGTAAAGTTGTTAGTGCTATTAGCGACCCAATACAAAGGAAATAACAATGGTGATTTAATTATCACCCATTCTTTTTATAAAACTTTCTTTAAATCTAGTCAGACAATGTACGCTGCAAGAGATGAACTTGAGCAAAAGGGCTTTATTGCAACGAATGCTTTTGGCGGTATGAGTTATGGTGGCTATAAAGTACCCAGCCTTTATGCCTTAACATGGTTACCTGTTGATGATTTTTTTGACCTTACAAAAAATCAATTCAGATTTACTCATCTAGCAATTGACCAAGAACCTCTAAAGTATTTTATTCAGGGCGTCAATCCCAAATATAAAAATACCAAGCAAAAGAAAAAGCAGTACAAAAAAGACCTGAAGACTTCAAATGTGAAATAAATTGATTTCTCCGTGTTGGATTTCAGGGTTATTTTCTGAAATAGGATTGAAATTCATAGTAGCGGAGTCAATAAAACCCCTCTTAATTGACTAAATAGGATTAATTTTCAAGGTTATTCTTAATCTTTCCCACACTATTTTTCATACACCTTTATATATTTAGCCATACCCTATTGCTTAAATAATACTTCACCTAATCTACACATATTCAACATTTGGGATTCATTTTCAACGTCTAAACTAAGGGTTAATCAACTTCTCCTAAAAATTGATTATGACAGTAAGAACCTTTCTCCTAGCCTGCTTCTTTCATATTCTGTTATTCATTGGAATAGCTATACCCGAGATAGCTAGAGCGGATTTAGATGAAGCCATCGCTTATGCGGAAGCAGGTGAGAAAGATAAAGCCTATGAAGAACTTCTATTGATTGTTGAACAGGCAGAACAAGGACATCCAAAAGCACTCTACGAGTTAGGGGTGATGTATAAAACTGAGGGTTTGTGGGTAGTCCAGAGTGATGAATCAGCCTTTGAGAACTGGTTGGCATCTGCCGAACTTGGTTATGCTCCTGCTCAATTTGCTGTTGGTGCTTCTTATATTATCGGTAGTGGTATTGAGAAGGATTTATCAGAAGCAAAGAGGTGGTTACAATTTGCGATAGATAATACCTATGAATATTACAGCATAGTAGCACTGACGCTCTACAACGCTAACGAGTTAGATAAATACTAGAAAGTCCAAATTTCGTTTGATGTGTGAAGGAGGGTGGTGATTTTACCAACCTTAGTAATCTAAATCACGGAAGTCGCCATGGCATCTCACCTGTATTAAATGTAGCAGTATATAATTCAAACCAAGTTTCGAGATCCATATTAAAGCTCATAGCATCTGAAATTTTGGCTATCCTTTCTAGATTATTTGTACCCATCACCGGGCAAATCTTCGCAGGATGAGCTAAGAGCCATGCTACTGCAACTGCTGCCCTATCAACATTTTGCTTCGTTGCAGTTTTATCAATAACTTTTCCAAGAGAACCATCATCTGTGATTAGCTTGCCACCACCAAGAGGTGACCACGCCATTACCGGTGTAGATCGCTCCTGATGAAAAGCTAAATCACCATTTGTAAAAGCATCGTTTGCAGTTAAAGAAAGCTCTATTTGATTTGTGACTAACTGAGTTTTCATTGCCGATTGTAATAAATTCCAATCACAAGGCTTAAAGTTAGAGACACCTACAGCTCGAACCTTTCCAGAAGAAACGATATCATCAAGTGCCCTGCCAGTTTCATTATGATCCATAAAAGGGTTTTGTCGATGAATCAATAATAAATCTATATAGTCTGTTGACATGTTTTTTAATGACATTTCAACAGAGTCATTGATATGCTCTCTAGAGGTGTCATAATGACTAACTGATATATTTGAATATCGCTCAGATGGATTAACAATGCCACACTTGGTGACAATTTCAATCCTATTTCTTAATCCTGGATTTGCTTTAATAACATTTCCAAATAATGCTTCAGAATGATATGAACCATAGACTGCAGCTTGATCAAATGTCGTAATGCCTTGGTCTAGGCATGAATTTATTTTGTCATCAATATGTTTAATGGAGGTGTCAGTGTCATCTGCTAATCGCCACATGCCGTAAATAATTCTACTTAAGTTAGTTGAATTTGATAAATCTACACGTTCCATATTAATTCCAAATAGTAAAAAATCATACACGATGAATGGCACTCAAAAAGCCCAAATTCCGTTTGATGTGTGAGGGAGGTTATATTAATGTATAGCCAAGAGCAATGAGCCTCCCCCTGGGGGGTCAAAGTGTGAATAAATATGCGAAGGAGGGTGGATATTTATCTAATCTTTATCAACAGGAAACTAATGTTCTTGTAAGTCATTGATTTTCCTACATAAATAGTATATTTATATTACATAGATATTTAGTTTGATGGTTGATTGATAGTAAATAACTATCTAGAGATAGGGTTTACAGGGGGGTTTTGCTTAATCCAATTGTAGCACATATGTAGCACATTGCTAAATTCAGATATCTTTAATCCCCTGAAAACCTTGTTATACGTGGTGGTTATGGGTGGACTTGAACCACCGACCCCAGCATTATGAATGCTGTGCTCTAACCAGCTGAGCTACATAACCAAAAGAGCGACTATTATCGAAATATTTTAATAAAAAGTCAAGACAAACTTCCAAATAACAAATTGATTAATATTATTCACATTTCATCAACTAGGTTTTCAATATAAAATTCGATGATGTCTTTTATTAAAGTTGTGCCTTAAATGGCCAAGTCAAATCTTAAAGTTGCTCTTACCGGAGGTATTGCTTCAGGGAAAAGTCAAGTCAGCGCCCTTTTAGAAGACCACGGTTGCTTTATCATTGATTTAGATGTTATTGCAAGGGAAGTGGTAGAACCTGGCACTGCCGGTCTTAACGAATTAATAGAAAATTTTGGCAATTCTATTTTGTCAAATGATGGAAGCCTTAACCGCAAATATTTGAGAGATGAGCTATTCAAAAAAGGGCGCAATCGAGCACTTATTGAGCAAGTCCTTCATCCAAAAATTTTACAAAAAATGCAAGCCGCTATGGATGCTTACACACATGGTATCGTTATTACAGTAGTGCCACTTTTAGTCGAAAAAAACCTTTGGAAGCCATTTGACAGAGCGATTGTAGTTGATTGTGAAGTTGACAATCAAATCAATCGGCTCATGACTAGGGAAAAAATTAATCAATCAAAAGCGGAGGCTATGCTGCTAGCACAAGCTAGCCGAGAACAGCGCCTTCAACTGAATAATCACCTGCCAACTGATATTATTGAAAACAATACGAAGATTTTAGATTTAGAGGAAAAAGTAGCCAATTTATATCAAAAGCTTTCCTCTCTCATATAAATAATATTGAAGTCAACTTATTTGAAAATTACTCGTTCCTAATAAGAGGATAAACCTTTGGGCTAAAAATTTTCCTATTGGCAATAACTATTAGAATAAACGCAACTATAGCTGTTGCTACTACGATCCAAAGCGTTAATAAAAAGTCAAATGTCCAATCCAAACCTAATGTATTTTCAACGACATAATACGATCCTGAAACAGCGACAGCTATGGCAAAAAAGATTAAAGTTAAATAGATAATAACAAACTCTAAAGTCATGGCCTTTAGTATGGTTGGAAAATTTACACCCAATATTTTATAAATTAGATTGTTGTATTTTCTAAATGTAGTTTGAACCAATACAGCACTAACAATGACAATAAGTCCAATGACAATGACAATCAAAGATATGCCAGTCACTGCTATAAAAATTTTATTCAAAACTTCACTGATTTTGGATAGAATCCTATCAATCTTGATAGCTGAAATATTTGGGAATTGTTTGACAACCTTCGATTGAATTTCATCAGTTGATAAATCAGACTTAAGCGTTCCAACATATTCAAATGGAAGCTTATTGGCAAAAGCTTGATTAATAATAATTGCAAAATTAATAGAAATGTCACGATAATCCACTTTCCTAAAATTCTTGACAACACCAGTAACATCTCTACCCAGAATATTGAGTGTGATTTTGTCACCAATCTTCATTCCCAAATCAAATGCCGCTCTACTATCCATCGAGATAAACAATTCATCAGAAACTCCGGAATCCCACCATTCCCCTTTAACTATTGGGTTGTCTTTTGGAGGTTTTGCCAACCAAGATATTCTCCTGTCACCCTGAACAATCCAAGAAGATCGATTATCTGGGGAAACGATAGTCTCAATTGGAATACCATTAAGTGAAACAAACGAGGCACCCGCCATCGGCATGAATTCAAGCTCAACTTCAGGATCTAATTTTCTAATAAGATTCTCCAAGTCATTTTTCTCATCTTTGTTTATACTGACAAAAAACATGTCAGGCGCAATAGAAGGAATGCTTTGTGAGATTTCTGTTTTTAAATTATTGGCTACAAAACTAATGGTTAAAAGTAAGGTCAGACCAATCCCTAGAGAGATTGTCATAATAGGAGCTAGTGATTTTTTAGCTACAATATTTCTATATGCAATCTTATAGCTATTGCTCGAAAAACTAAATAATCTCTTCAAAAAGAATATCAACAATCTTGACACTGCATAAAAAATAAATATAGTTGCGAAAAATGCAAGGAAATACATTAATGTAAAAAAATGCTGCTGCGTTTGAAAAACAAAATAAACAACTAAAACAGCTGTCAAGACAAATAAATAAAAAATATTCTTGGTTGAAAAATGAAGATTTACAGGTTGAAAAGTGTTGCGAAATAGGGCGACCGCCTTAATTGAACTGATTGAGTAGAGTGACGGTATTGAAAAAATTAAAACAACCAACAGCCCGATAAAAGCAATATTCAGGTAGCTAATCAAACTGAAAGCTGGTTGCAGCTCTATGCCATAAGCCTTAGGAATAAAACTGTTTGCTAATATCGGACTCAATAAACCAATAAGGTAGGCCAAAATTGAAGTAGCAAGTAGTATCAGAATGATTTCGTAAAAATATATCAATTGGATTACTTTTGAGGAAAAGCCCAGTGATTTTTTGACAGCTATAGATATATTTCTTTGATTAACAAAGGACAATAAAGTGTTGCTAATTCCGATACCCGCAATAATCATCGCGCTTACAGAGACCAAATTTAAGAAGTTTGAGAAATTGTCTATTGTGCGTCTAAGACTTTGACCGCTATCTTGAGGTAATCTAGTTTCAACAGTTTTATCCTCAGCAAAGAGTGACTCAATCTGATTAATTATTCTTTCAGAATCTTCATCTGGATTTATTTTCAGATGATACTCATGATCTAAAAAACTGCCACCAGTCTTGAGATTGAAGTTATCAAATTGTTGTTTATTGATGATTGCAAATTCTCCAAAAACTGCGCTCTCAGCAATATCTGGCACTGAAGAAATAACCCCACCAACTGCAAAATCTTGTCCCATAATTTTTACATCGTCACCGAGCTGTAGCTGTAGTTGGTTTTGAATATTTTCATTAATTAAAACCGTGGGTTTACCAGTAGCTAAGAACAGTTTTTGAGCAGCATCTTTGGGCATGGTTTGCATAACGCCATAAAGTGGATATTGACCATCAACTGCACGCAAAGCAGTAAAAACTGGGGCATCGCCTGGTTTTGTTAACATTGTCCCAAGCTCAACTCTTTCGCTCACTTGTCCCAACTGGGATAACACCTCAATAATGTTGCTTGATAAAGGATCGATGCCACTGCTGATTTGAATATCGCCGCCAAGTAGTTCTTTTGAATTGGCTTGAATTTCATCACTCATGGATTGTTTGACGGAAAAGGTAAGGGAGAGAAGAAGTAAACTAATAAATAGCGTTGTACTAATGACCCAGAGTTTCTTATGGCTTCGCCTTATGTCCCTCAAAGCGTAACGATGGATAAAGGAAAGTTGTTGATAATTAAACAATGCTTCCATCCCTTAATTCAATAATCCGATCACATCGTTGAGCCAAAGAAATATCATGTGTAACTAGAACAAGTGAGGTTTTACTTTTCTTCGAATAATCAGAAAGCAGTTTCATCATTGCTTGGGAGTTTTCATCATCTAGGTTTCCAGTTGGCTCATCCGCTAAAATGATTTTAGGCTTGTTAATCAAGGCGCGTGCAATGGCAACCCTCTGTTGCTCTCCCCCAGAAAGTTCGCTTGGTAAATGGTTTATTCGATGAGAGAGGCCAAACTCTTTCAGTAAAGCTTCGGCCTCACTATCTAAATTATATTTTTGGTTTGCCTCTAGTGAAAGCAAGACATTTTCAATGGCAGTTAGGTTTGGAATTAAATAAAAGGACTGAAATACAACGCCAATATTTTGCCGCCTTATTTGCGACAACTCATTTTCTTTAAGATCAGTAATCTCCTGATCTTGGATCTTGATAGAGCCTTCTGATGATTTCTCTAATCCCGCTGCAAGCATAATAATGGAGGTTTTGCCAGAACCACTTGGACCGACAATAGATACGGCTTCGTCGGAATCGACTGAAAAACTAATATTCTTTAATACTTTTATCAGCTCATCATCCAAACCATATCCTAACGAGACATTGGTAAACTCTATAGCTGCAGTCATTTCTGGAAATACTCTATAATAAACAGCCGATGATTATCTCAAAAAATAAGACGCTTCAGTCGTTATTCTGTTTATTTTTATTATCTACAATGTCCTTCAGCGTCCTCGCTTCAAATCAAATCAAAATTATGCTCTATGGTGACAGTCTGATGGCGGGTTATGGCTTAAGTCAAAATGAAAATTTATCTTCGGTATTGTCTTCCATGTTCAACGTTGGGGAATCTAAAGTTCAAATCATTAATGCCAGTGTCTCTGGAAACACTTCAAGTAATGGTTTAGCTAGATTAGATTGGTCTCTTTCAGATAAACCAGATATTGTGATTTTATGTCTTGGCGCCAATGACATGTTAAGAGGCATAGATCCTAAACTAACCAAACAAAACCTTAATAAAATGATTGAAAAAATGCTTCAAAACGGTTCAAAAGTTATACTTGCCGGAATGCGTTCGCCTGACAGTATGGGTAAAAACTATCAGCAAAAATTTGATCTAATTTATAAAGAACTGGCTGAAGAGCATGACCTGATTTTTATGCCATTCTTGCTCGAGGGTGTTGCACTTAAAAGAGATTATCTGCAAAACGACTCCAAACACCCGAACACTTTGGGTGTGAGCATTATGGCCAGTAATCTATATCCTTACATATTACAGAGCATGCGTTTATTGTAATCTTCCTTCTTGAAATCTTTATCTGTCTATTTGATGATAAGACGCTCGACTTTTTTGTCACCCATCAAGTGTGACTCAATAATCTCATCAACGTCCTCTTCATCAATATACTGGTACCAAACGTCGTCCGGATAAACCACAGCAACGGGGCCATGTTCACATCTTCCTAGGCAACGTGACTCGCTGACACCGAAACGTCCCTCACCTAACATCAAATTCTCACGACAGCGATCCTTGGCATAACGATAGAGCTTTTTGGCGCCATTTTGTGAACAGCATTGCTTGCCATTTGTCCGAATATTGTTACAGAAAAAAATGTGGTGTTTGTAAAAGTTACTCATAAATCTATAGCCTTCTTGTAGCATATTTTTTTGTCAACGCCAGTAATTTTAGCTGCTAGTTTAGCTGCTTTTGATGCACCCATTTCAGCACAAAGAATGGGCAACAGAGAGTCCAATCGGCTCTCAGCATCTACTATATCGATTTTATCATTTGCTGAAATCAATATCACAAATTCCCCCTTCTGATTGTTTTCTTCAGCAGTAAGGTAGTCAATTAGATTTGGAATTGAGTCTGTCCGTATTGTTTCAAATACTTTAGTTAACTCTTTAGCAAGACAAACTTCTCGACTACTTCCAAATATTGCATGCATGTCAGTTAAGGTCGCTAATATACGTTTAGGAGATTCGTAAAAAATACTCGTCTTAGTTTGATAAAGAAGTGTTTTTAGTAGCTTTATTCTTGCAGTTTTCTTGCTCGGCAAAAAACCTAAAAAAGTGAAGCTGCCACTTGCTAATCCTGAAGCAGATAAAGCGGCAATTAGCGCACTTGCACCTGGTATAGGAACAACTC
>CAXDLF010000040.1:0-11197 GCA_963989885.1 uncultured Gammaproteobacteria bacterium
GATACGGCGACCACCGAGATCTACACCTAAGCCTTCGTCGGCAGCGTCAGATGTGTATAAGAGACAGACGATAACCTGTTGCCATACCTGTTTCAGATTCTAATGTCTCATATAGATTTCCCGAGTACTTAACCATTTGAGTTAGGTTCAGAGATGAGCGCATTTGACCTACAAGTCCTGCGGCATGCCAAGTGGTTCCAGAGGTAAGTTTTTTTCGCTCTAAAAGGACAATATCGGTATGGCCAAGCTTGGCGAGATGGTAAGCCACCGAGCAGCCAATAACACCTCCACCAATAATTACGACTTGTGCCTTTTTAGGCAATGTATTTGACATAATTGACGTAAAACTAAAAAACCAAGAACTTTAAGACTATTTGCCTTTCCAGGGCACCAGATAATTTTCTGCAATACGCACGAGAATATCTATGGCATAACCTATCACTCCAATCAGAATGATGCCCATAATAACGAGGTCGGTCATTTGAAATTTTGAAGCATTGATTATCATCATACCTGCACCCTTTTGAGCTGCAACAAGTTCTGCTGCGACAACAGTACCCCAACAAACCCCCATAGAAACGCGAGCACCAGTAAATATCTCAGGCAGACTATTAGGAACAATTACCAATCTCATAATTTGCCGCCTTGATGCGCCAAGAGAATAAGCAGCATGAATTTTACTGATATTGACTCCAGAAACGCCTGCCCTGGCAGAAATTGTCATAATCCAGAGCGATGCGAGGAAAAGTAGAATTATCTTGCCCTGTTCACCAATCCCGAACCAAATAATGACCAGTGGAATAAGCGCTAACGGCGGAACTGGACGCATAAATTCTACGATTGGATCAAACCATCCACGAAACCAGCTTGAAAGTCCCATCGCGTAACCAAGCGGAATACCGATAAGAGCCCCCGCCAAAAAACCCACAACTACTCGAATAAGCGACCAACCAAGATGCTCCATCAAGGTAAATGTTTTATACCCTTCAGAGGCTACTAGAACTAATCTCGACCAAACAGCTTCAGGTGAAGGTAGCCAGATTGGTTGCATTTGCCAACCCTTTTCTGGAGTAAAGCTCAGCGTTCCCTTAGCGGTCATATAGATTCGAGCGTCATCTATGAAAACTTCCGAACTAGGGGAAATTTCCTGACCATTGACAGCAATAACTTTATAACCATCTTCCTTACCACCAACATCATTACGTTTCACTTTAATTAACCCACTACGCCAAGCTACAATGTTAGCGGTGTCGTTTTTCGCAAAGCCCTCACCTGGATCAATCTTCATTTTCGGGGGTGTTTTGCCTTCCTGTATATCATAAACAGTGACAATAACCTTTGCATCATCGATATCACCCGCAGCATTCATTGCACTATAAGTAAAACTAGTTTCACCGATAAAAGGACCTGGCGCATGAAATGGTATCAATTTTGATCCCGTAAATGCTCCCCAAATCATAAAAATAGCCAGAACTGAGATAATCGAGGCAGCTCGGTTGGGTGAGACAGCACTTTCATCGCCAAATGTTACTGTCTTAAGGCTTGTATAGTCCTTCTGAGCAGTCATCATTTTTGTGGCTAAATGCACCAGATAAAAAGCGATAACGAAAACAATAATATAAATCAGTAAAATGGCCATCAGTTGTTCTCCACTCTACCCATAATTTCTTCTTCCATCTCCCAGATAATGGAAAGTATTTCATCTCGAGTTTCGATATAACCTTCAGATTTTTTGACTTCTCGAAGATCCATACCAGAACCCATTTCAGCATAAGGAAGTTTATATTCTTTGAGAATCCTTCCTGGTCTTGGAGCCAAAACAAGTAGACGCTCACCAAGTAAAACTGCTTCCTCAACAGAATGCGTTATCAGCATAATTGTCTTTCCTGTTTCCTTCCAAAGCTTCAACACCAGACCTTGCATTTTTTCACGTGTTAGGGCATCCAGCGCACCTAGAGGTTCGTCCATCAAAATGACATCAGGATCGTTTGCCAGACAGCGTGCTAAAGCGACACGTTGCTGCATTCCACCTGAAAGCTCATAAACCGCTTTATCCTCAAAATCACTAAGACCGACTACTTCCAAGAGGTGCTGAACTTTTTCATTTTGATCTGCTTTTGGCATACCTTTCATTCTTGGTCCAAAAGCAACATTTGAGCGCACATTCATCCATTCAAAAAGTGCCCCCTGTTGGAAAACCATACCACGTTCAGCTCCGGGTCCAAGAACGGTCTGATCGTTGAGAATGACTTGTCCTTCAGTAGGAGCTAAAAATCCTGCAATAATATTTAGGAGTGTGGTTTTGCCGCAACCCGATGGTCCAAGTACGGTAATAATCTGTCCCTCTTCGATCTCCAAAGTTACATCTTTAAGTGCTTGAATTGATTTACCATCTTTCAAATCAAAACGCATCGATATGTTTTCAATTGATAATCCTTTCAAATCAATCTCCGACGATTTTTTCAGTAAAAAGGTGGCACACTGAGTGCGCCACCTTAAGCCTAACAGATACTTAGATATCAGACATTTATCTGAGTCCGATATTTTAGTATTTTATTGGCTTGCTAATGCATTCAAACCATCCGTATTAACTGCACCTGCATATGAATCACGTGCACTTGGGATTTCACCAGCATTAACAAACACATCAGCTACACCCTTGAGGAAAGCTTGTCCATTACCACCAAGCCATGCCTCTGAAAGTTGGTTACTAACTGATGGAAAAACAAATGTAGACATGGTGTCAGCTGTAGCATCTTCATCCATACCAGCATCTCTGGCAATATGAGGAAGCATCAGCGAAGTAAATCCACCAGAATTCCACATTGCGTTAGCAGCGGCTGTCACTCCTAGGAAAGTAGCTAAAACCTCAGCATTTTCATTAGCAAATTGTGCTGGTGTTGAAGTCACATCCCAAACCAGGATACCTAGTGCCACTTTCTCTGCGCCAGTTAAAAGCACATTACCATGTTCTAAGGCACGGCGAAGTGATCCACCCCATCCACAGAACATGTCAACACTTCCTTGAGCAAAAGCAGCAGCTCCCTCTGGTGGAGCCATATCAACAACATCCATTGAAGCTACATCAACACCGAAATGTTCCATCTGCTTTAAGTAACCGTAATGAGCGGCAGTACCGATTGGTACAGAAACTTTTAATCCGGCTAACTCAGAGGCATTACTTGCATCAATTTCTAGAGCTGAAGCTACAACACAGTTATCATTGTCAGCATAGCTAACCGCCACGTCAACAATTTGCAAATCTTGACCTGTAGAGGCAGCCACAATAAATGGAGGTACGCCTTGACTTACTGAGATATCAATATCTCCTGAAGCCATTGCAGCTGACATTGCGGTACCAGTACCAAATGCCTTCCAGTTCACTGGGATTCCTAAAGCTTCGTCATATGCGCCAATTTGTTTTGCATATTCAAAAGGCATAGGCCACTCTTCAAAGTAAGCAACGTTTAACTCATCAAGAGCCATAACATTAACGGCAGCAATTGCACCGACAATCGTGGCTCCAATTTTTTTATAAAGACCTTTCATTTTCTCTCCTTATAATTTGAAAAAAAATCACATCTTACTAAAACCACAAAAAAATAAATACTTTCTTTATAGAAAAAAGTTCACCAGAACCAATTAATAAATTGAAGTAGTTTTCTTGTGTGGAAATGAAATAATACCATTTAATTGCTTATGATAAAACTCAATATTAGATAATTAAGTTTTAAAGGTGAAAGGATTATTTTGACAAGTGTGAGTATTTTTTTAATCGCTCACCTCAACTCTACGAATTTCTTTAGCGATTTTATCCAAGGATGAATTAATCAATTTATAAGCACCTTCCGCACCATAAAGCTTAGATAATCTTATAGCCTCATTAATAACAACCTTGTAAGGAACCTCTGGATGAAATTTGAGCTCATAAGCTCCCAAATATAAAATAGCTCGTTCAGTCGGTCCGAGCTCACTAATACTTCTATCTAATGTGGGCTCAATAATCTCATCAAGAAGTGATATGGTTTTGGGAATATTTATAAATAAATTTGAAAAAAACTTTTTAGAAGTCTTACTTCTTATATGATTAAGGAATTGCAGCTCTATTTGTGATATTTCTCCACCAGAAATTAACCACTGACATAAGGCTTGCAAAACTTTCTCTCGAGAAAACTGTATTGGTTTCACAGATTTTCAAGCAAATTTATCATTCTAATAACGCTCTCTGCTGCTTCAGCACCTTTATTTCCAGAATCAGCGCCAGCACGTTCAATCGCTTGCTCTACTGTATCAACTGTCAAGACACCGAAGGCGATAGGTACCTCTGAGTCCAATGATGCTTTTGCTATACCTTTCACGCACTCTCCAGCAACATATTCAAAATGAGGGGTTCCACCGCGTATTACCGCTCCTAAGGCCACAATACCATCATATTTACCGCTACTGGCAATCTTTTTGAGAGCCAAAGGAATTTCAAAAGCTCCCGGTACATAAAAGAGTTCGATATCACTCTCTTCAGCGCCAGAACTTAACAAGGTGTCTTTTGAACCACTAATTAGATGTTCGACAATAAATGAGTTAAAGCGTGCAGCTACGAGTGCAATTTTTTTATCTCTAATAGTTAAATCACCTTCGGTAGTTTTCAATTTCTTTTACTCCTTTATGTTTATATATTCAGTAATCGTTATCCCAAAACCTTCTAATCCAGGCCACTTTCTAGGATTACCTAAAGATTTCATGTTTGTAACTCCCAAGTCAGCCAGTATTTGCGCACCTATTCCAAATGTTTTTCCGTCATCACTACTTTGATAGTTTTGATCGTTGATATTTTCAAGGATAGCCTGGTTGTCCTGCTTACGCAGAAGCAAGAAAACCCCATTCTCTACTTCAGAGATCATTTTCAGCGCACTATTAATGCTAAATCCACGTTGAATCTCTTGTAGAACATCCTTAAAGATATTTTCCATATGAACCCTGACATAAGGTTCACTTGACTCGCCAATAGATCCCTTCACTAATGCAATATGGATATCGTTATGGATGGTATCGAGATAAGAATAAAGTTTAAACTTACCATATTTAGTGTTGAAAGGTTTCTGGCTGATTCTTTCAACTGTTTTTTCGTTCTCAACTCGATAATGAATCAAGTCGGCGATGTTGCCAACCTTAATTTCATGTTTTTTTCCAAATTTCAGTAAATCTGCGCTTCTCGCCATGGAACCATCATCATTTAAAATTTCAACGATCACTGATGCAGGCTCAAAACCAGCTAAACGAGCTAAATCACAACCCGCTTCAGTATGGCCCGCACGTATCAGAACTCCACCTTGTTGGGACATTAATGGAAAAACATGTCCTGGCTGAACAATATCAATTGGTTTCGCATCTTTGGCTACAGCACCCAGAATAGTTTTAGCTCTGTCAGAAGCTGAAATGCCTGTCGTTACACCAGAAGCAGCCTCAATAGAAACGGTAAAGTTTGTTGAGTCAGGATCACTATTCTGGGAGACCATTAAAGGAAGATTTAACTGCTGACAGCGTTCTTGCGTCAATGTTAAGCATATCAATCCTCGACCATGGGTAGCCATAAAATTAATATCCTCTTTAGTAACTTTTTCAGCGGCAATCAATAAGTCGCCTTCATTTTCTCGACCTTCATCATCCATAAGGATAATCATCTTGCCTCGCTTATAGTCTTCTAAGATTTCTTCAATTGTAGCCTTCATATCTCTATTATTTTTGTGAAGAATTTATCAGTACCCATTTTTTTACTCAGGAGTCGAAATATCGACTCCTGTACTAGATTTATGGTTAATGAATTGCTCAATATGTCTAGCAATTATATCTATCTCTATATTAACTCTAGAGTCTTCAACTAATTCACCTAAGGTAGTTGATGACAAAGTATGGGGGACTATATTAACATCAAAAATATCAGCTTCAACAGCGTTAACGGTCAAACTAACACCATCAATACAAATCGAGCCCTTCTTAGCAATATATTTTGAAAGATCGTTATCAATTTTGATTTTCAGGCGATTACATTCTCCTTCTTCTCGCAAAGAGACCACCTCACCAACCCCATCAACATGGCCACTCACAAGATGGCCATCAATGCCTTGATTAAGCCGTAATGACTTTTCTAAGTTGATATTTTGTCCTTGCTTTAATTGAGAAAAAGTCGAGCAGTTGAAGGTTTCTTGGGATACGTCGGTAGAAAAAGAACTCTTATCAATCTGGGTTACCGTTAAACACACCCCATTGACCGCAATGCTATCACCTATAGAGACGTCAGAAAGGTCTAGTGAACTGGAATTTAGTACAAAAACAGCCCCCCTATTCAACATACGAATTTCTTTAATGTTGCCTTTTGCCTGAATGATTCCAGTAAACATATATGTAGTATCCTAGATGTATTTCGATAAATTTTACGCTTAATCGCTATATTTAGCTTATTTAACCACTGAATTAAAACTTTAATAATCAATAGATTTCATAGAAACATGCAATTAAATTCACAATTGAGTCAACAAGTAGTCTTCATAATTGCCAGAATAATAATTTGCACCGTCTTCTTTCAGTTCAACAACTTTGGTTGACAATGAAGAAACAAACTCTCTATCGTGGCTAACAAATATTAGTGTTCCCTTGTAATTGTCAAGAGCAAGATTTAACGCTTCAATAGACTCCATATCCATGTGGTTTGTTGGTTCGTCCATTAATAAAATGTTTGGTTTTTGTAGCATCAGCCTGCCGATAATCATGCGACCTTTCTCACCACCTGAAAGGGACCTTACTGATTTCTTTATATCTTCCTTGCCAAAAAGCATTTTGCCCAATACAGAGCGCATCATCTGTATATCGTCACTCTTATTTTTAAATTGAGTCATCCAATCCAGTACACTGATATCCCTATCGAAATCAGCATTATGATCTTGGGCATAATATCCAATATTGGCGTTCTCGCTCCATTTGGTTTTACCGCTATCAGCCTCAAGTTCTCCATATATGGTTCTAAGTAGTGTGGTTTTACCGATACCGTTTTGGCCAATGATTGCGACCCTTTCACCTGTCTCTATCATGAGATTGATATCTTTTAACACCTCTACGCCATCAAAGCTTTTGCTGAGGTTTTGAACCTCAAGAACATTTCTAAATAATTCCCTATTCTGATTAAAAATAATGTAGGGGCTCACACGCGAAGATGGCTTAATATCGTCAAGCTCAATCTTGTCGAGCTGCTTGAGCCTAGAAGTCGCTTGCCTTGATTTCGATGCATTCGCTGAAAATCGAGATACAAAGTGCTTCAAATCCTTAATTTTTTCTTCTTTCTTGGCATTATCCGCGCGCATTCTTTCCTGAATAGCAGTCGCCACAATCATAAAATTATCGTAGCTTCCAGGAAAAATATTCAACGCCCCGTAATCTAAATCTGCCATATGAGTACAAACACCATTCAAAAAATGACGATCATGAGAAATAATCACCATGGTTGATTTGCGGGTGCTTAAAATACCCTCCAACCAGCGAATTGAGTTGATATCTAAGTTATTTGTTGGTTCATCCAATAGGAGTACATCAGGGTCAGAAAAAAGAGCTTGCGCCAAAAGTACTCGTAATTTCCATCCAGGTGCAATTTCATTCATCAAACCATAATGCTGTTCAAGTGGAATTTCAAGACCTAACAACAATTCACTTGCTGAAGATTCTGCGGAATAGCCATCCATCTCTGCAAATTGCATTTCTAATTCTGCGACTTTAATACCCTCCTCCTCAGTCATTTCGGGGAGAGCATAAATACGGTCTCTCTCTTCCTTTATCTTCCATAATTCCTTATGTCCCATAATTACAGTATCAACCACACGATATTTTTCAAAAGCGAACTGATCCTGTGACAAAATACCGAGCCTTTGCCCTGCGCCAACGGTGACCGAACCATGGGTGGGCTTTAACTCTGCCGTTAATATTTTCATTAAAGTTGATTTACCACAACCATTGGCACCAATCAAGCCATAACGATTGCCATCCTGAAATTTAACAGATATGTTTTCAAATAAAGGTTTTTCACCAAACTGCATGGTGATATTGGCTGTGGAAATCATGTACTTGGCTTATTTTAAAAATGGAGCATTATCCCATATAGACTTAATTAAAGCTCAACTTTTATCCTTGAGGATATCTAGTTAAACTTATCTTTATTAAGTATAAAATACAGTTTAAGATGCTATCAGACAGAACCATGAGAACTAGGCAAATGCCAGATAAGTCACTACTATCTGCAATCTTTGCCTTGATTATTTTTGGCTGGATTATGTCATTTTCGGCTTCACTCGCCTACTTTGAAAGTTATTCATACTTCTTCAAGCAAACACTTTTCATTTTCATGGGTCTGAGTGCAGGTCTCGTTATTCTCAACACCCCAATTTCAGTTCTTCAAAAATATTCAATACCTTTATTTATCGTCACTCTTGTTCTTCTAGTTGTTGTATTTTTTCCTGAGCCAATTGGTCATAAAGTAAACAACTCCTCTCGTTGGATTAATTTAGTTTACTTTAAGTTTCAACCCTCAGAACTCATGAAACTATCGATGGTACTTTTTATGGCTGGATTTTTGATACGCCAAGAAAAAGATGTTCGTAGCCCCTGGAAGGGTTTTTTTAAAACTTTAGCTATTATCGGTATCGCCGATGTTCTACTGTTACTTGAAACTGATTTCGGCGCCCTATTAATAATTTCTTTGACGGCATTGGCGATGCTTTTTGCAGCTGGTTCATATCTAAAGCAACTCGGTATAGTTACCTCAGGTTTGTTTGTCGTAGTAGGAATATTCATAGCTGAAAACCCTAACCGTTTGGACCGACTAACATCTTTCTATGAAGATTGGACTCAGGTTCATCAAACATACCAAGCTGTGATAGGAATTGCGAGGGGTGATTGGTTTGGAACTGGTCTGGGAGGTGGCATTCAAAAATACGCTTTGTTGCCTGAAAGACACACCGATATGATTTTTGCCGTTATTGGCGAAGAGCTAGGAATTTTAGGTATGCTTTTTGTATTATTGTCATTTGCCTATATATTGACCAAAGGTTTCAATATTGCTAAATTAGCATTGAAGAAAGGCAGAAAATACAGCTCCTATGTTGTCTTTGGTATTTGCACCTGGTTTGCTATGCAAGTTACTGTCAACATTGGTATGAACCTAGCGCTTCTACCCCCTAAAGGCTTTACCTTACCGCTCCTAAGCTATGGTGGAACCTCAATGATTTTTACAATCATTTCATTGGCTATTATTCTTAGAGTCGACATGGAAAACAGAACAAACTACTCAAAACAAAAAAAGTATGTCTAAAAAAGTTCTCATCATGGCTGGCGGAACCGGTGGTCATATTTTTCCAGCACTTGCAATTGCAAAGGAACTGACAAATCAAGGGGCTAATATTGAGTGGTTGGGCGGTCGGAACAGCATGGAAGAATCTCTTGTACCTAAGCATGGCTATCAACTCCATCGTGTTCATACCAGTGGCTTAAGAGGAAAAAACCTCTTAACACTATTGAAAGCTTTTTTCCTGCTATGTCTTGGTTTGATTGAAACGATTTCGATCTTTCTCAGATTTCGACCTGACAGAGTTGTTGGTATGGGTGGCTATGCTTCAGGCATTGGAGGCATGGTTGCAAAAATATTTTTTGTGCCCTTGATTATTCATGAACAAAATACCGTCCTTGGCACTACAAATAAAATGCTCGGAAAGTTCGCTCGACAAAGCCTCCAAGCTTTTGATAATACGTTTGATTTATCGATGAACGCCGTAACCGTTGGAAACCCTATTTTATTCACTCCAAAGCCAAAAAGCATACCTGAGTCGGTAAATAATCTGCTTGTTTTAGGTGGTTCACTTGGCGCTCAAAAAATCAATGAAACGATTACCAGAATCAAAACCCCGTTAAATATCTGGCATCAGACCGGAGTCAAACATTTAGAGACTGTGAAGCTGGCATATGAGAACAATCCGAACACTAATCTTTGCATAGAGCCATTTATAGAAAATATGGCGGAAGCTTATGCATGGGCAGATGTGGTTGTATGTCGTTCCGGAGCAATGACTGTATCAGAATTGGTGGCGACCAAGACAATAGCTATTCTTGTTCCTTTCCCCTTTGCAATTGACAACCACCAAACAAAAAATGCTCAATACCTGTCTGACCAGGGCGCCGCTATATTGCTTGAAGATTCTCTACTAGATGCAGAGACTATAGAGATGTATCTACGATCCTTAACCACCAAAAAACTAAAGGACATGTCAAGTGCTTTGGAGTCACTTCAAATATCCAGCCCAGAGAAAATGATTGTCGATTATATATTAATGCCTAATCGATCAAAAAGAAGCTGATCGCTAGCAACAGTCGGATTATCGGTTGTCAGCAATTGTTCACCATAAAAAATTGAGTTTGCACCTGCAAAAAAACAAAGCGCCTGCATACTTTCGCCCATTTCAAGCCTTCCAGCGGATAAACGTACGACCGATTTAGGCATCAAAATTCTTGCCACAGCAATGGTTCGCACGAACTCACTTTCACTTGGAGGCTTGACATTCTCGAAAGGAGTGCCTGGAATTGGAACCAATAAATTAATAGGAACACTGTCAGGATGCACATCCAAATTAGCTAACGATTGAAGCATTGATGCACGGTCTGTTTCCGTTTCACCCAAACCCAAGATACCTCCGCTACAAACGCTGATATCAGCATTTTTTACCGCCTCAAGAGTATCAAGCCTGTCCTGGAAGTGACGAGTCGTTACAACATTAGAGTAGTGTTCCTTTGAGGTATCTATATTGTGGTTATAGTAATCTAAACCAGCCTCCTTCAAAGTAAATGCTTGCTCCTGAGTGAGCATACCCAAAGTGACACAAGTTTCCATACCCATCGCCTTGACGCCTTTGATCATTGGAATCACTTTGTCAAGGCTTTTATCGGTGGGATTTCGCCAAGCAGCGCCCATACAAAATCTAGAGGCACCCTTGTCTTTCGCTTCCTTTGCTTGTTGTAATACTTGATCAATTTCCAGTAATTTTTCTCGCTCAAGACCGGTATCGTATTTGGAGCTTTGAGAGCAATAAGAGCAATCTTCTGGGCAGGCGCCAGTCTTAATATTAAGTAAAGAGCTGACCTGAACTTTGTTTGGGTCAAAAACCTCTCT
>CAXDLF010000041.1:0-11131 GCA_963989885.1 uncultured Gammaproteobacteria bacterium
TCGTGGGCTCGGAGATGTGTATAAGAGACAGAATAAAGTCAACTACAAGGAATTTCCATGGTTAGAACCGAAACCCCCATCTGTGATTTTAATCAACCAGCCATTGACTTTAATTTAAAAGGTGTAGATGGTTATTATTACAATCTGGACAGCTTGAAGGGACAAAATGGTTTGCTTGTTATGTTTATTTGCAATCACTGCCCCTATGTTAAATCTGTGATTCATAGAATTATTCGTGATGTAAACGAGTTGAAGGGTTTTGGAATAAATAGTGTTGCAATAATGTCAAACGACCCCACTGAATATGAAGAAGATTCGTTTGAAAATATGATAAAAATTGCAATGGAGATGAACTTCCCTTTTCCTTATCTTATCGACGAAACTCAACATATTGCTAAGTCCTATGGTGCAGTTTGTACCCCGGATTTCTTTGGATATAACAAGAATTTATCCCTTCAGTACCGAGGAAGATTGGATGAGTCTCGTAAAGAAATAGTCCAGGATGCAAGACGAGATCTATTTGAAGCAATGAAAGATATTGCACTTACGGGATTTGGCCCTCAAGATCAAATTCCTTCAATGGGTTGTTCAATTAAGTGGTTTGTTTAATCACTTTAATCAATGAAATTATCTTTTAAAAAATATACTTGGCTAAATAATTAGGTTAAAATTGCCATTGCTGGTTAAAGTACAGCTGATTATTGCGTTGTGTTGTTGATTCATGGTAAGTCGGTTTCACAGTAAATTAGTTTAGTTGCATCTTTTCCAAGTTTTGTTTTTTTTTAGGAGACTACATGTCCACAACAACAGGTCGCGTTAAATGGTTTGACGCAAAAAAAGGTTTTGGTTTTATTGAACAAGAAGATGGTGATGATGTTTTTGTTCACTTCAGAGCTATCCAAGGAGAAGGATACAAGACTCTAGAAGAGGGTCAAGAAGTAGAATTCGAACTTGAGGATGGTGCAAAAGGACCACAAGCTGCCAACGTAGTTGCAAAATAATTTTAGAATTTTTTAGTTAAAATCCCAGCAATTAAGCTGGGAATTTAAATCAATTTTCAAAAATCAAGACTAGGGCTATAAGATTATTGAAACCTCTGCTCTAGCTACTTGAGAAATCAAATAGCTTTTTTTGATAGGAAATTGGGGATTGGCGTTTTCTTCTTTTTGTTACATTTTTTTATTTGAAAAAAACATTAATTTTCTATTTTTGCAATTACAAAATGTTCTCATGAAATTAGAGTTAGGTAGAGCTTAATCTGATACAGCAACTCAATATATAATTACTCATAAAATCATAAGTAATTATGAAAACATTCTATTGGTACGACTACGAAACTTTTGGATTATCACCAAAAATTCACAGAATTGCTCAATTCGCTGGTATTAGAACAGATGAAAATCTCAATATTCTTGACGAGAATATGTTTTATTGCAAGCCAACAAACGACTGTCTACCCTCCCCAGAAGCATGCGCTGTTACAGGAATAACACCACAACTGTGTGAAAAAAAAGGGTTAATTGAGCATGAATTTATTAGAAAAATAAACAAGGAATTTTCAGTCCCCAATACTTGTATAGTTGGCTACAATTCTATAGCATTCGACGATGAGTTTACCCGTCATACTTTGTTTAGAAATTTCATAGACCCCTACGCATGGCATTGGAAAAATGGCAATACAAGGTGGGATATTCTTAATGTTGCACGTTTTTGCTATGCATATAAAAAAGACAGCAGTTTAAGCTGGGTTGTGGACGATAACAATAATCCTATTTTTAAGCTCGATAGATTGGCACCAGCTAATGGTATCGAGCACTCTGACGCTCATGATGCGATGGCTGATGTCATGGCAACAATCGGCATTGCTAAAATCATTAAAGATAGCCAACCCCGGTTATTTGACTATGCACTTAGTTTACGGGACAAGAATGAGGTCAATAAAAAAATTGAACTTTTCTCTCCATTGCTCCACACGTCAGGAATTTATCCTGCTAAATTTTCTTGCACCCGCCTCTGTACTGCCCTCGCATACCATCCAGAATATAATGATCGTGCAATTGTTTTTGATCTCGAACAGGATCCAAGTCTACTTGTGGAGTTAGATACCGATGAATTAATAAAACTCCTTTTTACGAAGAAGTTACCAAAGGGTGTAGAACGCCTTCAAACTAAAGAACTGATATTTAATAAAAGTCCGATGTTTGTGCCAAATGTCTACAAACTCGAGCCTAAAATTATTGAACAACTTCAAATCGACATCGATAAGTGCATGAAGCACTTAACTTATATTAAAAATAACCAACAACATATAGAAGAAAAAATCCAATCTATTTATAGAAAGGATTTCGATAGAGAACCAACTATAGATGTTGATCAATCTCTTTATGACAACTTTATTAGCAATAAAGATAGAAAGATTTGTGATGAAATCCAAAATCTTTCTGTAGATCAAATGAGCACCTTCAGACCTAACTTTGAAGATAAAAAATTGTCAAAGTTATTTAAAAACTTTAAGGCTAGAAACTATCCACAAACTTTGACAGAAGATGAACAAGAGGACTGGTTTGAAATTGTTCAAGCTCGAGTTCAAAGTGGCGAGAATGGTTATCTCTCTTTTGAACTTTTCGAAAAGAGCCTTAACAGATTAAAAGAAGCTGATCCTAACAGATTTAACCTTTGGCAAGAGTTGGAAGAATACGCCAACAGAATGCTTTAAAGAAGTCGTTCTTGTATTGAAAAACATGCTAAATTTAAGTATAATATTCGCGCATAGTTGCAACCAAAAAAAATGTATAAATGAACGCAGAAACTCGAAGTGAAATGTTTGCCAGATTACTGAAGCAAATACCAAATCCGACAACTGAGCTCAATTACTCAACTTCTTTTGAACTCCTTGTTGCAGTAACACTTTCAGCCCAGGCTACAGACAAAAGTGTCAACCAGGTGACTGATATTCTTTTTCCACTTGCAAATACACCTAAGTCTATCTACGAATTGGGTGAAGATAAACTTCGTGACACCATAAAAACAATTGGCTTATTTAACTCAAAAGCCAAACATATTATTCAAACTTGCAGAATTTTAATCGACAAATATGATTCCCAGGTCCCTGAAACGCGAAAAGAGCTTGAGGCACTTCCTGGTGTTGGTCGAAAGACAGCTAATGTGGTTCTGAATACCGCTTTTGGACAACCTACTATTGCCGTAGATACACACATCTACCGAGTCGCGAATCGTACTGCCATCGCCTCTGGCAAAACAGTGCTTGAAGTTGAGAAAAAGTTAATTAAATTCATCCCAGATGAATTCAAAGTTCCAGCTCATCATTTAATGATCCTTCATGGAAGATACGTCTGCAAAGCTCGCTCCCCGCATTGTTCTGATTGTACTTTGCTTAACTTGTGCGAATACGAAGAGAAAAACATATAGCGATATGACCACACACTGTGTTTTCTCAAGATAGAAAAAAACAGAGAGAGTACTTAGCCGATTCATGGCATAAATACATAAATAATATTCCTTTAGAGCCACTTGAAAAGCAGTTGGTTTCAATCATAGAAATTCATCCTGAATACCATGATCTTATTGATAATATTGACAATGATTACTTTCCTGAGCAAGGTGAAATTAATCCTTTCCTTCACATAAATTTACATTTGGCATTAAGAGACCAATTATCTACCAATCAGCCCAAGGGCATAAAAGAAGTCCATCAAAAGCTTATCAAACAACATAATGATCCTCACGTAGTCGAGCATTTAATGATGGAATGTATCGCTGAAATGATTTATTTATCTCAGAAAAATAATACAGCTATGGATCAAGAAAGTTATCTAAATTGCATCACTAGTCTAACAATCAAGTAATAATGAGTATTGATCAACATGTAGAGTTACACCTCGGTTGCAAAGTCACTGAAAAAAAAACCATCTCAAACGGTAAAACTTCCTCTTTCAAGATTTTAACAAGCTCAGGATTAAATATTTTTGCAAAATATCAGGATATTGCAAACAACAATTTAATTAACCAAGCGAATGAGCTTATTCTATTAAGTGAAAGCATGAATACACCAAAAGTACTTGGATTTTCAAAGAAATGTTTACTACTCGAATGGATTGAAACCAGTCAAAACAGTAATCATCAGGCAGAAATTGGAGCCGCACTGGCAAAACTTCATAAATGCACTAATCGATATTTTGGATTTAATTATGATAATACAATTGGAGAAATGCCTCAATACAATGCAGTTAATCAATCAATAACTTCCTGGAGTTATTTTTTCTGGAAATACAGATTATTGTTCCAGATTAAATACGCTTTAAAAAATAAACGAATTAATCGTAATGAATACACAAAATTACTTTTAATCAAGTCAAAACTAAAAAATTTGTTTAGTAGTTCGATAAAACCTTCGCTATTACATGGTGACTTATGGACTGGAAATGTAATAAGTGGAAAAAATGGCCCAGTATTTATTGATACATCTTGCTATTATGGTCATAGTGAAGCGGATTTAGCTTTAACCTATATGTTTGGTGGCTTTAACAATGATTTTTACAGTTCATATGAGGTTTATAGTCCATTAGAATCAGGATATGAACAAAGAAAACCAATTTATATGCTCTACCATTATCTAAATCACCTAAATATTTTTGGTCGCTCATACCATCCAAGTGTACTAAGTTGTACAAACCAAATACTAGAATCCAAGGATTAATCCCAATTGATAAAGTTTTTTAGCAATTGAAGTCCATTACTTTGTGATTTTTCAGGATGGAACTGCACTGCAAACAATTTATCTTGAGCAACAGCAGAAGTAAAGTTTTCACCATAATTTGTGGTACCAGTCACGCAACTTGAATCCTTCTCTTTAACAAAATAGCTGTGTACGCTATAAAATCTGGAATTATCATCAATATTATACCAAAGTGGATGATTAGTTATTTTTTTAACTTCATTCCAGCCCATATGTGGTATTTTAAGTTTATTATTTTTAAATTTTATAACCTCTCCTGGTATTATTGACAAGCCATCTGTACCATTATTTTCTTCACTATGATCAAATAATAGCTGTAATCCTAAGCAAATTCCAAGAAAAGGTTTTTCTTTAGATGCAATTTTTACAACTTCAATTAAATCATTTTCTTGAAGTGCCGCCATGCACGCCCCCATTGCACCTTGACCTGGAAATACAACACGATCTGAGTCGTTAATTTTTTGCGAGTCATTTGTAAGTAGGCAGTGATCATTCGGCGCAACATATTCGAGCGCTTTCTGAACCGAACGGACATTGCCCATTCCATAATCAACAATTGCAATTGTTTGCACGTTGCATTGCCCTTATATTAATTTCAATTAAAGCGAGCCTTTAGTTGAAGGAATGGCATCTAACTGTCGATCGTCTGGTGTAACTGCCATTCGTAGAGCTCTTCCAAAAGCCTTAAAAATCGTTTCTGCTTGGTGATGTGAGTTGACACCCTTTAAATTGTCAATATGAAGTGTGACCAATGCATGATTTACAAAACCTTGGAAAAATTCTTTAATTAAATCTACGTCAAATGTACCCACTCTATCTCTAGTGAAATTGACACCTAAATCAAGTCCCGGTCGTCCTGATAAATCAAGAACAACCCTTGATAAAGCTTCATCGAGTGGAATATAAGAGTGTCCATAACGAGTTAGACCCTTTTTATCACCCACGGCTTGAAAGAAAGCCTGTCCAATAGTGATGCCAATATCTTCAACTGTGTGATGATCATCTATTTCAGTATCGCCATCACACTTAATGATTAAATCCATCAAACCATGTCTTGCAATCTGATCCAGCATATGATCTAAGAATGGCACTCCAGTATCTATTTTAGCGATACCAGTACCATATAGCTCTAGACTAACTTTTACATTGGTCTCATTGGTTTTTCGCTCTTTTATAATCATAGGCGAATTTTAGCTTAAGCTAAATAGTCTTTGATGAGAATTTCAGCTATTTGAATTGTATTAAGAGCAGCACCTTTCCTAATATTATCTGACACCACCCATAAATTAAGACCCCTTTCATGACTGATATCTTCTCGAATTCGGCTAACAAAGGTAGCATCGTTGTTGGTCGCTTCTGTAAATGCAGTAGCATAGCCACCCTCCCTTCTATCGTCCATAACAACAACACCGTCTGCTTTTTCAAGTAAGTCACGAGCATCTTTCGCAGTTATTTTTCGCTTTGTTTCGATATGAACAGCTTCAGAGTGCCCGTAAACGACTGGAATCCTGACTGCAGTTGGGTTAACTAATATATCTTCGTCTTCGAAGATCTTGTGTGTTTCCCATACCATTTTCATCTCTTCCTTGGTGTAGCCGTTCTCTTGGAAAACATCGATATGGGGTATTGCATTGAAAGCGATCTGCTTTGGATAAACCTCAAGCTCAATATCCTTTCCGTTTAATAAGTTAGCTGTTTGATTTGTAAGCTCAGTTATAGCCTCCTTTCCACTGCCAGAAACCGCCTGATAAGTCGCAACATTAATTCTTTCAATTCCAACAGCGTCATATATCGGCTTTAACGCTACCAACATTTGAATGGTAGAGCAATTTGGATTAGCAATAATGTTGCGATTAGTGAAATCGGCAATAGCGTGAGAATTTACCTCAGGAACAACTAGAGGTATATCTTTGTCACGACGAAAATGTGACGTATTGTCGATAACAACGCATCCTTCTGCTGCTGCTATCGGTGCATATTTTGCAGAAATATCACCGCCAGCAGAAAACAAACCAATTTGTACTTTAGAAAAATCAAAACTATCTAGGTCTTCAACTACCCAAGACTTACTCTGACACTTTACCTTGCTTCCAGCTGATCGTTTTGAAGCCAAAGGGTACAAGTTATTGATGGGAAAATTTCGCTCATCAAGGATTGAGATTAGCGCCTCACCCACAGCTCCTGTTGCTCCAACGATAGCAACATCATATTTTTTACTCATATTTATTGAAAATGTCTAAATAAAGGGTGATTATACAAACCGTTGAGAAGAATAAACATAAATTTACACAATCAAAGCTTTCAGTAAACTTTATACAGAATTCTCAACTTCAATATATTGATGTTGGATCTGGAAAGTTTCGCCCAAATGACTACATAATGCCTGTATACCTAAACGCTCTGTTGCATGATGACCTGCAGAGATAAAAGTCATGTTGTTTTCTTCTGCCGCTGCAGGAGTTTGTTCTGATACCTCACCACTCAAATATAGATCAACACCCAGCTCAATGGCATCATTGATAAACCCCTGAGCCGCGCCCGTACACCATGCGATTCTTTGGATTTTTTCTGATTTCTTTCCGAAAACCTGAGGCATCCTATGAAGTCTTTCTTCTATTAGTGTTGATAAATCACTCAAGTTTGTATTTAATTCACCTTGCCAAACCAGACTATCACTGACAGGAGTCATGTTTTGTATACCTAATCTTTTCCCAAGTTGTACATTATTTCCAACCTCTGGATGAGCATCTAGTGGAAGATGGTATCCAAAAAGATTAATATTATGAGACATTAATAGGGATATCTTTCGGCGTTTAGATCCTGTAATGGCTTGCCCTTCATTCTTCCAAAAAATACCATGATGAACAAAAATAGCGTCTGCCTTTTCATCAATAGCACGCTCAATGAGAGCTAAATTAGCACTAACACCGCTAACTATCTTATTGATATTCTCAACTCCTTCAACCTGTAAACCATTTGGGCAATAATCTTCAAACGCTTCAACATTAAGATAGTCGTGACAATAATTATTTAATTCCTTAAAATTAACCATAGTAGCTTTTTATTTGACCGAGAAATTCGTTGTTTTCACTTGGATTTCCTATAGTCGCACGAATACAATTTGACAGTTGTGGATTCATAGAAAAACTCTTAACCAATATTCCATTATCTTTTAAAAATTCAAAAAGAGATTTTGCATTTTCAACTTTAATTAACAAAAAATTCGCCTGAGATGGGAATACTTTAAGACTAGATATTGTTGTTAACTCTTCATAAAGACGTTGTCTTTCATTAATAATAATATCAGCATTAGCAACAATGTGTTCCTTTTCCTTTAGTAGAAAATTAGCACTCACCTGAGTAAGACTATTGATGTTATATGGAAGTCTTAATTTGTCTAACTCACTAATAGTATCCTGACTGCCAATAAGTAAACCAAGTCTAAGGCCTGCAAAACCTACCTTAGAAATTGTTCTAAGGAGCACTAGGTTTGGGTAATTAGCAACCTCATTTAGGAAACTGTCTTCTGAATAAGCATAATAAGCCTCATCAACTACAACTAAAGCTTCACTTTCCTTAATGATTGTATGAATTGATTCACGATCAAAAGCATTGCCTGTAGGGTTGTTAGGATAAGCAATAAAGATCAGCTTTGGCTGAGTTCTTTTAATTTTATTAAGGGTGCTATCTAGATTGATTTCATAATTATCATCTAACAAAACTCCTTGGTAGTTTAGTCGAGTAAATTTTGCTATCATTTCGTACATAACAAAACTTGGTTCAAAACTCAAAACAGTATCACCAGTTTCGCAAGCAAGAGCCATCAACTGAATCAATTCATCTGAACCATTTCCAAGCAAAACTCCGAGCTCATTAGGTATATCCATAAGTGACCTGAGGGTTTGCTGTACTTCTTCAGCACCGGGACTAGGGTAACGGTTTAATGCTGCTTCTGACAAATAAGTTAGATAAGACCCCATCAAATCTTTAGGTACAGGGAAAGGACTCTCCATAGCATCAATTTTTATCATATTTTCTGACTTCGGTACATGATAAGCTTTGATCTTCTGTATGTCTGATCTTAACCATTTATTAATGAAAGTCATATTGGTTTTGTCATGGTTCGATTAGGATGATATTGCATTTTACCCAGCTTTTTCGCATTCAATAAAGTTTGATAAGTATAGTCAAGCGCTCTTTTACAGGCAATTTTAACTGGCATATCTGAGGCAATTAGTGCACTTATTGCACTCGAGAGAGTGCAGCCCGATCCATGATATTTCCCCGGCAATTTCTTGTAGAGAAATTGATCCACTAATTCGGATTGATGATATAAACGATGTTCAATGTCATCCTCAGAGTTGTCAGCGGTTGTCACTAGAATCCAGGGACAATCAAGACTTAAAACAGCCGATTGCTCATCAAGACCTGGCGCCAAGTAACTTAATTCTGTCAAGTTGGGTGTCAGAATTGTAGCGAGTGGAACAAGCTCGCTCCTCATGACATTAATCGCATCTTGATCTAAAAGTATCTCATCATTGCCCGATATTAAGACAGGATCAATAATAATAGAAAGCTCTGGCTTTTTTTTCAGTAGCTTGATTACTGTTTTGATTTGTCCTAAGGAGCCCAATAATCCAATTTTAACGGTTTGGAAGGATATATCGTCGGTGATGGCGTGAAACTGAGCCTCTAAAAGACTTTCACTCGTTGTTTCAACAAGTTTTACCTCCTGGGTGTTCTGAACAGTAAGCGTTGTAATAATTGGCATTGATGTCATGCCAAACTGATTAATCGTTTCGATGTCTGCTACGACACCTGCTGCGCCGCTTGGATCAAGCCCAGAAAACAATAAAACAGTGTCGGCTGGAAGCCCAGTCACTGCTTACTGAGATTCTTTTTGAATAAGATAATCAACCACTTCAAAAATTTTCTCCTGACTTCCTGCATGAGTAGTGTCAACCATATATTTACCATTCACAATAAAGGTAGGAACACCTTGAATACGATATTTATAGGTATTGGCTTTTGCTTTATTAAGATTTACTTGAACTGAAAAAGATTCATAAGTGGCATTCGCATTTTCTTCCTCCACTCCATTCAAAACAAGCCATGTGACAAAATCTTGTTGATTAGAGAATCTCAATTTCTGACGATGGATTGCATCAAATAATGGTTCATGCAACCTATCAAGCTCTTCTAATTGTTGTAGCACATAATAGAAATTAGCACCAAACTCCCATCCAGGAAAAACTGCTGGCTGACGAACAAATTCTGCAGAACTATCTAATGTTTGTAACCAATTATTGACCAAAGGCTCAATGCTATAGCAATGCGGACAGAAATACCAAAAAAGCTCTCTGACCTCAACCTGGTCACCTGTTTCAGTTTTGACAGACTGATCAAGAATAACGTAATCTTTACCGGCAACATACTCTGCCTGAGTAGTATTTGTAAAAAAAACAAAAGCTGAGATTACAATAAGAGTAGAAAGTGCGGTCAATTTTTTCATCGTCGTAGTCATTTATTTGAAAAGTTTTTCAACATTATACTGCCTCAAATCATAATCCTGTTTGGATTGAAATGTTTTCCAAAGATTTTGATATGAAATACCTTCTAGTGGATGAATTGCTTCTGGGTTAAGTTCAGCGAGAGGTGCCAACACAAATGCATATTTTAATATGTCTTTACGTGGGACATTCAAGCTGTCATCTATAATTCCTCCATAAAGAACGAGATCAAGATCAATTATTCTCGATGAGAACTTCGGCAAAGAACGATCTCTACCTAAAGAATTTTCTATATCACGCAAAATATCAACTAATTCCTGACTTGTCTTGAGTGTGGTTATATTTACTCCAATATTATAAAAATCATTTCCTTTAAAGCCTGCAGAAGGGCTTTCAAAAAGTGATGACAATGCAATATCTGAAAAACACTGTTCAAGAGACTGGATGGCAAGACGAATATTACTGCGCCTATTTTGGTTTGAACCAATATTTAGGTGCACTAAGCTCATTGATCCATGGTTCTTTCAATAATAACACCAACACCCTTTGCACCAGTTATAGCCTCACCTTTGTTAAGCTTTAATTTGACCCACTGAACACCAAATTCTTTGATAATTATTTGGCAAATGCTTTCAGCTAAAGTTTCAACTAACTGAAACTCAGAATCACTCACAAAGCTGCGTAAACGTTTGCAGATATCCTTGTAATTTAAAGCCTGATCGATATGATCAGTACTCGCTGCAGTTGATATATCCGCTGACATTTCAATATCCAGCACAATTTCTTGGCGAATCTTTCGCTCCCAATCATAAATACCAATCACAGTATCAACTTTAAGACCTTGTATAAAAATAATATCCATAGT
>CAXDLF010000042.1:0-11028 GCA_963989885.1 uncultured Gammaproteobacteria bacterium
GTTTGATACTAAACAGGAATCAATAATAATCTATTTTTGCTAATTAAATGAAATTAATTTAGTACTTTCTTAAATGATTTATTTGTCTGATTGCTCAACATAATCTTTAATATAGCTCAAAACAGAACCACAATCCTGTTGCATTTTTTCAAAGCGTTGGTTTTTTTCTCGGCTTTCTTCATCCATATACAGGTCCCGCCTAATTTCTATTTGTAAAATGTGCTGATTAATTTCCGGCCATCCGTAACGTAAAATTATTTCACCACCCTGGAAGCGACCGTTAATCTTTACGTCGTATCCGAGGCTACTAAAGATATCCGAAACGCACTCAGTATATTGCGGACTGCAACTCTGACCATGACGGTTGCCAATATCTATTTCTGGACGTTGTTTTCGGCCGCGCAGTTTGCCGTCAAACTGAGTCATTGAGTGGCAATCTAGCACAAAGGCTTTACCGTGATTTTGATATATCTGCTCAATATGAAAGGCCATTAGTTGGTGATAGGGTACAAAGCACTGTGCTAATCGTTGCTTTAATTCTGTAGAGCTAAGTTTGCGTGAATAAATTTCGAATACTTCCTTGGTTTTTGACCAAAACAGCGTAGTACCAGTTTTCACGCCAGATGGATGAATACGTCCATACCATTCCTCTCCATTTTTTATCATGCCTACATCAATATTATGTTGATGTCGATTAACATCGATGTAAGTCCTTGGAAAATTAGCATGTATGGATATAAGGTCTAACCCAGAACGAGCTTGATAAAGTTCATCAACATACTTGTCGTTAGGGAAATCTAATATTTCAAAAGGCAGCTCTGGATTCGTTTCAAAGTCGTCAGGATAGTGTTCACCGCTATGCGGGAAGCTCAGAAGTAAAGGAACATCAGCTTTGCCGTTCAATGACTTTGTGTTATCTTCAACAGTAACAGTTGAAACGGTTTTGCCTTTGACTTGAATTTTAGCCATAAAAGAGACCTTTATGCTGGTTAATAAAGTTAGCCATCCACTGTCCAACGTATGAGCCTTGATGTTTTATTTCTAAAGACTGAAGTGCAGGTTTGTATTGTTCTCCTATGCGCTTTTTCCGTCTAACAATCAAGTCTCTACAAAGTTCAGTTGTAAATTCTGGATGCTGCTGGATCGCCAACACTCGATTTTCAATAAAAAAACCAGAATTATGACAAAAATTACTACCTAAGAAGCGTGTTGCTTCGGGTGGAATTTTAGTGACTTGGTCTTGATGCATAGTTAATAAGTAGATTTTTTCAGCTATTGGTTGAAGCCAAGCAGGCTGGCCAATGACATTGACTGCAGTTACACCAGCTCCCCAGCCATTATCAAATCTTTCAACATGACCCCCTAGAACGTGTGCAATAGCTTGATGACCATAGCAGATGCCTAAAAGTGGAATATCTTTGTTATAAATCTGCCGAATAAATTCAAACAATTTATGTTGCCAATCTAAATCCTCGAATACAGAATATTTTCCACCCGTGATTAAATAAGCATCGAACCCATTGGCATCATCAGGCAGACTATCTTCTAGGCAATGAATAGTCGTCCATTTTGCTTCAGGAAGTGAGGGTTCGAGTAAATTTATAAAACGCTCTGGGGAAGTTGTGTGACGACTTTTATGGTCTTTATTTGGGAAACCAATATGGAGAATACAAATGTTCATAGTTTGTGGATTAATGGTCATTATTTTTAATCTAGAGCAAAGACTACAATGAAATGGAGTGAAGTGCAATTATATTTCTATATTAATAGTCTTCTAGATTTTGTTATATAAAGTTCTCTGGACAAATTGAATTAGTTTGAAACATTAAACCTCATTAACGTTAATTTCTTTTAATTCTTTTTCTCTGTCAAGGTATTTGTATTCAATCTTGGTAGGATTAAATTGTATTAATTCTTCAAAAATTACATCTGTATTAAAATCTCCACATGTGTATACATCTAGTTGCATTAGACCTGGGTCTTCTTCATCCCAACAGTGTAAAGCGATATGAGAGGTTTCAATAATAACTAAGCCAGTCAAACCTCTATTACCAGGAATATCCAGATACGTTGTAATTGGGCCCTGACATATTTGCATGCCAATCTTGTTGACTAATTCCGTTAACCATGTATGAGCCCATTTTTGGTCATTGGGTGTTTTACGTGTTTCGGCTCTTATAATGAGATGTTTGTGAACTACTGGCATTTCTATCTCCTAGTAAATAGATTGTTAGATACTTTTGCAAAAATACTATTATATTTAAGTTTTCTTCTGAAAATAGATAAAAAAAAAGAAGATTATTAACTATCTGTCTCTAACAATCACTGAGCCCTAAATCAATCTAGTAGATTTCTAGGGTCAATTTAAATTTAGGCTATTCTTCTACAGGTGTGCCCAGGTCAAATGTGTCATCAGGAAAATATTTACTAAGCCTGACATCTGATGCCCTAGCATGACCCTCCATTCCTTCCAATCTAGAAATCCTAGATGATGTTGGAGCTATCTGCCGAGTTGATTCACGATCCATTCGCTGCCAAGTTAGTACCTTTAAGAATTTGTGAGCAGATAAGCCACCTGAATAACGACCCGCAGCTTTAGTCGGTAATATATGATTAGGACCTGAGGCTTTATCACCAAAAGTAACTGTCGTTTCTTCACCTAAAAACAAAGAACCATAGCAAGTTAAATTATCAAGCCACCAGTCAAGATTCTTGCAATGAACCTCGAGATGTTCTGATGAATATTCATCAGAAATTTGAACAACCTCTTCTTGAGAGTCACACAAAATCACTTCACCATAATCTCGCCAAGCACAATAAGCAGCATCTTTAGCTGTAGGGGGTAATTTTTCGATATATTGAGGTACCAGTTTCATTACCTTTTCAGCCAATTTTTTTGATGTTGTAAATAGCCATCCAGGAGATTCATGGCCATGCTCCAGTTGCCCCACCAGATCAATAGCAACAACCTCGGCATCAGCAGTTTCATCGGCAATAACAGCTACCTCTGAGGGTCCCGCAAAAACATCAATACCAACCTTACCAAACAATACTCTTTTCGCTTCTGCTACAAATTTATTACCAGGTCCAACAATAATGTCAGCTTTTTTACCTGTAAATAATCCATAGGCCATACTGGCGATTGCTTGAACACCACCTAGTGTCATTATATGATCTGCACCAGCGGTCTTCATTGCATACAACACGTAAGGATGAACACTTTTGCCTTGGAAAGGTGTAGAAGCTGCAACAATGCATGGAACACCTGCAGCTTTTGCTGTAGCAATACTCATATAAGCCGACGCAATATGAGCGTATCGTCCAGTTGGAACATAACACCCAGCAACATTAACAGGTAACAATCTTTGTCCCGCCTCAACGCCATTGTTTTTGGTATAGAACTCAACTACAGAATCTCGCTGAGCTTTTGCAAAGTCGTAAACTTGTTTGCAAGCAAAATCAATATCATCTTTAACGCTTTGAGAAACTCTGGTTGTAATAGCATCAATTTCAGATTTGGAAAGCAAAATGTTGCCATGCCAATTATCTAGCTTAGCAGCATAGTCAAGAACAGCTTGCTCACCATTTTTGTCAATGTTAGCAAGCATATCATTGACAACTTTTTGGGCTTCTAATGCATTTGATTCGGCCGATTTTTTCGCTTTTTTTAAGTAGATCATAGTATCTTTATTTGTTATACACTTTCATGTAAGTCAGTCAGAAAAAATTCTTGATGTTCTGAAAAAATATTAATGATACATTAATCTGTAATTACCAATAAGATGTTAATCAGATATGGTTTTAAAACTAGTAATAACTCTTGTAAAAGTGTATATTTGCATGAAAATACTAATGAAATCATGAAAAAAATATCATTAATATTATTTCTTTTTTTCTTGTCAAACCAGGGTTTTACAAAAGTTGGTGATGTCTATTATTGTGAAATGACACAGGCTATTGAATTAAAGGAAGGAAAGCTGATTAACTATATCCCCCAAAAGTTCAAATTTACAATTGAATCTGAAAACATTATTAGGTTTGGTTTAGATGATAATTATTTTAAAGGTAGTGCATTTAAGGTAATAGAATTCTCAGATAATGGAGAACAATTCTATGGTGATAATTTTGAGTATTCCTATGGTGATTTTTATTTCGCCGAAGTATTTAGATGGCTCTCTACTGATGTTGATAAATTAACAGCAACAGCTGTTAGCGCAACGTGTGCCATTCTTGAAGATTACTCAGTTTAGTTTGCAGTTTGTATTATTGGCCTTATTTAAATGTGGATGATAATTTTGACGAATAGTCAATCAAGGTATACAATCGAGTTAGCACTCTAGGATAAATAACTGATTCTGGTATTGAATTTTCGTGCTAGTGCTGAACTAAATATAGATTTCACAATCAGAGTTTTCTGTTGATTATCTAATTTATATCCTTGAGTGTTTATTTATTGTGAGATATAAATAGGAGGAGATAGATTATGTTTAGAAAGAAATTAATATTTATGATGATAGCAACATTCGTTGTTTTTACGACTTCGAGTTCAGTTGTTGCAGATGAAAAAGTCATCAAGTGGAAACTTGCAATGACTTGGCCAGATGGCTTACCACCTTTTGCTTGGACTGTTGATCGTTTTGCTGATAATGTAGAGACGATGAGTGGTGGCCGAATGACAATTCGTGTTGATGACAAAAATAAACACAAAGCTGCCTTGGGCATACTTGATATGGTCAAAGCTGGTCAGTATGAAATGGGTCATTCAGCTTCTTATTATTGGAAAGGTAAGGACATTAATACTATGCCATTTACAACCATGCCTTTCGGTATGACAACTGCTGAGCAAGATGCATGGTACTACTATGGTGGTGGTGAAGCGCTCGCAAAAGAAGTGTTTGACAAACATGGAGTTAACCAGTATCAAGGTGGTAGTACGGGTAATCAGATGGGTGGTTGGTTCCGCAAGGAAATCAATTCTGTTGAAGACCTTCAAGGTCTGAAGATGCGAATTCCTGGTTTTGCCGGAGAAGTATTGGCTGAACTTGGTGTTGCAGTAACTAACCTACCTGCGGGTGAGTTATATACGGCACTTGAGCGAGGAACCATTGATGCGCTTGAGTGGGTTGGTCCTGGTATGGATATTAATATGGGCTTTCATAAGGTTGCACCATATTATTACACTGGTTGGCATGAGCCTGCAACAGACTTACAATTCTTAATCAACCAAGATGCTTGGAATGAACTACCGGCTGATTTACAAGCTATTGTTGAAAATGCTATGGTTGCTTCCAAGGCACATATGTATTGGGAGAACTTTGCAATGAGTGCCGAAGCTTGGTCTAAGATGGGAGAGGATTACCCTAACATTAAAGTTAGGTCATTCCCACCAGAAGTAATTGCTGAGATGAAGGCTGCTAATGCTCGACTTATAGCCGAAACTTCTGCCAAGGATCCAATGTTCAAAAAGATCATGGATTCTCAAGCGGAATTTATGGCAAAGGCTCGAGAATGGACAAAAATGTCAGATTATTTGTACTTGAAAGATAATCTCGAGTAATTTAAATCTTATGTGTTTTATAATGCCCGCTATAAACGCGGGCATTTTTATTTTTATAAAGAGTGAAATCTATGCAATGGATTGAATCAGTTTGCAATAAATTTTCTAAATACTTAGGTATTTTTGTTGCGTTTCTGCTCATCATAATGATGATCAATGTTGCTTTTGATGCTTTGAATCGCTACCTAATGAACTCCAATTCTGTTGCTTTACAAGAAATGGAATGGCACCTATTTTCAGTGATTATATTGTTGGGGTTATCTTATACACTGAGTGAAGAAGGCCATGTACGTGTTGATATTTTGTATTCGAAGTTTAGCGCCAAAAAGCAAGCCATCATCAATATGGTTGGTGTCATTACATTTGTGCTACCACTCAGCCTATTAGTAGCATTCGGCTCGCTTGGTTTTGTCAAAGAGGCATACATTTTTATGGAACAGAGTGGTGATCCGGGCGGCTTGCCTTATCGGTTTATTATCAAGGGCTTAATACCAACAGCGTTTTTTATTTTAATATTCATGTCAGTGGGCTATTTTGCTCGTAATTATAACCACTTAAAAAGACTTAATTCAAGGTCTGAATCATGATCGGGCTTTTGATGTTTTTTACTGGTTTGGGAATGCTATTTATTGGCTTTCCAGTTGCATTTACTTTCGGTGCTGTGGCTGTATTCTTTGGTATGGCTGCTGGCATTATCGAGGCTTTTAGTGATGGTGAGTTATTTATCGACGGTATCGATAATGGTTTGATGATGTTTGCGATGATGCCTCATCGTATTTGGAGCATTATGAACAACACCATTTTGATGGCTATTCCTTTATTTATATTAATGGGCTTGATTCTCCAAAAAACCAAATTAGCAGAACGCTTACTTGAATCGATGGGTTATTTATTTGGCGAAATTAGAGGAGGTCTTGCTATCAGCACCGTTTTGGTGGGCTCTTTGTTAGCTGCATCTACAGGTGTTGTGGGAGCTAGTGTTGTAGCGATGGGCGTTATTTCCTTGCCAGTAATGTTAAAGTACAATTATTCAAAACATCTTTCGACTGGAACAATTTGTGCTGCAGGCACATTGGGGCAAATTATTCCACCTTCTATTGTTCTTATTATACTGGGAGATGTTTTTAACGTACCTGTTGGGGACTTATTTAAAGCTGCACTGATTCCAGGTCTAGTTCTGGTTGCAGCTTATGTAGTTTATATTTTAGTAGCAGCTTATGTAAAGCCTCAAATCGGCCCATCAGTTAAGCTTGAAGGGCAAGAGGGTATAAGTAAGAAAAAACAAATTATGTCAGCGTTATTTTCTATTATTCCGCCTTTATCATTAATTGTTATCGTCCTAGGTTCTATTTTTGCAGGTATTGCAACCCCTACGGAATCATCCGCGATTGGGTGCACTGGTGCTGTAATACTGGCAATCTTATATAGAAAGTTTTCATTTACAATGTTGATGGAATCTTCCAAGGAAACGGTAAAAATAACGGCAATGGTTTTTGCTATTTTGATTGGAGCAACTGCATTTTCTATGGTATTTACCTACACAGGAGGTGATGCGTTGGTTGAACAGTTTATGCTCAGCTTACCGGGCGATAAATGGGGTTTTATAATTATGGCAATGCTAGCTATATTGGTTCTAGGGTTTTTTATAGATTTTGTAGAAATTTCCTATATTATCGTGCCAATACTGGTTCCTATTTCAGAAGTTATTGGTATCAACCCTATTTGGTTTGCAATCTTGATTGCAATGAATCTACAAACCTCTTTTTTAACTCCACCCTTTGGTTTTAGCTTATTTTATCTTAAGGGAGTATCTCCAAAGGGTATAAAAACAACGGATATATATACAGGAGTCATTCCTTTTATCATAATACAAGTTCTTGTACTGACCTCTATTGTTGTGTATCCAGATTTATATGGTAGTTTCATATATTGATTCTAGGGATTTTAAAATAGACACCAAACTATGGAAATCTAGTTTATTAAATTTATGTTTTCAAGAAAATTAAAAACCACTTGGATGATTCGTAAATTTGGTTTCTTTAAAGTGCCGTTGATTTGGCTTTGTAATCCTAAAGTGATTGAACATACTGATGAGAGAATAGAAGTGGTAATCCGTTTAAGGCGTCGTACAAAGAATCATTTAGGGAGTATGTATTTTGGTGCGTTAGCAATCGGTGCAGATATTACGGGAGGATTTCTTGCAATGGATCCGATTAGGGAAAGTGGACGAAAAATTCATCTTATTTTTAAGGACTTCAAAGCGGATTTTTTAAAACGCCCGGAAGGGGACGTTCACTTCTACTGTAATGACGGTATAGCCATAAGAGAGCTGGTTGAAAAGACTGTTGAGACCGGTGAAAGGCATAACTATAAATTGAATATTGAGGCTATCGTACCTTCATTATCGATGGATGTCGTTGCAAGGTTTGAACTTACATTGTCGTTGAAAGATAAAACTTTAGAATAGTTGTAACCTTGTAGTTTCTATATAATGAATTTCGAGATCGAAGTAGTATGATTTAGAGTAAAAAAATGCCCTATATAGTAAACGATAATTGTATCAAATGTAAGCACTTAGATTGTGTTGAAGTATGCCCAGTAGATTGCTTCCACGAAGGCGAAAATATGCTGGTTATTAACCCGGAAGAATGTATCGATTGTGATGTATGTGTGCCTGAATGTCCAGTCGAAGCTATAGTGTCTGATAGCGATCCAGCTGCCGCTGAGTGGCTAGATTTCAACAGAAAATATAGTATTGAGATGATGTGGCCAGTTATTACTGAAAACGGAGATCCAGATCCAGAGCATGAAAAATATCACCCAGATAATTTTCCAGATGGAAAGATGCATTTATTTTCTGAAAAACCAGGCCAAGGAAGCTGATTTACTTCCATCAATAAATAGATTGCTACACAATTACGCGTAATCTTTTATCGAGTATCTGCACTTCAAGATGTCGAGTTTGGGGATAAGGTATTTCACCATCAGCTTCAACCACAAAAGGCTGCTGTGACTTAATGTCTACTCGACGAGCTTTATAGTTCTTCAAAATGGGTTCATTGACATGAGTCCCTTTCATAATTTTTGGAATCAAACGTAAGATTTTGAGTCTACCAACACTCTGTGTCACCATCACATCAAGCAAGCCGTCATCCACCTGGGCTTCAGGACAAACCCAAAAACCACTGCCAAAACAGCGTCCATTGGTAATTGCCGTCATCGTTGTCGATTGCTCGAAAGCTTCTTGGTCATCAATCTGAATTCTGATCTTTGGTATACGATAATCAATCAGTGTCTTCATAATCGCGGCAAGATAAGCCGTCATACCAGTAAGAAAACTCGGAATCTTGGTAAAGTTAAGTGCGGTTTGTGCGCCAAAGCCAATATCCATACCATTCATAAAATACTGTGGTTGATTGTCTTGATCTGAGCGCGATTGATCACCTGACATGCGAGCAACATCAAACAGTTTTGTCTGCCCTTTATTAATTTTTTCAATCGCTACATGCCAATCAAATACCTTGCCGCCAATTGTGGTTTGTGGTGGAATCATTTTGGCAAAATCGTCACCATTTCCAAGTGGTACGACACCTAGAGCAATGGTTTCGCCTTCGCTTGAAGCACGTAGCAGCCCGTTAACAACTTCATGAACCGTACCATCGCCTCCAACGGCGACAACTGTCGAGTATTTCGTTGCCGCTTTTTCAGCTACATTCAGTGCATCAAGTGGTGCAGAGGTAGCAGCCACATCAAATTCAACACCGGCGTTAATCAATGCTTGCTGAACCAGTGGCCAGTGCTTTTTAACACGACCTCGCCCAGCTATCGGGTTATAAATAACGAGAATTGATGGCATTTTATGAGTTTATACTATCACTAAAAATATTGATATCAATTTACCCACTATGAGAAGTAACAGTAAGAGTAGACTACATGACTAAAAAATTTTTCTCCAGACCTTTTACTCAACAAGAATCTATCAGTCAAGAGGCGATTGATGCGGCTACTGAAGTACTTAAAACGGGCAGGTTGCATCGATACAATACAATTGAAGGTGAGCCTTCACAGGTCTCACTGTTGGAACAGGAATATGCCAGCTATCAAGGTAGTCGATACTGTCTAGCTTGCGCATCTGGAGGTTATGCGCTCAGTATTTCATTGAAAGCAGCAGGTCTAGAGTCTGATGAATATGTTTTAACCAATACGTATACTTTGGCTCCAGTGCCGGGAGCTATCTCAAATGCTGGTGGTAGGCCTATTTTTGTAGAGATCAATGAAAATCTTGTACTTGACTTGGAAGACCTTGTACAGAAAGCCTCTTCAAGTGGTGCTCGTTTTTTACTGCTATCACATATGCGAGGCCATATTGTTGATATGAAGAAATTGATGCACATTGTGAAGGAAAAGAATTTGATTTTAATTGAGGATTGTGCTCATACTATGGGTGCAAAGTGGGAGCAAAAGAAAAGCGGAAATTTTGGTTTAGCTGCCTGTTTTAGTACTCAAACTTATAAACACCTGAACTCAGGAGAGGGTGGTCTTATAACCTCAGATAATGCTGAATTTATGGCGCGTGTGATTGTACTGTCAGGTTCTTATATGTTTTATGAAAGACATGGAGCTGCGCCGGAAACGGAAGTTTTTTCAGAGATTCGTCTACAAACCCCCAATTGTTCAGGTCGAATGGATAATCTTAGGGCGGCAATTCTTCGCCCACAGTTAAATTCTCTGGAAGCAAATATTAAACGCTGGAACAAACGTTATCAAATTGTTGAACAAAAACTTCAAAAAGTTACCGGTGTTGTTCTGCCAGTGCGTCCTAAAAAAGAGAGCTATGTTGGGAGTTCTATTCAGTTTAGAATTCCCGGAATTTCTCACACCGACTCTAAGAAATTTATTGAATCTTGCAAAAAACTTGGTGTGGAGATAAAGTGGTTTGGTGATGACAACCCTGCTGGATTTACCAGTAACCATAAAAGTTGGCATTACGTCAAAAGACAAAAGTTAGAAAATTCTGACAGAATCCTTTCTGGATTATTTGATCTGAGATTGCCGTTAACATTTTCACTCGATGACTGTTCAATGCTATCTGACATTATCAGTGAATGTGTACAAGAGTTTATCTATGATGATTCAAAAGTGAATTAATTTGTCTTTTTATATAGATTATGAAGCCTAATAATGTTGTTGCAGCGATAATAAAAAAAGACAATTCATATTTAATTGCTCAGAGAAATAGAAATAAATATATGTCTTTTAAATGGGAATTTCCTGGAGGTCAAGTTGAGCCTAATGAAACTTTTCATGAAGCACTAGCTAGAGAAATTCAAGAGGAATTAAATATTAGTATTAATATAGATGAAAAAATTGCTGAAGAAAGATATAAAGATGATGAAATCGATATTATTTTGCATTATTACTTACTGTCTCTTATACACATCTGACGCTGCCGACGAAGGCTTAGGTGTAGA
>CAXDLF010000043.1:0-10946 GCA_963989885.1 uncultured Gammaproteobacteria bacterium
ACCATATACCGATGATAATCAGGCAACATATTAGACGATATTTCCCCAGATTCATATCCGGAAGATCTTGGGATTTGTTTAGGGTCTAACGGCTTATTTAAGCGCCTGACCATACGTTCTATGTTTGAAATGGCCAAATCGCATGCCTCCTCCACATCATCTTCTATGTACCCATGACTAACAACTTGTATCTTGTGCCTAACATGATCAAATATAAGAAATGTTTTTGTTAAAAACAACATAGATTCAGGTATTTGAAGGAAATCCTCACTTGCCATGGGTAAATCTTCAAAATATTTTACGACCTCATAGGAAAGGTAACCTACGACACCGCCACAAAACTTTGGTAATTTCCCGTTATCCACTAAAACGTAATTAGACAACATAGCTTCAACAAGAGTTAGAGGATCTACTTCCCCATCCTGATATCCTTGACCTGTCGTAATAACTGATTCAGGTTCAGTACCTATAAAACTGTATCTTGCTAGGTGCTCACCACCTTCAACACTCTCCAAAAGAAAGGAATATGGAGGTTTGGCTATCTCCTTCAAAATATGAAAAACAAAGAGAACGGCACTCGATGATATTATTCATGTCGGAGCACCTCAGAGATATTTACTTTTCCGGCACGCCTGGCTGGATAGATTGCGGCAAGAACTGCTAAAACAAAGGCGCCTATCACCACGCTTAAAACATCGTTTAATTGGATTACAGAAGGGAACCGGTTGATGTAGAAAACATCTTTTGGAAAAAATTGAAAGCCCAGGATTGTTTCGATTCCTGAGATAACTGATTCGATGTTCAGTGCCAACAAAAGTCCAAGCGCAGTTCCAACAACGATACCAATAAGGCCAATACTTAGGCCTTGATAAAAAAATATTTTGACGATTCTTTTTGGGGTCATTCCAATGGTTCTTAGGATCGCAATGTCAGATTTTTTATCAGTCACCACCATAACCATCATGGAAACAATATTAAAGGCCGCTACAGCAATAATTAAAGAAAGGACTACAGCAATCATTTGTTTTTCAAGGTTCAGAGCTCTGATAAAATTGCGTTTTTGTTGCATCCAATCAACGCCGTAATACAAATCACTGCCGAGTTCTTCAACAACATTATCAGTGATTTTGTTTGCTTCAAAGAGATTGTCTACTTTCAGTCGAATTCCTGACACTTGGTCATCTAAACTGAAAAGTTCTTGGGCATCATTGAGATGAACAAAAGCCAAATTATTGTTGTATTCGTTTAGACCGGCGTTAAATATTCCAGTTACCGTAAAGGTTTTTGATTTAGGCATCAATAAACCGATTGAATTCCTACTGGGCGCTATCAGTGTTATCGAATCACCAATACCGGAACTCAGTATTGTCGCTAATCCAACTCCAATCAAGACAGATGAAGCGTCTTCAGTTAAATCAATTTCACCATATTTGATGTCATCAAGCAAAACAGAAGTTTTAACTTCAAGATCCATAATTATTCCTCTGACACTTATTCCTTGAGAGGCATCCTGTGTAGTAATCAAAGCAAAATTTTCAACATATGGAGATGAAGCTAATATTCGATCTTTTGAGTTAATTTCTTCGCTGAGCTCTTCCCAGTTTTCAAGAGTGTTGTCTTTTTCTGTTATATAGGAATGAGATATTGCATTTAGAACACGATTTTTTAGCTCCTCATGAAAGCCATTCATTACCGACAAGACGGTAATTAACGACATGATAGCAAGAATTAACCCCACCATCGAAACCCCAGAAATAAAGGAAACGAAGCCTTTTTTTCGATTAGAACGTAAATATTGGTTAGAAATATGAAATTCAACACTCATGGTCAGAATATTTTGTCATAATTAATGTTTTAATAGTGATTAAAGTATTCAAAATGTCAAGCATTTTAGGTTTTGTTGATCTTAACAAGTTGCGCATTACTAACTACCTCTTATTGCCTTTTTCAGCAGTCTTTTTCATATTATCTCAATTACGAGTCTGGTGCTACAAAGTAGGCATTCTTAAGACAAGGCAAGCAGAAGTTCCAGTTATAGTGGTTGGTAACATCACTGTCGGAGGTAGTGGAAAAACACCAATAGTAATTGAGCTTTGTAGGTATTTTGAATCACAAGGTAAAAGTATTGGGGTTATTTCAAGAGGCTTTGGTGGAAGGTATGTCCAGGACACTATGGAAGTCACGCCGTCAACCGATTCTAGAGAGTGTGGCGACGAACCAGCTTTAATAATGCAGCAGACAAATGCCAAGGTCGTGGTTGCAAAAAGACGTAATAAGGCGATTGAATATTTGACCGCTAACCATAAACTTGACATCATTATTAGTGACGACGGACTTCAGCACTATGCTATGGGGCGAGATGTTGAAATTGTAGTTATTGACGGAATTCGTCGTTTCGGCAATGGTTTGCTTTTACCTTCTGGGCCTCTTAGAGAACCTCTAAAACGATTAAAGTCAGTTGACATCATTGTCAATAATGGATCTATAGTTGAAGGGGAAATATCTAGTCAGCTCAATCCTAAATGTTTTGTTAATCTGCTTACCGATGAAACCAAAGAGCTTGATTATTTCAAGGGAATTAAATGTTATGCCGTATCTGGGATTGGAAATCCAAAAAGTTTTGATGCACTCCTTGAAAGTCAGGGGATAAATTTGATTAGTAAACCATTCCCTGATCATCATCCATTCGTTGCTCAGGACTTAGTATTTGATCAGGATTATCCAATCTTGATGACGGCCAAGGATTGTGTAAAATGTAAGCATTTTGCAACTGATCAGATGTGGTATTTATCTGTTAGCGCTGAGCTGAGTGAAGATTTTTTCAAAAAATTAGAGGCTAAATTGTGATTGATAAAGCTTTATTAAAAATGTTAGTATGCCCAGAATGTAAAACCCCTTTGAAGCAAGTAGGGGAAGAGCTAATCTGTGAAAAAAGCCAATTAGCCTATCCAATTCAAGATGGAATTCCGGTTCTTCTTGTTGAAGAGGCGCGTAAGATTAAGTCTGAAAAGTAATGGACTTTACCGTTATTATCCCTGCCAGATATGCTTCAAGCCGATTACCGGCAAAATTACTCGAAGATATCAATGGTAAGTCTCTTATCGAGCATACCTATTTAAATGCCCTTCAGAGCAGTGCCAAGCGTGTCATTATTGCAACGGATGATAAAAGAATTTATTCTGTAGCAAGAGATTTCAATGCAGATGTGTGTATGACGAGTATTGATCATAAATCTGGCACCTCTCGACTATCAGAGGTAGTAGTCAATCTTGAATTTGATGATGATGAGATTGTGGTAAATGTTCAAGGTGATGAACCTATGCTTAGTTCTGAAGTGATTGATCAAGTAGCTTGTAATTTAGTTCAAAGTGAAATGCATGTCACTACTTTGTGTGAAAAAATTGAGAGCGAAAGTTTATACTTTGATCCAAATTGTGTCAAAGTTGTATATAGTTCAAGCGGAAAAGCATTGTACTTCTCAAGGTCACCGATTCCAGCTTTTCGAAATAATGAAGAAATAGATTTATCAATTTGTTGTCGCCATATTGGTATTTATGCATACCGTGCGAGTTTTTTAAAAAAATACTCACAGATGGACAATTCGATTCATGAGGAAGCTGAAAAATTAGAGCAACTGACGTTTTTGAACGAAGGTTTAGATATTCATGTTGAGCTCGCTTGTGGTTCTACAGGTTACGGGATTGATACAAAAGATGATTTAATAAAAGTAAAAAAGGAATTAGAAAATGAACATTATTGACGGTAAGGAGATAGCAAGAAAACTAAGAGACAAAATTGCTGAAGAGGTTAAAACTCTTGAGCGACCACCAGGATTAGCGGTAATACTTGTTGGTGAAGATCCTGCTTCTGCAGTTTATGTGCGTAACAAGGAACTTGCGTGTATTGAGGCTGGATTTTTTTCAGACAAAATCATTAAATCTGAAAACACGACCGAAGAGCAGTTATTAGAAGAGGTGGAGCGCCTCAACAATAACCTTCATATTGATGGTATTTTGGTTCAATTGCCACTCCCAAGTCATATCAATGCTAATAGAGTTATAGAACACATTTCGCCTTATAAAGACATTGATGGCTTCCATAGTGAAAATATTGGTAAGTTGATGCAAAACAAAGCTCATTTACGTCCATGCACTCCAAAAGGCGTTATGACAATGCTTGATTCCATTGGTTGTAAAGTATGGGGAAAGAATTGTGTTGTAGTAGGCGCTTCAAATATTGTTGGAAAGCCGATGGCAATGGAGTTATTAAATGCAGGCGGCACTGTAACTATTTGTAACAGTAAAACAAAGGACATTCCATCTAAAGTAAAACAAGCAGATGTTGTTGTTGTGGGCGTTGGCATTCCTAAGATGGTCAAGGGAGATTGGGTCAAAGAAGGTGCAGTTGTTATTGATGTCGGTATTAATAGACTTGAAGATGGTTCATTGGTTGGAGATGTAGATTATGATGAAATTAAGAACAAGGCTTCTGCAATAACCCCTGTTCCTGGTGGGGTTGGTCCGATGACTATTGCAACGCTTTTAGAGAACACGTTAATAGCTTATAAAGAGAATTTATGAGTTGTTTTTTCTGAAAATGCTATACATTCATGGCGGAAATAAAGAACAGGTGGAACTCTCAAAGCAGTTATATCACTTCTGTAATGAGAGCTTGTTTTCAAAAAAAGAAAAACCCACTATCGATTTAAGCATTCAAAAAGTGCAAGACGCTCTTGCTTGGACAGACTATGAAGGTGACGGCAAGTTTTTCATTGAAATTGAAGAGTCACTGGATAGAAGACAGTTTATTATTACTCTGTGCCATGAAATGATCCATGTTAGGCAATTTTTAGCTGGAGTCGAAGTGAGCGAATTTTCTGCGTATTATTACGAAGAAAAGTTAGCCAATCAGTTTTATGACGAAGAGCTGGATAACCAATTTCAAGAAAATATTCTTGATATGAGTGAAGATTGAACTCCACTTAAGGCATAAAGTCGCTTAATGCATCGAGAGAGGTATTTAAATCATCAAGCGTATTGGCAGTGATAGTGATATGACCTAGTTTGCGTCCCTTGCGTTCTGTCTTGTTGTAAAGATGTACATGAGCGTTTTTTAAAGTAAGCGCAATATCGATAGGACCTTGTTCTCCAATAATATTAATCATAGCACTATATTTATGGGTGCAAGATGTATCCCCTAGTGGTGTTTCAGTGATAGCTCTTGTATGGTTTTCAAATTGTGAAGTGCGTGCGCCTTCAATAGTCCAATGTCCAGAATTATGAACTCTGGGAGCCATTTCGTTAACAACTAGAGTGTTGTCAGTTTCAAACAGTTCGATAGTCAAAACCCCTACATGGTTCATCTCGTCAAGCAAAGAGCGCATATAGGTCTCAGCTTGTTGTTGCAGTTTTGGACTGATATTTTGTGCAGGAGCAATTGTAAGACGAAGGATGCCATTATGGTGTGAGTTTTCGACTAGTGGATAAAACTTATGAGTGTTATCTACTCCCCGCACAGCAACAAGTGAGAGTTCTCGCTTGAAGTTTACAAGACTCTCTAAAATTGACTCAACATCAGACATACTTTCCCATGCTTGGTCAAGCTGTGTGTCTGACTGAATTAGAAATTGGCCTTTACCATCATAACCATGAGTCGCAGTTTTTAGTATCGCTGGTAGGCCGATTTTCTCAACAGCATTTTTTAGCTCTGAAAGGTTGTTTACCATCTGGTAAGGAGCGCATGGTATGTTGAGTTTTTCGAACAGTGATTTTTCTCTTCCTCGATGCTGGCAGGTGTATAAAGACTTAGCACTGGGATAAACCGTCGTTTTCTGACCGATTTTATTGACAATACTGACATCCGTATTTTCACTTTCATAGGTAACCACATCGGAGTTTTTAGCAAAATCTTCTATGATCTCTTGACTACCGTTTTGTATGAATGTACTTCCTAAAAGTGAAGAAGGGTTTTCTTCAGATGATGCTAAGAAGCGCATTTGGTGTCCCAGAGGGTAAGCAGACAGAGCAAGCATTCTTCCTAATTGACCGGAACCAACAACACCAATTTTCATAAATTATTTATCAGGATTAGGATTATCTAGAACATCTTGCGTTTGTTCAGAACGAAATTTAGCTACTTTTTCTCTAATTTTTTCATTATGGTTACCAACAATTTGAGCAGCCAAAATGCCAGCATTTTTTGCACCGGCTTCGCCAATAGCTAATGTACCAACTGGAATACCACCAGGCATTTGTACAATTGATAGAAGTGAATCTTTGCCACTTAGGGCTCGAGATTGGACTGGAACACCGAGAACTGGAACAATTGTTTTGGCAGCAACCATTCCAGGTAAGTGGGCAGAGCCACCAGCACCAGCAATGATTACTTGAAGTCCTCGGTCTTGAGCAGTTTCAGCATATTCAAACATTAAATCGGGTGTGCGGTGAGCCGAGACTACTTTGACTTCATAGGGTACTCCAAATTCTTCCAACATATCTATGGCGTTCTTCATAGTAGGCCAGTCGGACTTTGAGCCCATAATAACACCAACTAATGCACTCATTAATTGCTCAGAAAAAGAGAATGATTAAATTATACCAAAACAACATCCTGGTTACCCTCGAAACTGAATTACCTGGGAGTGTTTGTTAATGGTAATTTAAATGTTTTATCTAAAAAAGGTAGGTGACCTGAACGCAACAAATATGTTTGCGATTTATTGTCTTTATACCAATCCTCAATTTCACTAGGAATTAAAGTATCGAGAGAACCTAAGACAACACTCTTTGGAACATTGATTTTTTTGTACAATTCCCGTAGGTCTGAAGTTAGTAATATATCTAGACCAATATTGAGAGCCTTATCAGTTGTAGGATATTTTTGTATGGCTTCGTAGATTTCTAATATTTGAGATTTGTCTTTACTCTGTAGGCTAACAAAGCGTTTAAGTGTTTTGGTATTATCATTTTTTAAATTAATCGCGAATTGGTGAAATATTTCACTATTTATTCCAAACTTCCAATTCTCATGATTAACCAGGCTCGGCGTGGCGGCTACAAGAATTAATTGTTCAAGTTGAATTTTAGTTGCAATGTAAATTGACAATAAGCCTCCTAGGGACCATCCCAATAGAATGGATTTGTTAGGAATGAATTGAATCAATTCTTCGCACCAACTTTCTAAACCACCATCAACGTCATCACTTCTACCGTGCCCTGGTAGATCTATAACAGTGATGCAATAACTTTTTTTGTACTTTTCTATAAGGCTTTGAAAGATATCACTACTAAAACCCCAGCCATGTAAGAGCACTAAATTTGGACCCTTGCCGATTGATTTATGCCATAACATCTTTAACCTTTTTAAGAAGAGATTCAATCTGAGCAAAGCTGTGATTGGCGCATAATGTGAAACGCAAGCGTGCGGTATTCGGAGGAACTGTTGGTGGTCGAATTGCACTTACAAAATAGCCCGCTTCAAAAAGTTTATTGCTCAAACTTAAAGCCATATTACTGGAACCAATAATGAGTGGCTGGATAGCGCTTTCAGAAGGCTCGAAATGAAGACCTAAAGTTTCAGCACAATTTTTAAAATAATTTATATTTCTAAATAATGCTTCTTTTTGTCGACCTTTTTTAATTAATTCTAAACTTTTAAGTGTTGCTACGCACATGCTTGGAGAAGTGGCAGTGGTATAAGTATAGGGACGAGATTTTTGAATTAAAAATTCAATCAAATCGCTACTTCCAGCAACAAAAGCACCCATCACGCCTGCCGCCTTTCCTAAGGTTGCCATATAGATCGAGTGATCAGGGATAGTTGATTCAAAAATACCAAAACCATGGGCATCATCTTGCAACAAAAGGGCCCCAGATTTTTCTGAAATCCTATTAATTCCATCTACATTTGCCCTGTCACCGTCCATACTGAAAACGTTATCCGTGACTATTAGTCCAGAGCCAGTTTGTTTTTTTAGCTTCTTCTCAAGTGATTCAAGATTATTATGCAGATATCGTTGTACAGGCAAACCAATCAATCGATTGCCATCAATCAAAGATGCGTGATTTAATTTATCCTGTAGTACCCAATCAATTTCATCTCTCAGTGCAGAAAAGATACCCAGATTTGCGCTATATCCAGACGAAAATAGAAGGGCTCTTTGTTGACCAGTATGTTCTGCTAGAGCCTCCTCAAGCTTGTGATGAGACTCTGAGTGGCCGCTCACCAGGTGGGAGGCGCCTGATCCAACACCGTAACGACTCACACCTTCAATCAGCGCCTCTTTAATTTGCGGATGGTTGGCAAGCGATAGGTAGTCATTAGAACAAAAGTTTATTATCTTCTGGTGATCAATTACCATTTCAGTGTCTTGTGCACTGTGAGCAATTTTTCTTAAGCGCAATAGATCATTTTGCTCAATAACATTGATTTTTTTTGAGAAATTCATGGTATTGCTTTTATAGAACTATATTAAGTTTTCCATCGGTGATGATGCACTAGCATAGGCTTTCTTCATCATTCTACCTGCAAGATAAGATTCACGTCCAGCGATAATAGCATGTTTCATGGCGCTTGCCATTAGCAGTGGATTACTAGCATTGGCAATTGCTGAGTTCATTAAGACGCCGTCACAACCTAGTTCCATCGCCTTAGCGGCATCACTGGCACAGCCTATACCAGCATCAACTAGCACGGGAACATTGGATTGTTCCTTGATGAGTTTGATATTGTAAGGGTTAGAGATACCTTGACCTGAGCCTATAAGCGAAGCAAGAGGCATTACCGCACAACAACCGATAGCTTCAAGTTCTTTTGCAACGATTAGATCGTCTGAAGTATAAACCATTACATCAAAACCTTCTTTGATAAGGGTTTTAGCGGCATCAATTGTTTCAACAATATTTGGGTAAAGTGTTTTTTCATCTCCTAGGACTTCTAACTTAACAAGATTATGGCCATCCAGCAACTCTCTAGCCAATCGACATGTCCTGACTGCATCTTTGGCATTGTAACAGCCAGCAGTGTTTGGAAGTATTGTGTATTTTTCAGGCGAAATGACATCAAGAAGGCTTTCTTCATTAGCATTTTGACCAATATTGGTGCGTCTGATTGCAACGGTAATGATTTCAGCACCAGAGTTTTCTGTTGCTAATCTTGTTTCTTCAAGGTCTTTATATTTTCCTGAACCAACCAATAATCTAGATTGAAAGGTACGACCTGCGATAGTAAATGGCGTGTCTTTTTGCATAGCTGTAATAAGATACCATGTGCCTTGGTTAACTGAGTTAAATTAACTATTTTTTTCTTCTCGTAACAAAATTTCTTCCATTAGATGTTAAACTTAATCTTAATTCATTATTAAACAAAATAATTTAAGGAAATATCATGCCCCTAAACGCAATTGAACACCCATTATTAGCTCATAAACTGGCATTACTGAGAAAAGAGGGCATAAGTACCAAACAGTTTAGAGAACTTGCCAATGAAGTAGCAAGTTTATTAACTTATGAGGCAACTCGAGATTTACCTTTGCAAGATTGTGAAATCAACGGTTGGCAAGGTGAGCCAATAAAAGTAAAAATGTTAACAGGTAAAAAACTCACTATAGTTCCCATACTTAGAGCAGGACTTGGAATGTTGGATGGTGTGTTAACTCTTGTTCCCAATGCCAAAGTCAGTGTTGTGGGGCTCTATAGAGATGAAGAGACACTAAACCCTGTAGCTTACTTTGACAAAATTATCACTAATGTAGATAAACGAACAGCCCTAATTATTGATCCAATGCTTGCAACTGGTGGAACTTTACTGGCAACTATTGATTTGCTTAAAGAAAAAGGTTGTAAAAAAATTATAGGGTTATTTTTGGTTGCCTCACCTGAAGGTTTGAAAAGAGTTTCGGAATTACATCCTGAGGTTGATCTCTTTATTGCAGCGATAGATAAATCACTAAATGATAAGGGATATATACTTCCTGGATTAGGTGATGCTGGCGATAAAATTTTTGGTACTAAGTAGCTAGATATACTCTGTTTATATACTATCTGGCACGTCAAAGGCATACTCATCAGTTGAAGTTTTTTCGTGAGCATAAGTCTTTATCTTCCATTCCATGACTCGAGGATTTTGACTAACTTCGTTATATAACTTTTTTAGTCTTTTAAAAGGACTAACAACACTTGGCGGAATATCATCAAGAACTCCTGAAGTGATCCAACCTAACATGCCCCAAACTGCAATGTCTGCTACAGACATCTTGTCTCCAACAAACCAATTTGAATTATTTGCACTTAAAATGTTTTCTAAAAATCCAAAGTAATTTGGTAAGTTTTTATTGGTCAACTCTGCCCGCATTACTCTTTTTTTAATTGGATCATTTTCCTTCATTGAAGGATTTAATAGCTCGTTTATGTCAGTAACTGTATCAATGATTTGATCTACTTTGCCAGCCTCAATAATATCTTCAGGATACATGCCACTTAGTTTGCCGCATATTCTAGCAATACCACCGGTTTGGGCTATACTTTGACCATTTATAACTAGCACTGGTAATTGATTGAAAGGGATTAATGTGCCATCCATTAATTTCCCATTTTCTTGAAGGTAGCTAAACTCCGCACTATCAACTCTTAAATCTTCAAACTTTACATCAGCAATAAATAAAGCTAATCTTGCTACTTCTGCTCGCCAAAAAGGCAAATCCAAATATACAATTTTTAAGTCCACCAGTTCTACTCCAGATTATCAATATAGTTTTGAAAGAATTTTAAACCAATAATTAAAGATTTAAAAGTTGTATGGCGGAGAGAGATTCGAACCCTCACACGATGTTGTATTAATAGGGTTTATAGCCAATAGTGCATTAATCATGGATTAATTAGACCAATAATGTGCTAATCAGCCCTATTTTTATGCACTATAAAAACTGTCTCTTATACACATCTCCGAGC
>CAXDLF010000044.1:0-10690 GCA_963989885.1 uncultured Gammaproteobacteria bacterium
CCTCAATATGAGGCTTTGATTTCTGGCGGTTTTGAACTAGAAAAAACTATACTGGTGAGTCAAACTATCCAATATAAAAACCCATTTCAAAATAAAAAAATTGTTTTTACTGGCACAATGAGTCAAGCTCGAGCTGCTTTACAAAAGCAGGCTAAAATTCATGGTATTTTAGTGAGTTCAAATGTTAGCTCTAAAACCGACTTTCTAATTATTGGAGAAAATGCTGGTCAATCAAAGCTTAAAGCTGCAAAGGTGAACGATGTTGTAATTTTGAGTGAAGAGGAATACTTTAATAAACTTAAGAAAAAATAAATCAATCATTTATTATGTCCATCATAATTGAATTGGGCGGAAGGTAAACGGCTTAGCTGGAGGCGACTTTTCCCGCCGCCAGAAAGAGCTTTAATTTGAGTCGACAGTGATCAATAAATAAGTAGCAAAATATATAAGCTTAATTGCTATTCTGATGAGGTATATTAATGACTACTAGTGGTATTGATCATTTTTTTGAGCTCACAATGAAACAGTCAGCACTGAAAATTATATTGGTTGATGAAAATATGGGGCGTTCAGCCATTCTTCGTCGTGCGCTCCAAGATAAAGGACATGAAGTTATCTGTCGTCTTGAAGGAAGCTCTAATCTTGCTAACAGTAATGAAATTACCCATGCAGACGTGGTTATTGTTAATGCAGATATTCCAGACGAAGCCGTTTTTGCTAACCTGAGAGATGTGAACAAAACCAAACCCAAACCAATTGTTATGTTTACTGAAAGTTCTGGAGATAAGATGACTGGTACTGCCATCAAATCAGGTGTGAACGCCTATATTGTTGATGGTCTTGAAGAGAATCGCGTACAACCCATTATCGATGTGGCAATAGCGCGTTTTAGAGAGTTTCAGGCACTCAAGGATGAGTTGGATGCAACTCGTAGTCAATTGGCTGAGAGAAAAGCTGTCGAAAAAGCCAAAGGCATATTAATGAAGCATAAAAATATCACTGAAGATGAGGCATATAAGTCTCTCCGCAAGATGGCAATGGACAAAAATAAAAGAATTGCTGATGTAGCTGATGGTGTAATAAGTGCTTTTGAGTTACTAGACTAGGTTCAGCTAAATTCTCCCTTGTTTGATCTCTATCGAGCAGCCTTTTCTGTATGGCCTGATATGCCAAAGCGACGTATCAGTTCAGTTTCAATTTCTTTAATACTTATATTCTTGTGGCGAAGTAAAACCAGGGTGTGAAACCAAAGGTCTGCCACTTCATGGATGATTTTGTCGTTACCTTCATCTTGAGCAGCCTTAATCACTTCGGCAGACTCTTCACTAATTTTATCTAGAATTTTATCAGTACCTTGACTGTATAAAGAGGCGACATATGAGTTATCAGCAGTCGCTGATTTACGTTGTTCCAATATCTTTTCTAGAGTGGAGAGTATTTCATCCATAAATCTTTTTTGGGTCCTTGATAACGTCGGCAATGCTGACCCATTTATCATTCTCCAATTTATTAAAAAAACAGTTAGCGCGACCAGTATGACATGCAATGCCACCATTTTGTTTCACTTTAAGCAAGATAACATCATGGTCACAGTCGGTAAAAATGTTAATTATTTCTTGACTATGGCCCGACTCTTCACCTTTAAACCACAGCTTTTGTCTTGATCTTGAATAGTAAACAGCCTGCTGAGTTTCTATGCTCAGTGATAGTGCCTCTTTATTCATCCAAGCCATCATTAAAATTTCACCGCTTATATGATCTTGTGCTATTGCAGGCACCATACCAGTTTCATTGAATCGAATTTTCTCTATAGCGCTCATCTGATGTACTTTGTTTTATAATGAGGCAATTTTACCGACCGCTTATATACAGATGAAACTTTTTGTTTTTTGCCTATTCTTTAGTCTTAATAGTTGTATTTTTGCGAGTGAATCAAGGCAACCTCTGTTCATTGTTGATGGCGATAGCGTTAATATCAATGTTGTTCTTTTTCTAGATATTGCTCAAGCCCCGATGGAAGAATTAAGTGGCAAGACTGATTTAAAAATGAGAATTGCCGGAATTGATACCCCCGAAATAAAACAAACATGCGAAATAGAAGAAGATCAATCGATAGATTGTGGTGTTTTATCAAAAGATTATCTGCAAAAGTTGTTAGAAAGTGAACCAGGTGATTTGGTTATTCAACCTGTCGGCGTGGATTATTATCATAGGATATTGATAAGATTGTTTAAGGGTGAGACCGATATTGGAAAAAAAATGGTTGAAGATGGAATGTCGTATTCTTATGACAACACCTATAAGTTTGAAGAGACTTATGCTAAAGAACATAAGTTAGGTTTTTGGAATTTTTTCAAACCACCAGTGAATCCAAAGATCTGGCGCAAAGAACATTAATAATATATTACAGACCTGCTTTCAAACTGGCTTCAATAAATTGATCTAAATTGCCATCGAGAACATCTTGAGTATTACTACTCTCAACTCCGGTTCTTAAGTCTTTAATACGAGACTGGTCAAGCACATAGGAACGAATTTGATGGCTCCAACCAATATCGGATTTTAAATCTTCAAGGTCTTGTTTTTCACTGTTTCTTTTTTGTACTTCGAGCTCAAAAAGTTTTGATTTTAATTGCTTCATGGCCTGATCTTTATTGGAATGCTGTGATCTGCCATCCTGACATTGAACAACCGTTGATGTTGGTAAGTGTGTAATTCTAACCGCTGATTCAGTTTTATTTACGTGCTGTCCACCTGCACCAGACGCCCGATAAGTATCAATACGTAAATCAGCAGGGTTCATGTCAATTTCAATATCATCATCTACCTCAGGAGAAACAAATACTGATGAAAATGAGGTATGCCTTTTGCCACTGGCATTGAATGGTGACTTACGAACCAAACGATGAATTCCTGTTTCACTTCGAAGCCAACCAAATGCATATTCACCTTCGAAATGAATGGTGGCAGATTTAATTCCAGCCACATCACCAGCTGATACTTCCATAAGTTTGACCTTGTAATGATGCTTGTCACCCCAACGCAAATACATACGCAATAACATTTCTGCCCAGTCTTGTGCCTCAGTTCCCCCCGAGCCTGATTGAATATCCAAATATGCCGAGTTTTGATCCATCTCACCACCAAACATGCGCTGAAATTCAAAAGAGGCTATCGAAGTCTCTATGTCGCTCAAATCATTAACGATGCTATTGACGGCCTCTTCGTCATTCTCTCCTTCTGACATTTCTAGAAGCTCTTTAGCATCATAAAGAACACTTGACGCTTTTTTAAAGGCGCTACAAACATTTTCAAGCCGCACCTTTTCCTTTCCTAATGATTGCGCTTTTTCAGGGTTTGCCCATACTTCAGAATTTTCTAGTTCCCGATATACTTCTTCCAGACGATCTTGTTTTTCTTCTAGTTCTAGGTGTACGGATAAAATATCTAAACGTTCTTGTAGGCCAGATATTTTTTGATAAGTAGCGGATAGTTCCATAATGCTATTTTAAAGTGACAAACAATAAAAAAGCCCCAAAATAGGGGCTTTTTGTTTTTTCATCCTTAGGTTATTATTTTCTTAATCCTAGGCGTGAAATTAAATTTGCATAAGAGTTAATGTCATTACTCTTAACATAAGATAATAATTTTTTTCGTTGAGATACTAGTCTCAGTAAGCCTCTTCTTGAGTGGTGGTCTTTTTTATGAGTTTTAAAGTGTTCAGTCAGATGCCTAATGCGCGCTGTTAAAAGTGCAATTTGCACATCAGCTGAACCGGTGTCACTGGCGTCTTTTTGGTATTCTTTAATAATAGCTTGAGTATCAATTGACATTTTATATCTTTATATGTGGTAAAAATTAAGTTGCGAATTATACGCTAGTTTTATTCATTGTACTATTTCTAATAGCATAATTTTAGTTTTCCGAATAAAAGTTTTCTTCACCCTCTGGTCTGGTTTTAAATCGACGATGAACCCATAAATACTGTTCTGGATTCTTAAGTATTTGCTTTTCAAGAATTTGATTTGTTTTACTTGCATCTTTAATCGCATTACCGCTAGGATAATTCTTGAGAGGTTTTTCAAAGGACATCTCATATCCATGCTTAGCTCGAACAAAAGAGTATGGTATAACTCGAGTGTTGTTATTTTTTGCCAGCCTTGATGTAGCCGATGCTGTTGCCGTTTGAATGCCAAAAAGAGGTGCAAAAATACTGTTGTTTTTCCCTAGGTCTTGATCAGGTGCATACCAAATTGGCAGACTATTATTGATTGCCTTCATAATTGATCTTGTATCTGTGCTTTTAATCATTACGGCACCATTTCTTATATAACCTTTAACCATCACCTGGTCAAATAATTGATTATTTTGTGGTCGATAAATGTTGGCAATTGTGTGTTTAATTAATAGTGCGCGACTGCCAAGCATGAGCGGCATAAAGTGAGAACACAGCAAAATAATACCTCCTTCTTTTTTTAGTGCCTCTGTGAAATTTTTTTCATTATTAATGGTGAGTATTTTCTTAATTTTTTTGTCACTTGCATAATAGGCATTGGCAGTTTCAAAGAGACTGATACCAATAGCTTCAAAATGCTGCTTCACCAATAGTGTGACTTGAGGTTGTTTTTTGTCAGGAAAACAATTGCTGATATTAGTATAGGCAGTCTTTCTTAATTCAGTCATGAATGGATATATCAACTTGCCAATTATTCTTCCAAAGAATACTTGAAGCCTGAAAGGGATAAAGACGCCTACTCGCATAAGCAAGATTAATATCCATGTTGGAAAATATTTAGGGTGAATAAAATTGGTATTTATCATTTAAAATAAAGAAATTCGAAAGTAATACTTACTAACCAAATTATGCCATTTATTGACAGGGATTTTATCAATGATTTGTCTAATAGAGTAGATATTGTTGGTCTAATCAATAAGCGTGTAGCACTAAAAAAGGCCGGCAAGGACTACAAGGCTTGTTGCCCATTTCACGAAGAGAAGACACCTTCTTTTACGGTGGTTCCGAGTAAACAAATATTTCATTGTTTTGGTTGCGGTGAAAGTGGTGGTGTGATTGATTTTATCAAGAAGTTTGATCATTTGGATTTTGTAGCAGCTGTAGAAGCAGTCGCTGGTGAATCAGGTATTTCAGTAGTTTATGATCAAACGGCAAAGCCCGTCGATTCTCGATTTAAGCGTTTTAACAAATTGATGAATGAACTGAGTGATTTCTACCAATCACAACTGAAACAATCTGCTACTAAAAAGAAAGCAATTGATTATGCAAAGAAACGTGGTATTAGCGGTTCTATTGCTAAGCGATTTGAGTTAGGTTATGCGCCATCTGGCTGGAGAAACCTTTACGAAAACTATAAAAGTAATGAAGAATCCCTTAGAGATCTTGTAACAATGGGGATGTTGGTTTCAAAAAAAGATAAAAAAAATGATTATTATGACCGCTTCCGAAATCGACTAATGTTCCCCATTCATAACGCTAAAGGCAATGTAATAGCTTTTGGTGGAAGGATATTGTCAGACAAGGACAACCCAAAATATTTGAACTCACCCGAGACACCATTGTTTTCCAAATCAAAAGAATTATACGGCTTATACCATTGTCGAAAATACAGCCGACGGATTGATTACATTTTAGTTGTAGAGGGCTATATGGATGTCATTACATTGCATCAGCAGGGAATAACCAGCGTAGTTGCAACTCTTGGAACAGCAACAACGCCAGCTCATTTACAAACCCTATCTCGCTCAACTGACTCCATTGTTTTTTGCTTTGATGGAGATAAAGCTGGACGTGCTGCAGCGTGGAAGGCTTTACAGACATCGCTGCCAGTTATTACAGCTGGTCTTGTGATTAAGTTTCTGATTTTGCCGGAAGGCGAAGATCCGGACACTTTAATAAAGCATGAGTCACCAAAATCATTTACAAAGAGAATTGAGGAAGCTCAAACTCTTTCTAGTTTTTTGTTTGATCATATCAAGTCAGAAGTGCCATTTGAGACAATCGAGGGCAAAACATTATTTCTAGAACAATCAGCTTTATTAATTCATCAAGTTAGCTATCCAATATACCGACAACAGTTAATTGAGGGTGTTGCTCAAACTATTGGACAAGATGTTTCTTATGTTGAAAAGGCCTTAAATCAAAGTGCACAGAGTAAACCACCTACCTTTGATCGACCAGTAAATGAGATTAACGATTTCACCGACACATCACTCAACGATTTCATCAATGTAAATGCCAGTCCAAATTTGAAAGGTTTGATGTCGAAAATGATCACTTGTGTCATAAATTACCCCTCTTTAGTAAATGATCCTGAATCGTCTGGAGTAATTGAAGAGCGAGCAAAAAAAATACCTAAATCTGATGTTCTTATGGAGCTTATTCATTCAGCACAAATTGAGCCTGATATTACAAAAGAAGCTCTTATTAAGCCTTATGAAAATAAGAATAATATATTTTTACGGCTTAAAAAACTGAGCGTAATGGAACCATTCTTAAGTGAAAATGAAGCCAAGATTGAGTTTATGTCGGCCTTGACTGCTGCTGAAAATCATCAACAAAGAAAAACAACAAAGGCCTCTATACTTTCAGCTAAAACAAAAGCTCAAGAAAAGGAAATTGTTGATGATATTAGTCGTCGTAAGTTATCTTCTGGTTACAAAAAGTCCTAAGTTTCTGACTTTGATTGAATCTCTAAATCATTAACTAGGATTCTTTCCATTGCTACCTTGAATGCCATAGCAGCTGAATTTGAACCTTCACAACGATTTCTTAAAGTTGGATCATAATACACGAAACATTTTTTTGGGTAATCGAGCCGGACTGCGATGATATATTTAGGATTAATAACTGGTGAAAAGCCAACAAAATAGGTACGTTTCTCGCCCTCTTTACTATACTTTCCATCAATCACCATTTCAGCAGTACCTGTTTTTCCTGCGACATCATAACCATCTATGATAGCGCGATAACCGGAGCCCTTCATTGAAGCAACTGAGTCGAGTATTTCGGTAATTCTTTTAGTTGATTCTGGGCTGAAAACTTGTTTCATCTGGGCATCAATATATCCATCTTTTATTAGTTTGAGTTCAGGCAAAGCACCATCGTTTGCAAACACCAAGTAAGCCCTAGCTAGCTGCGCTAGATTTGTAGTCATAGGTCCATGACCGAAGGATAATGAGCGTTTATCACTTAAACCCCATTTGCTAAAATGATTTAATTCACCAGAATTTTCAATGCTTGGCATTAATCCTAGGGATTCACCAAAGCCGAGTCTCTTCCAAGCATTATAAAAGTCTTCGTTCTCGAGTCTTTCGGAAATATTTATAGTACCAAGGTTGTGAGATTTTTCTAGAATCAGTTTTACAGACATCTCAGTATATTTTTCGTCGGGTCTATGGTTACCAATTCGCTTAGTGACATCAATTAATTCATCTTCTGTTGCTGTGATAACACCTTTATCTAAAGCTAGGAGTATGGTGAATGGTTTCATCGTTGAACCTGGCTCTATTTTGTCTGCTAGAACACGGTTACGGTATTCCTCAGCATCAAAGCTTTCGCGGTTATTTGGGTTTGCGGAAGGATAGTTTGCTAGAGCCAGTATCTCGCCATTTGGAGATAAAACAATGGCCGAAGCAGAGTCCGCTTCATGAAATTCTGCCGATTCTTTTATGGCGTTATAAACATGAAACTGAATGTCTGCATCGATTGTTAGCTTAACATCTTCACCATTCTTTAGCTCTTGAAGTGTTTCAGCTTGATGATAGATATTCGAGTTAGATTTGTTGTCTTTCATAATTTTAAAGCCATCCTTTCCAGCTAAATAACGATCAAATTCAGCTTCAATACCAAATACACCAATATGATTGTTGTTGGTTCTTCCGAGTAATGGTGCGATAGATTCAGTTTTGGGGTAGTATCGAAACCTGCTAGATTGAACCGCCACTCCAGATATAGCTTGTTTACCACACTTGACTCTTTCAACTTTTTCTTTCAACGCTATATCGATACCAGCAAGCAATTTTGCTTTCTCAAACAAATTAATGGAAGGTGTTATTAGCTGAGTGTTACAAACTCTTATTCGACGTTTTTTAAGTTCAGAGATATTTTCAAGGACTGGGTCAGTAACCACTAAGTTTTCTTTAACGATGTACTCTTTTCGCTCATTAATTCTCTTTTCTTCAATTGTTCTCCTTAATTCTGCTATAGGCATTAATAATGCTTCAGCTAAAAGTGGAATGTATTCGTCTTGAATAATCATCGGATCAAGATTAACTCTCTTTTGTATCAAGTCAATTGCAAGAATATTTCCATTTCTATCTAATATATTTCCTCTTACAGCATTCTCAGTTAAAGTTTTTTCAGCCTTGCTTGAGGCTTTATTTTGTAATAAGACTCCATCGACTTGCTTAGAATGAATATCGATAGCTTGATAAACAAAAACAACTATTATTACAATGAAGGAATACTTTACAAGGGCTTGTCTATTCCAATAATTTTGAACTCTTGTAAACTTCATAATAAAATCTCTTTTATTTGGTTTGGAGTATCCATTAATAAAATATCTTGTGATTTTTTATAGATAATGACACCACTCTGAAGTTCAGAATATTCCATCAATAATTGTCTGTTAATAGCAACGATTTGTTCATGTTGGGCTTTTACTATGTTTTCTTTTTTATGGAGCTGATACATTTGGTGATGCCAATAAACGCACAGCAAACTAATTGAAACCACCGATACAATCAACAAGCCATTGATAATCCAAATTTTTTTTAATAATATTAGCATTTTTGTGCCAAGCGAAGAATGGCGCTACGGGAGCGCCTATTCGTCATAATTTCCTGCTCAGATGGCATTATTTTTCCTAGATCTTTAAGTGCACACTGATTTTCCTCATTAGTTATTATTGGTAGACCTTTGGGGACTTCTTTAGGGCGAGAATATTTACGTATAAACCGTTTGACAATTCGGTCCTCTATTGAATGAAAGGTAATCACAGAAAGCCTGCCGTTGATTGCCAATGCTTTAATTGTTTGTTCAAGAGCTTCAGAGAGTTGTTTTAATTCTTCATTAATAACAATTCTAATGGCTTGAAAAGAACGAGTTGCGGGGTGTTTATTTTTTCCAGACCGAACAACGGAGGTGATAAGGTTAGACAAATCGAGAGTAGTTTTAATCTCATTGTTTTTTTGGTATTTTTTAATTGTAGAAGCAATGACTCGACTTCTTTTTTCTTCTCCATATAGATAAAGAGCATCAGCAATCTCTAATTCAGTGCTTTGTTTTAGCCATTGAGCAGCAGTTAGAGGTTGTGTTTGATCCATTCTCATATCAAGGGGTCCATCTTTATTAAAACTAAAACCCCTTTCAGCCTGGTCAAGTTGTGGTGAAGAAACTCCTAAATCCATTAGGATTCCATCAATTTTTCCTATTAAATCTAACCTTTCGAGTTCATTTTCTAACTTGGAAAAACTAGAATGAATAACAATTAAACGTGGGTCATTGAAGTTTGATTTAGCGAACTCAACTGCTTCTAGATCTCGATCAAAAGCAATTAATTGGCCTGAATCACCAAGTTGGTCAAGTATGCATTGAGTATGACCGCCTCTTCCAAACGTAGCGTCAACATAAACGCCCTTGGTGTTAATATTAAGCCCATCTATTGATTCACTTAACATCACCGAATTATGATGGTTTTTGGTCATCATAAATTTATCAGATCCGTTGTTTTTCACAATTTTACAGTGAAAGCTTTTGAATCTCTTGAGGGGTCTCAACTTGTGAGCTCAGTCTTTCGAGCTTTTCGATTTGTTCTCCCCAGGAATTCTCATCCCAAATTTCAAAATTATGGCCTTGACCACTCAAAACAACTTTCTTATCTAAATTGGCATGTTTTCTATGTGATATTGGGATCAGTATTCTGCCGATTTTATCTAAATCGCATTCATGAGCATGACCGATAAGCTTTCTAGAAAGTCTTTTTGTGTGAATATTAAGAGAAGGAAGCTTAGTCACCTTTCTTTCAAGGTTTTGCCAGTCTGGTAATGGGTAAAGTAGCAGGCAAGAATCATCGGGGTGGATACTTAGAACCATTTGCCCAGAACAAGCTCTTGCAATTTGATTTTGATGGCGAACAGGAATTTTTATTCTTCCTTTTGCATCAATAGATAAGAGGTGAATTCCACGAAACATAAATCCATTTTATACCATTATTTACCAAATATCACCACAATATTTCTTACATAAGTCTGGCCTATTTAAGTGTAGATTTATTAGTTCTATATTTATGTTATTTAATTTATAATGAGCTTTTTGTAATATCAATTTATTAGGAAGCCGATGAACAAAAAAATAGCAATAATCGGTGCGGGTCCATGTGGTCTGGCACAACTGAGAGCATTCAAATCTGCTGAAGAGGTGGGCACAGATGTGCCGGAAATTGTCTGCTTTGAAAAGCAAGAAAACTGGGGAGGCTTATGGAACTACAGCTGGAGAACGGGATTAGATAGGCATGGCGAGATTGCTCATAGCAGTATGTATCGCTATTTATGGTCCAATGGACCAAAAGAGTGTCTAGAGTTTGCTGATTATTATTTTGAGGAACATTTTGACCACCCAATCGCTTCATATCCACCGAGAGAGGTCTTATTTGACTATATTCAAGGCAGAGTT
>CAXDLF010000045.1:0-10309 GCA_963989885.1 uncultured Gammaproteobacteria bacterium
TTTAGCAGCTATTAAAGTTTCCTTAGGCCGAGGCGAACCTGTCGCGTCATAGGCACTACCACCAAACAAGCCATGAACAAGATTCATGCTCATGTTGTGATTTGCATTTAACGAATCAATTACTTTGATTGCTTGGGCAACTATTTCTTTCCCTATGCCATCACCTGGAAGGATTAATATTTTAGACATCTGTTTTTACGAGCTTAATACAAAAAATGATTATTTTACTCTGGCAGACACATCAACCCATTTGAATTTGAGTTGAGATTTGTTGTGGTTAAATTTCCACCATCTCAAAGTCTTCTTTAGTGGCCCCACAGTCGGGACAATACCAGTCATCCGGAATGTCTTCCCAGGCTGTACCTGGGGCTATACCTTCGTCAGGATCGCCTAAAGATTCATCGTAAATATAGCCACACATCATGCACTCATATTTTTTCATCATGATTCTCCATTTATAAAATCTTGATTAAGTTCATCCTGGATTCTTTTCTCTAAAATAATTTCACAATCATAGTGTGCATGAGAAACACCAATTTTGACATTAGTACCTTTACAAAAATCATCAATCATAGCCTGATTAAACTCAAAGCGCATAAAGTGTACTGATGAAGTTTTTTTATCAGTTTCTCTTTCTAAGTCTTCATTGCAAATAGCATACACATTTTGGTGATTACCAATTTGGAAGTAAACACTTTTTTCGATTCCAATTAAATTAGAGAGAGCTTTTTTACGTTCAACAACATCTGTATATTCAATCATCATAGTTGCTTTTAAGTTAGATCCATCAGGTATAAGAGGATTATAAACATCTAATTCTTCTTGTATGCCGGTTGCTTCAAAAATTTTTTCAATACGCAGCATTTCTTGGATTTGGTATTGAACAGTTTGGTGATTTTCAAATAACAAACGTATGTGCTCACCAAGGTTGACCTCTCTATTTCTTTTTACGTCCATAACATTTTTCCGAATATTTGAACGTTGTTCAGCATATTCTTCTAATGAAAATAAATCTTCTCTTTTTAGCAAGTTTGTCATTTCACTATTATTATAAACAATAAGCCATTTTCACCAATGTAATAGGGTGAATAGACTCTATATTTTGAGTAGCAATATGGGCAATATGATTGCCTGCCATAACACAATCACTCACAACTAAATCTGTATTAAGAGTTATTTTTTTTGCAACTGGTTTTCCAATTGAAACTGCATAGGTGTGTGTTTCTTTTCGAACACCATAGGTTCCATCATGTCCGGAACAACGTTCTGCTATATTCACATCTAGCTCAGGAATCAAACCAAGGATTTTTTTAGTATGTGATCCGATATTTTGCACTCTTTGGTGACAAGCCATCTGATAAAGCACCTCTTTATCAATGGCACTGAAATTTGTATCTAATTGGCCACTATCTTTTAAAAATGACAAATATTCAAAAGGATCAAAAAAGGCTTTTGAAATTAACTTAATATCTTCATTATCGCTAATTATCATTGGCAATTCATTCTTAAACATCAATACACAAGAAGGGATTGGCGCAATTAATTTATAACCATCACTAACTAACTTTTTAAGTGGGACAATGTTCTCATTAGCATATTCAACAACCCTTTCAAGGTCTCCCAATTCCATCTTCGGCATTCCACAACATTGTGTGTTTTTGATAAGTTTTACCTCAACATTATTGTGTCTTAGAACATCAACCAAATCAATAACAGATTTAGGGTCATTATATTCACCGTAACAAGTTCCAAATATTGCAACCTTGAATTTGCTTGCAGTTTTATCCTCTACAAAAAGTTTCGTTAATGTATTTGAATGATATTTTGGAACTGCCGCATCAATATGAACACCCATAATATTTTCGGTAATCTTTCTGATAGTTTTATTATTATTAGACCAATTCACAATTGGCGCAATAACTGGTTTTGATGCAACCGAACCAACCTGTTGTGGTGATGTTAAGACTTTATGTGACCTTTTAGTTTCGCCTGTTTTAAATTGAATTGCCTTAGCTCTAAGCATAAGATGAGGAAAATCAACATTCCATTCGTGTGGGGGAACGTAAGGACATTTTGTCATATAACATAAATCACATAGGTAGCATTGGTCTACTACTTTTTTGTAGTCTGCTTTATCAACACTATCCACCTCAAATGTTTCAGATTCGTCAACCAAATCAAATAATGTTGGAAAAGATTTGCACAAACTTACACAACGTCTGCACCCATGACAAATATCAAAAACTCTCTCAAGCTCCTTATTAAGAGATTGTTCGTTATAAAAATCCTCATCTTGCCAATTTAAAGGATGACGAACAGGAGCCTCCAAAGAACCTTCTCGGTATTTGCTCATAATAAATTAATCTTTTGTTACCATAAGCTAATAACTCATGGCAACAAATTGTTTATAGATTGTCTAATGCTTTTTGGTACCGATTAGCATGAGAACGTTCAGCTTTTGCTAGAGTTTCAAACCAGTCTGCAATTTCATCAAAGCCTTCATCTCTTGCAGTTTTTGCCATACCAGGGTACATATCAGTATATTCGTGAGTTTCACCATGAATTGCACTCGCAAGCATTTCACTTACTTCCTTCGCAGGCATATCTGTACCTGGATCGCCAACACCACCATTAATTAAATGCTCCATATGGCCATGTGCATGTCCAGTTTCCCCTTCAGCTGTTGATCTGAATAAAGCAGCCATATCGGGCTCACCCAATACATCGCACTGGTTTGCAAAGTATAAATAACGTCTATTCGCTTGTGATTCACCTGCAAATGCATCTTTCAAGCTCTGCTCAGTTTTGCTTCCACTTAAAGACATAATGTCCTCCAAATTATTAAATGAATAAATATCATAACATATATGTTATATATAAATAAATTGAATATTATCGTATATAATATTCGAAAAAAACGAATATTAAATGACACCTACACTAAAAAATTTACAATATCTCATTGCATTGAAAAAAACTAATCATTTTTCTAAGGCAGCGAGTGAGTGTTTTGTTAGCCCTTCGACATTTAGTGCAGGAATATCAAAACTAGAGCAAGATTTAGAAATTCTACTAGTTGAAAGAGATAACAAAAATGTTGCATTTACCCCGATTGGCAAGCGCATTGCTAATCAGGCCATGTCTGTAATGACTGAAATGTCGACTTTAGTTGAAACGGCAAAATTAGATTTTTTTGAATCTGAGGTTACTATTGGTGTTATTCCAACAATTTCTACTTATATTCTTCCAAACTTTTTATCAAACCTAGAAAAGAGTCACCCTAAACTAAAAGCTTCATTTAGAGAAGATACAAGTGATAACTTATTAAAACAACTTGAAAAGGCAACTATTGATTTCGCAATCTTTGCTTTCCCATATGAATTGCCTGATTATATTGAAGATTTTCAAGTTTTTCGAGATTCAATTTATTTTATTAAACACAAAAATAGAAATAAAAAAATAATTGAAGATGGATCTTTGCTGATGCTTGAACAGGGGCATTGCTTAAGATCTCATATCTTACAAAGTAATGAGATATCAAATAAGCACATCTCTAATTTTTCATGTACAAGTATATCTACATTAGTGGCAATGGTAGATATGAATATTGGTGTCAGCTTTCTACCTAAAATGGCAATTGATTACGGCACGCTTGACAATTACCCAAATATTACTCTAGATAAAAATTCTATCAAAGCAAATCGCGATATTGGTGTCATTTATCGGAAAAATAACCCACAAAATGAAAATATCAAGAAGCTAGCTCAATTATTAGTGAAGATTTAATATGCTACTAAAAGAATCTTTAAATACATAATATATAGGAGGAAACAATGGAAATATCTCAAATAGAAACAAACTTGACAGATGCTCAAGTTGAGTTAATTGAGCATCAAGTAAAAACCGAGAAGTTTAAAAAAAATGTTCAAGAAATATTTATAGATGTTTTTAATCAAGACGAATTTGCTCAAAAGGTAGATTCAATTTTTAATGAAATATTTCAGGTAGGTAGAAATGGCTGAAGTGGCTATCTTATTTATCAAACCTGTATAAAATATCGCTATGCTCAAAATATACAACACCTTAACGAGCCAAAAAGAGGTATTTAAACCAATTAATGCTAGTAGCGTCGGGATTTATGTCTGTGGTATGACAGTTTATGACTTTTGTCATATGGGACATGCGAGGGTGTTGGTTATATTTGATCTGATGACGCGACATTTGCGACGTACTTTTCCTGAAGTCAAGTATGTAAGAAATATCACCGACATAGATGACAAGATAATTAATCGTGCCATTGAAAATCAAGAAGACATTTATTCATTAACAAATCGTTTTATTGAAGCAATGCATGAAGACGAGATGGCACTAAACATCCTCAAGCCTGATGTTGAGCCTCGCGCCACTGACTCAATAGAGCAAATGTATTCTATGATTGGATCATTAATAGAAAAAGGTTTCGCTTATCAAGGCGAAAATGGAGATGTCTATTATTCGGTTAGAAATTTCAAAAATTATGGAAAACTTTCAGGAAAAAACCTTGACGATCTTGAGGCTGGAGCTCGTGTCGACATAGAAAGTGACAAGCGAGATCCGCTGGATTTTGTATTATGGAAAATGGCAAAACCAAATGAACCAAAATGGCCATCACCATGGGGAGAAGGAAGACCGGGATGGCATATAGAGTGCTCTGCAATGTCGACCCATCATCTTGGTAATCATTTTGATATTCACGGTGGTGGTATGGATTTGACATTCCCTCACCATGAAAATGAAATTGCACAATCCGAAGGCGCTAATAATTGTTCATTTGTAAATACATGGATGCATGTCGGATTTGTAAATATAAATGATGAAAAAATGAGCAAATCACTTAATAATTTCTTTACCATTCGCGACGTCTTGGAGAAATATGATGGAGAAACTCTTCGTTATTTTCTTATCAGTAGTCATTATCGTTCTCCTTTGAACTTTAGCGATGAGAATCTTACAAGTGCAGAGTCCGCATTGACACGTCTCTATACAGCAATTAGAGGGCTCTCAGCAAGTACGAAAGCAATGAATCAAGTCAGCATGCATTTTGACTATGAAAAACGTTTTAACGAAGCACTCGATGATGACTTTAATACTCCGATTGCACTCAGTATATTATTTGAAATTGCCAAGCATGCTAATACTGAACGTAAAAATGATAAAGATCAAGCGGGAGCTCTGTCTGAGCTATTAAAAAAATTGGGCAACCATATTGGCATAATGCAACATGATGCTGACGATTACCTCAAAAGAGGAATAGAACTGTCAGACGCAAAAATTGATGAAAAAATTCGCCAAAGAGAATCTGCAAGAGCTTCAAAAGACTTTGAAATGTCAGATCAAATACGTGATGAACTTTTAGCACTAGGTATTATTCTTGAAGATAGTATAAATGGCACCACTTGGCGAAGAAAATAAGCCAACCCCTTTCGATGATTGGACGCAAATAGATTCAATTTTGCTTGATTTGGATGGCACACTTCTAGATTTAAATTTTGATCTACATTTTTGGTTAGAATATCTACCCGAAGTGTATTCTGAAAAACATAATATCAGCCACAAACAGGCTAAAGATATTCTGCTGCCAATGTTAAATGCCGTAAAGGGCAAACTTGACTGGTATTGCATCGATTTTTGGCAGGAAAAATTAGATCTTGATATTATGAAACTAAAAAATAATATCTCACATCTTATTAAAGTACACCCTAATGTTAAGAGATTTCTAACACTTGCTAGAAAGCATGATAAACAAATCTATTTGGTAACCAATGCACATCGTAAAACTATCAAACTCAAAATGTCTGTCACTCAACTTCAAGATTATTTTGATGGTATTGTTTCCTCTCATGATTTTGGTGTTGCTAAACAGGAACAAGCCTTTTGGCACAAATTAAGTGAAGTAATCAATTTAGATAAAAACAGAGCCATTTTTTTTGATGACTCGCTTGATGTTTTGAAATCCGCTTTTGAATTTAATATTAAACACGTAGTTGCTATAAGTAAGCCCAGTTCTAAAATAAAAACAAAAGTTATACCTGGCTTTATCAATATTGAGAATTTTTCCCAAGCACTACCATTTGACTAAACCCCAAAAAGTTGTAGAGTTACTAAAATAATTGAAGGCTGATTTTTATATAACTGGTATAATCACAGCGAGCCAAAGGACGGCTTTATACACTTTATTAATTGCCCAGAATCGCAAGTCATTTCGTTCAATAATATTCAAATTTAAATCAAAAAGAGGAAAACATGAAAAACGCTTTTTATGCTCAATCTGGCGGTGTGACTGCAGTTATTAACGCTTCTGCCTGTGGCGTTATTGAAACGGCACGCAAGCATTCAGATAAGATTGGTAAAGTTTATGCAGGTGAAAACGGCATTATTGGTGCTCTAACTGAAAACCTGATAGATACTTCTCTCGAATCAGATTCAGATATAGCAGCCCTAAACCATACCCCATCAGGTGGGTTCGGTTCCTGTCGCTATAAAATGAAATCTTTGGAAACCAACAAGGCTGAATATGAGCGCTTGATTGAGGTTTTTAAGGCGCATAATATTGGTTATTTTTTCTACAATGGTGGTGGTGACTCAGCTGATACATGTTTAAAGGTTTCTCAACTCTCTGAAAGTATGGGGTACCCAATACAGGCCATCCACATCCCTAAAACGGTTGATAATGATTTACCTATCACAGACAATTGCCCAGGTTTTGGTTCTGTTGCTAAATATATTGCTGTATCTACGATGGAAGCGAGTTTTGATGTTGCCTCAATGGCGTCTACATCAACCAAAGTTTTTGTTCTGGAAGTGATGGGAAGGCATGCAGGTTGGATTGCTGCAGCTGGAGGACTAGTGGATTCATCAATACCAGTTGTGATTCTATTTCCGGAGGTTTCTTTTGATGAACAGGCTTTTCTCGATAAAGTTGATAACAACGTAAAAGAATTTGGTTATTGCACCATTGTTGTCTCTGAAGGGACGAAATGGCCGGATGGAAGATTTCTAGCAGAGCAAGGCACTCGTGATGACTTTGGGCATGCACAACTAGGTGGCGCTGCTCCTGTCGTTGCAAATTTAATTAAAAATGCTCTGGGATATAAATATCACTGGGCAGTAGCAGACTACTTGCAACGTTCAGCGCGTCACTTGGCTTCAAATTCTGATGTTGAACAGGCCTATGCTCTTGGGCAAGCGGCAGTTGAAATGGCTCTAGAAGGAAAAAATTCTATCATGCCAGCTATTGTTCGAATCTCCAACAACCCTTATAAATGGGAAATTGGTTCTGGAGAGTTAAAAGATGTTGCAAACGTCGAAAAGATGATGCCTAACAATTATATTTCAGAAGACGGCTTTTCTATTACCGACGCATGTCGTGAATATTTACTACCGCTTATTGATGGCGAGAATTATCCACCGTATAATGACGGATTGCCAAATTATGTGGTATTAAAAAAAACAAAGGTAGTTCAAAAACTACCTCCATTTGAAGTTTAAGCACTAAATAAAATTATTATGAATGTCATTTTATTGGGACCTCCAGGGGCTGGTAAAGGTACACAAGCCGCTCACATTTGTGAAAAATTTAATATTCCTCAAATATCTACGGGAGATATGTTGCGTGCTGCAGTTGTTGCCGGTACAACAATAGGTTTAAAGGCAAAAAAAGTTATAGATGAAGGTAGTCTTGTGCCTGATGATATTATTATTGCGTTAGTAAAAGAAAGAATCCAATCACAGGACTGCAAAAACGGCTACTTACTTGACGGCTTTCCTAGAACTATCACACAGGCCGACGCGCTCAAATCACAGGATATCAAGATAGATTATGTAGTTGAGGTCCAGGTTCCTGATGAAGATATAGTAGTTAGAATGTCAGGGCGGCGAGTTCATTTACCCTCAGGAAGAACTTATCATATTGCTTTCAATCCACCAATTGTGAAAAACAAAGATGATCTCACTGGAGAGGATTTGATTCAGCGGGTTGACGATAATGAAGAAATCGTCCGAGAGCGTTTAAGTATTTATCATCAACAAACTCAACCATTAGTGGATTACTATAGTGAACAAGCACTTGAAGAAAATTCAGTGACAAAGTTTCATACGATCAGTGGAGTTGGAACTCTTGATGAAGTTAAAATTAGAATCAATGCCGCACTTGAAAGCTAAACTTTTTAATAAAGCATTTCGAAAATAATTATTACCGAGAAAAAGCGTTCTTGGTTGAACTCAATAATTCATTACAAAACTATTTTAAATTTAACCCGCTCAGTGCCGTCTTCGGAGCCTTTAACGACTACCTTATCATTATTGACATCATAGTTCAGTGTGTCTCCACTAAACGAATCAAAACCCTGCACCAGATAGGCATTACCGACTAAATAAATCATACCTTCATCTACGTCATAAGTAATTTGTGTCGCGGTGGCTTCAATAAAACGCGCTTGATTTTCTTGGCTTTGAATGTATTTTGCAGGTTTTTCTAGACTACCCTTTGCAATCATACTAACCACCTCTTCATTATTGGTTTGCACTTGGATAAGCTCAGCTAACAAAAGCAGCGAACCTTGCCTAACTTCTGCATCACCACTAAACTCATTAAAGCCGGTGGTCTCATCAACAACAACTGACTGCGCCTCAATTTCAATCGGTTGCTTTGAATCTTCTGGAAGCGCAAAAACCAAAGAAGCTACAAACGCAATCAATAAAATAAGCAATTTATTCATAAACACCGAGCACTCCGCCTGTTAGTTCAACTTTTTTTGTATTTGCGTCATAATGCATTCTTTTAGCCCGTATGTCGGAGGTTTTTGTTTGGTAATGAGTTGGATCATTCGATTTGTACACTTCGCCTCCATTAGATTGGTCTACGATAAGATTATAACTATCCATTTTACTTCCTGAGCTGTTCAATACCTCTACTTTACCAAGTAATTTCATCAAATTCTCATTCATATCTAGATCCACTCCCATATCTGCATTGATCGTACTATCTTTTGAGCGGTATACGGTTCTCTCTTTGCTCTGATAAAGCTTTTCTCCATCAGTATGACTGATAAATAAGTTTCTGCTCTCAATCACCCCGCCAAGATCTTGCTCAATTATGACATCTCCTACCAAATACATAGTGTCGTCGTTATTGTTCATTTCCATCCCTTGTGCATTTATTATTGCATTTTCACCTAAATAGGCAACCTCACTATTACTTATTATTTGACCGCTATTGGAAAGAACAATTAGGGATTCGGTATTTATCTCATGTAAAGCACCATTTTTGGATTGAATGTTTATTTCATCCTTTAAAAAAATATCTCCTGATTTTAGAATTTCTGCACGATTCGATGTTAATACCACCTTTTCCTGACCGACTTCATCATATGTTGTCAACTTGATGTTCAGTAACTCGACTGGTGAATTTTTATAACTGTAATATGTATCAGCCTCAAGAGTATGTAACAAAAGTTGTTCCTTTGAATACTCCTTAATTAGAAAATTATCTATTTTTTCAAGATAAGCAACATCCTTCATTTCTTCTTTTATAGTATCAAACTGTTGTATGTTTTTTTGGAACACAGAAATCTTTGCAATATTGTCTTGAAATAGCCACAGAACAGCAATCAAGACTATAATAAAAACTATGATTGATTGAATTTTTCTAATCTGAAATGCTGCCATTATGTTAGATCAAAGAATACAAGGTTTATACGGAATTACACCAAACAACAATCTGGATATCGCACTCATTGAGCGTGTGATTGTCGAACATAAAATCAACATTCTCCAATACCGCCATAAAACCAACGACGAAAAACTAAAATTAAACGAGGCGCAACAGTTGCTAGACCTATGCCTAACACATAATACTTTATTTATAGTCAATGATGATATTAACCTTTGCGAGAAAGTTGGCGCTCATGGCGTCCATATAGGTCATAATGATACCCCTATCAATACCGCTCGAGAACAACTGGGTGAAAAAGCAATCATTGGTGTATCTTGTTACAATGAGTTGCAGCTTGCCTGTGAAGCAGAAGCGAAGGGCGCTAACTATGTCGCTTTTGGCGCACTTTTCAACTCGATAACCAAACCCACTGCAAGACACTGTCCTTTATCTGTCATTAAGAGTGCAAAAGAAAAACTCAATTTAGCAATTGTTGGAATTGGAGGTATCACTTTTGAAAACCAAAGATTAGCTTTTGAATCAGGATGTGATGCGGTTGCAATGTTGAATGGTTTATTCGCATAATGTCTTATAAAACAATAAGTTTAAGTATCATAT
>CAXDLF010000046.1:0-10035 GCA_963989885.1 uncultured Gammaproteobacteria bacterium
GAGTGTAATTTCGAAATTTTCTTTGAGCTTATATAAAAAATCAGCTTCTGAAAGACCATTCAAGTCTTTAATCACTCTATTGTAATCATATATTTTTGACTGTCCAGCGGGAAAGGCGGCTATCATGACTCCATCACAGTTTCTGTTTTGCTTGCTTTGCGATCCGTATTTTTTATAGTTTTCAGAGATTATATTCATAGCCCCCATCCTATGATGGCCATCAGCGATATATAAAGAGTTTATAGATCTTAGTTGTCTAGAAATTAGCTTGATATCTTTGTGATTACTTATACACCATAGTTTATGATGTGAATGATCGAAGGATTCAAAGTCATAGTTTGGTTCTAGCGTAGTAAAGCTTTCTAACAATTCATTAATATTATTGTCATTTGGGTAGGACATATAAATGGGACCGACTTGAGTTTCTATATTAATCATTTGGTCAGCTCTTTCAAGCATTCTGTTTACTAGTGTATTCTCATGACCTTTAATCTTATGGCACAAAAAATCATTAATATCGGCTAAAGCTAAAAATCCTAATTGGGTATGGTCTCCTAGCGAGATTTGATAGATATAAAAAGACAATCTATCGTCCTGTTTGATAACTTCATTTTTTTTCATTTCATTGAAATGATTTTTGGCGGCAAGTAGGGTTTCAGATTCTTTAAGCTGCCCAACGGGATTTAAAATTTTTAAATAATTCCAGTAATGTTTATTTGTTATTAAATCAATATTTTCATCAGACAAGTGGTCTGTTGAGGGGGCTATAATGTTTATAGCTTCCTCATTAAATGGTCTAGTTCCCTTGAATGGTTTTAGTGAAACCATAATTTACGCCTCTCTGTTTCTCCTTGTGTATTTATACCTTGTTAGTAGATAAAAAACTTTAATTAAATTCAATAATACCATCAATTATATTTTACAAAAACTAGCCTTTTAGACTGAAATTTTTATTTTGGCAACTGAATCAATTAAGTGATCCGATAGTTCATGTCTAATATTAGAAATATTAAGAATATTTTTTGTTAGATTGCGCATCTGTGTAACCTCTAAATCCCTATATCCACAAGGGTTTATTAAAGTATAAGGAGAAAGATCCATATCGATGTTTAGACTCAATCCATGATAAGTTCTTCCATTTTTTACTTTTAGCCCTAGAGCTGCAATTTTAGAGTCATTTACATAAACTCCTGGAGCACCTTTTAGGGTATGTGCTGTAATGTCATAACTTGATAAAAATTCAATTAATGACTGCTCAATCATAGAGACCATTTTTTTGATTCCTATACCGAGTCTTTTTATATCAATTAGACAGTAAATTATTAATTGGCCTGGTGCGTGATAGGTGATTTGGCCGCCTCGATCAGATTGAATAATAGGAATTTGAGTTTTTTTGAGTAGGTGTTCTGGTTTTCCAGAAAGGCCCTGGGTGAAAACACTATTATGCTCAAGCGTCCAAAGCTCATCTAAAGTATCAGAATCCCTATTTTCAGTAAAAGATTTCATCTCTTCCCAAGTTTTGAGGTAATCCTGAAGGCCTTTTGAGCGTACTTTAATCACAAGCTTATTATAAGAGGTATGACACTAAAGGACAACTCTGGAGATCTTTATTTATAGCATCCAGTTGTTGGCGACTTGTTGCAATAATTCGCACAGTCAAAGAGATATATTTACCCTTAGAACTATACTTAGTAGTAGTTTGATTTGCATGTAATTTTCCAGTATGGGTTTCCACAATGTTGCAGACTGTTTTTTTAAAGTCGGGCCGATTTTCACCAAAAATTTTAATTGGGTAGTCACAGGGAAAGTTGAAAATATCTTCTGTTGTATTCGTCACAACTGAAATTTTACCCATTAAACTTACTAATACTAGAATGATCAGAATAAAATACGGTTAGTATTTATGTTGTAAATTTCATTTTGAGGACTTAAATAATTATGATTCAAGACTTAACCCCACAAGAATTTAGAGATTTCGTGGCGGACGATGAAGTTACTCTAGTTGATGTACGTGAGAAATGGGAGTTTGATATTTGTCAAATAAAAGGCGCTATTCTAATTCCCATGGGTGAGATTGCCAAGAGTTATGTCAATCTAAACAAGGATAATAAGATAGCTTTATATTGCCATAGTGGAATTCGTTCTATGCACGTAGCTGATTTTCTATTATCAAAAGGCTTTCAATCACTTGCAAATCTCCAAGGAGGTATCGATGCTTGGGCACAAGAAATTGATACTACGGTAGAAAGATATTAAGCGAACAATTGAATAGACTATAATCAAATTTATTCAACATCTTACTTGTTTATTATGAATTATATTGAGCAAATGTTTGACCTCCAAAGACAGCTAAATGACCATACTAATGGCGTTATGTGGGTTGATGGTATTACGAAAGAAAACAGAAAGATTTCTTGGTACCGTTGCATCTATATGGAGGCTGCAGAGGCCATAGATTCATTTAATTGGAAGCATTGGAAGAGTATTAATACTGACCCGGATTGGGCTAATATTAAGGTAGAGTTAGTCGACATTTGGCATTTTATAATGTCAGAATCAATTCGAATGAAAGATGAACTTTACGCAAATAAATATTTGAAATTAAAGCCACAAGGTGACTTTAATTCCGAAGTTCTGATCAATACTTTAGAAAAAATGTTAAAACTCTCTGTTAACTCCAATATTGACCCTAAAATTAACAATATTCGTGATATAACTGATTTATTTTTTACTGCAATATCACAAATAGATATGGATATTGATGAGCTATACAAGCTCTATGTTGTCAAGAATCAACTGAATATCTTCAGGCAACAACACGGCTATAAAGATGGTTCCTACATTAAATTCTGGAATACTGTTGAAGATAATGTTGTTGCGTTTAATATTATGGATGAGAATCCCAGTCTTTCGCCAAATGGACTCTATCAAAAGCTTGAATCAGAGTATTCCCAGATTGGTTAGGATCTATTGCATTTGAATTCTAAGATAGATATTTCTTCAGTTAGATTGACAGAATATAGTCATGGAGCTGGCTGTGGCTGCAAGATTTCACCTAAATTACTAAATGAGATGCTTGGGCAAGCTCAAGATCAAATGATTAATTCTGGTTTAATTGTAGGTAACGAGTCGAGAGATGATGCAGCGGTTTATGACCTTGGAGATGGAAGAGCATTAATCAGCACTACCGATTTTTTTATGCCTATCGTTGATGATCCTTACACCTTTGGTATGATTTCAGGATGCAATGCGCTTAGTGATATTTATGCAATGGGTGGAAAACCGTTGATGGCTATAGCTATTTTCGGTTGGCCGATAGATAAGCTTCCTGCCGAAATTGCTTCTCAAGTGATTGAAGGGGGTAGGGCGATATGTAAAACAGCAGGAATTAGCCTTGCTGGAGGCCACAGCATTGATTCCCCTGAACCCATCTTTGGTTTATCAGTTTCTGGAATCGTCAAAATAGAACATATAAAAAGAAATACTGGCGCTCAGATTGGCGACTCTATTTTTTTAACTAAGCCACTAGGAGTAGGTATCTTATCAACCGCACAAAAACAGAAAAAAGTTGCTTCTAGTGACTATCAGCAGGCAGTAAAACAGATGAGTCAATTAAATGACATTGGTTCTGAAATAGCTGAAATTTCAGGTGTTAATGCAATTACCGATGTTACTGGATTTGGTCTAGCAGGTCACCTTTTAGAGGTCTGTCAGGGTAGTAAAGTTGGGGCGACAGTTTGTTTTAATAATTTACCTTTGTTGTCAAACATTTATAGCTATATTGATAAAGGCTGTGTGCCTGGAGGAACGAAAAGAAACTATGATAGTTATGGACATTTCATGAATAAATTAAGCACACTTCAAAATACTGTTTTGTGTGATCCACAAACTAGTGGTGGTCTCCTGATAACAGTTTCCGAAGAATCTTTATTTGATTTTCATGAACTCCTAAAAAGGCACCAAATAAAGCTTAAATCTATAGGAAAAATTATTAAACCTAATTCAAAAAAGGAGGTAGTTCATATAGAATGAATGATCAATTAGAGGTAGATAATTTTCAGCTGTTATTTAAAAACAATACACCATTAATGGACGTCCGTGCACCAGTTGAATATAGTCGAGGATCTTTTCCGGGTTCTTTCAATGCCCCTTTAATGGATGACAATGAGAGACATTTAGTTGGACGTAAATTCAAAAAAAACGGTCAACTTTCCGCAATAGAATTGGGACACCAATTAGTTAGTGGAAAGACAAAAAAACAAAGAATTGATAATTGGATGAACTTCATCAATCAAAACCCATCAGGAGCTCTTTATTGTTTCCGAGGAGGCATAAGATCAGAAATTGTACAGAAATGGATTTGTGATTATTCAGGCATAACTTATCCCAGAGTTAAGGGTGGATATAAGGCTATGCGTCGTTACCTTATTGAAGAATCTAACAGAATAACTAATAGTAAAAACTTTATAGTTATCGGTGGGCAGACGGGCTGTGGCAAAACCTTATTGCTCAAAAAATTTCGTAATAATATTGACTTGGAAGGATTGGCTAACCATAGAGGTTCGGCATTTGGAAATAATATCAGTTCTCAACCAACACAAATAGACTTTGAAAATTCTCTAGCCATTGAACTGATTCAAAAACAGAAAAATAACTTTTTGCTGATTGAAGATGAAGGTAATAATATTGGAACTGTATATTTACCTGAGAGCTTAAAAAATAGATCAATTAAGTCGAACATAGTTATTCTAAAAGCAAATCTTGATGAACGTATAAAACTAAGTCTCAAAACATATGTTACTGAAATGCTTGATAATTATTGCTCAGTTGACAGTAAAAATGGTTTTGAAAATTATGCTAATTATTGGAAAAATAGCCTTTATAAAATTCAAAAACGTCTAGGTGGAGCTCGTTACAAAGTGCTCTTAAAGATTCTCAACAATGCGATTCAAAAGCATCAAAAGTTAAATGATCTAAGTGAATATGTTCCTCTTATTGAGTCACTTTTGATTGACTACTATGATCCAATGTACAATTACCAAATCAACAAAAAAAAGCACAGAATAATATTTCAGGGTGATGACAGAGCGGTTTTTGAATATCTTGAAAAAACAGTTTAATCTTTGGTTGCGATCTTAATGTCGGTTGTTGGTTTTGATTGACAAGCGAGTATCTCTCCTTCTGCGAGCGGAACAAGACATTCCTGGTGAAGAACTTCACCATCTACCAACTTTAAAATGCAGCTACCACAATGTCCCTGCCTGCAACTATAGTTTATCAGAACATTGTGCGCCTCAAGTTCAGTTAAGATTGACTCTTCACCGAAAACATAAAGCGACTCTGTCTTTCCGTTAATATTGTCAACATCGATTCTGAACATCTAGTTATTGGCAACATTTACAACTTAAAGTCACTAAAGTCTTCATCCTCTGGGCTCATTGTGTTGTCAATGGCGCTCACTAAATAAGAGGTTATCTCTGTTTCTTGAGGTGCTACCTGAACGATGTCAGAATCTAGCCAGTGGTTCATCCATGGAAGGGGGTTGGTATTTTGTTTAAAGATAGGTTTCATATTTAATGCTTCCATTCTTACATTGGTAATATACTCTAGGTATTGTTTCAGTATTTCAGCATTTAGACCTATCATTGAACCATCGCGAAACAAGTATTCAGCCCATTCTTTTTCTTGTTTCGCTGCATCTTTAAACATTTGTATTACCTCTGATTCACAATCTTTAGCGATTTTTTTCATGTCCGGGTCGTCTTTGCCATCTCGCATTAAATTGATCATGTGCTGAGTGCCTGTTAAATGCAAAGCTTCATCACGAGCAATTAATTTGATGATTTTTGCATTTCCTTCCATAACTTTTCTCTCAGCAAAGGCAAACGAACAAGCAAAGCTTACATAAAAACGCACAGCCTCTAGGATATTAACTGACATAATGGTCAAATAAAGAAGTCGCTTTAGACCATATAGATTGACATCAAGTTTTTCATTATTGAATTCATACTTACCTTCACCATGAAGCAAGTAGGCTTGAGAATATTTAATGAGTTCATCATAGTGCTCAGAAACACTTGTAGCGCGTTGGATAATTTCATCAGTCTTCATTATTTCATCAAAAACTATACTTGGTTCATTCATGATCGCTCGAATTATATGTGTATAAGAGCGAGAATGGATTGTCTCAGAAAATGACCAGGTTTCAATCCAGTTTTCTAATTCCGGCAGTGAAACTATGGGCAAAAAGGCAATGTTTGGTGAGCGACCTTGGACTGAATCAAGCAAGATTTGGTATTGTAAATTAGAAACAAAAATATGCTTTTCATTTGTCCTTAATTTTGCAAAATCTATCTTATCTTTAGAAACATCGATTTCTTCAGGACGCCAAAAAAAAGATAGCTGTTTTTCCGTAAGCTTTTCAAACATTTCAAATTTTTGCTGATCGAAGCGCGCAACGTTAACTGAATCACCAAAAAACATTGGCTCAGTTAATGTGTCGTTTACTGTTTGATTGAAGATACTATATGACATAGTTTATTTTAGAGCTTACAGACCCCATCTTCACAATCGTCATCGGTGGGTCTATTGTCATTCTGATCATCACTCGCACCATCTCTAGTCGTATGATAATAAAGAGTTTTTATGCCATATTTATAGGCCTTAAGAAGGTCCATTAAGAAGAGTTTCATGGGCACTTTGCCCCCTTCAAATTGAGAAGGGTCATAGTGAGTATTGGTAGAAATAGATTGATCTACAAACTTCTGCATAATGGCGCATAATTGTAGGTAACCTTCATTGTCTTTAATGTCCCACAATAGCTCATATTTTTTATTAAATTTTTCATATTCAGGTACAACTTGCTTTAATATTCCATCTTTTGATTGCTTTATAGAAACAAATCCTCTAGGAGGTTCAATTCCGTTAGTTGAGTTAGAAATTTGAGATGAGCTTTCACAAGGCATTAGGGCAGTTAGAGTAGAGTTTCTTAGGCCTGTAGCTTTAATATCCTTACGTAAAGAGTCCCAATCTAGATCCAATTTAGTATCACAAAACTCATCAATATCTTTTTTATAGCTATCGATAGGCAGAATACCTTTAGCATATTGTGTTTCAGAAAAAAGAGGACATGCGCCAAAATCATTCGCTAATTTGTTTGAAGCTTTTAGTGAGTAAAATTGAAGGGCTTCAAAGGTCTTATGAATCAATTCATTACCAGAGCCGTCAGAATACTTAGCATTGTTTTTAGCTAAATAATAAGCTAAATTAGTTACACCAATACCCAGAGTGCGACGATTTTTGCTCGTTATTTCAGCAGCTTTAACAGGATAATCTTGATAGTCAAGCAAAGAGTCTAGGGAGCGTACAATAATTTCAGTAATACCTTCTAATTCATCCAAACTGTCTAATGCACCAAGGTTAACAGCTGAAAGAGTGCAAAGTGCTACTTCACCATTTTCATCCTGTACAGAATAAAGCGGCTTAGTGGGCAGAGTAATTTCCATACACAGATTAGATTGCTTAATTGGAGCGAGTTTGGCATCAAAAGCGCCATGTGTGTTGCAATGGTCAACGTTCTGAAGGTAGATACGACCAGTATTAGCACGTTCCTTCATAAATTTAGAAAATAAGTCCCTAGCTTTTATCTTTTCTTTTCTAATAGTTTTATCTTTCTCGTACTTTTCATAAAGTTTTTTAAATTTAGTTTGATCGGCAAAGAATGCATCATACAAACCTGGAACATCATTTGGAGAAAATAGTGTGATGTCACCATCAGCTAAAAATCGTTGATACATTAGACCGTTAAACTGCACTCCATAATCTAGATGTCTTATCCTATTTTCATCGGTACCGGTGTTATTCTTCAGTACCAATAAACCCTCTACTTCTAAGTGCCACAAAGGATAGAAGAGGGTGGCCGCTCCTCCTCGCACCCCTCCTTGGGAGCAAGATTTAACAGCTGTATGAAAATGCTTAAAGAATGGAATACATCCAGTATGGGTAGCTTCACCTCCCCTTATAGGGCTGCCAAGTGCACGAATTCTACCACCGTTAATGCCTATTCCTGCACGTTGAGAAACATATTTAACAATTGCACCTGAAGATGCACTAATTGAGTCAAGATCATCGTCAGTTTCTATCAAAACACAAGAAGAAAATTGTCGAGTAGGTGTGCGAACACCAGCCATAATTGGTGTCGGTAAAGAAATCTTAAAAGTAGAGGTAGCATCATAAAAACGTTTTACAATATCTAAACGTGACTTACCCTTATAGTCCTGAAAGAGGCACATTCCAGCCAACATGTAGAGAAATTGTGGGGACTCAAAAATTTCTCCAGTCACACGGTTTTGGACTAAATATTTACCTTCTAATTGTTTAACAGCGGCATAGGAAAAATTCATATCACGCCAATGATCAATATAATTGTCAAGTTCTTTAAACTCGGTTTTATTATATTTTTTTAAGATGTCTTTGTCATAAATACCCAAATCAGTAAGATTAATTACATGATGGATAAGTGATGGAGGAGTAAAAGATTTGAATGCTTTTTTTCTTAAATGAAATATAGCAAGTCTTGCTGCTAAGTACTGATAATCAGGAACATCTATTGAAATTAAATCAGCTGCGGATTTAATAATTGTTTCATGAATATCTTCAGTTTTTATGCCATCAAAAAAAGCTAACTGAGAGTTAATTTCAACTTGAGAAACTGAAATATTTTCTAAATCCTGTGAAGCCCAATGTACAACACGGTGAATTTTTTCGAGATCAATAAATTCTCTACTCCCATCTCTTTTTGTTACTTGTATATCTTGATCTACTTTACTTTCCTTAATTGCTTGTATATCCTGCTCCAAACTCCTCTCCTAGTTAGGTACTACATTTAGTGTTGCCGACAGTTAATATACACTAAATATAGTATATATTTAAAATAGATGCAAGAACAAAATTTAAATAAAAATTAAAATGATAATTAAGAGATTGAAAGAAAAGGAAAAAGTAACGATTAAATAAATATAAGATTTAGATAAAAAAGTGTAATAGACAAACAAAAATATACTGAAGTTAAATTCTAAATCTTGAAATAAAAATACCAGAAATTATTAAAAGGAGGGCTAAGATATTTTGCAATAGTATTTCTTCACCTAATAATAAAGCACCTAGAAAAAAAGCAACAACTGGAATTAAATAGTTAATATTTGAAAGAAAAGTGGCACCATCAGAATTTATTATAGTAAAGTAAAGTAGTGCAGCAATTCCAGTTGGAAGGGCGCCAAGAAGAATCAAACTGATACCACTAATAAGAGGAACAGAAGATAAATTAAATAAGAAAAAATCTGGCCAAATACAAAAGGAAAGTAAGCTAGCAACTAATAATACTGCAGCACTTGAAACAATAGGATCATAAGGTGGCAACCGAGAAGCAATAATAGTATTAATTGCATATGCGCAAGCAGCTCCAAGAACTAAAAGAATTCCAATAAATGTATTGTTGCCGTTATTAATTGAAGGTCCCAATATAAAAAGCACGCCAGAAATACCAATAACAAAACCAATTATCTTAAAGCGGTTAAGCTTATCATTTGGTAAAAATATATGAGCTAAAATCAAGGTAACAAGGGGCATAAATGCCATTAATAGGCCAGCCATACCAGAGGTAATAGTTAATTGTCCAGTTGCAATCAAAAGATAAGGCAACATATTACCAATTACTGCATAAATGAAGAAATGAAACCAAGGAGTAATTTTCATAGGAAGGGGTTTTCTGTAATAGAAGGCAAGAGCAAGCATAGTAATTGCTCCAATAACTAATCTATAACCAACGATTTGATCTGGTGAAAAAAATAAAAGAGAGCGATCAATTAGAAGAAATGAAGATCCCCATACAATAACAAGTAAACCTAAAAGTAGATAACTTCTTTTATTTATAGACATATCAGTAGCAAAGGGACTAAGAAAAAAATAATAGAAAAAATAGATACAGAAGAGGGACTAAGAGTTTTATTATCCATATCAAACTAAGAATGACAATAG
>CAXDLF010000047.1:0-9964 GCA_963989885.1 uncultured Gammaproteobacteria bacterium
ATGCATATGTGGTAACTTAGTGGAGACATTAATTTAATAGTATACGAACTCTACCCGGCGATTCTTTTGCCAAGCCTCTTCGTTATGTTCGATCGCGACAGGTCTCTCTTCACCGTAACTGACAACAACAACTCTATCTTCAAGGTTGTAGAGACCTAGTACCTCTTTAACACTCAGAGCACGATTTTCACCTAGCGCTAGGTTATATTCTCGAGTTCCTCTTTCATCTGCATGACCTTCAAGACGAAGTCTAACAGAAGGATTGTTTTGCATAAAATTGGCATGCTCAATAATTACTCTTGTAGCTGCTTCATCAATCTCAGTATCATCATAAGCAAAATAAAGAACAAATGATCCGCCAACTTTTTCAAGTTCAGCAACAGCTGATTCGGTTTCTGCAGCACCTTCAACTAGCGCTTCAACCAGTTCATCTCTATTCTGAAGGTTGCCATCTTCATCAAGAATTACTAAACTATTAGTCAGTGCATTGATTACTTCATCTCTATTTTGAAGATTACCATCAGCATCTAGAACTAAAATATCCTCCATTCCTTTTTCTTTTGCTATCTGGATCAACTCATCGTTAGATAAATTCTCAAGTTCTTCTGAAACTATAATACTATCTATGCCTTTTGCCTCAGCTATCTCAACTAGTGCATCATCCGATAATGACTGAAGTTCCTGCATTGCTCCTTCTTTTAGAGCCTCACTTTCAACCAGTGACTTAATTACCTCATCTCTGTTTTGAAGGTTACCATCAGCGTCTATAACCAATATATCTTCTAAGCCTTTCTCTTTAGCAAGCTCGATTAATTCATCGTTCGATAAAATCTCAAGCTCTTCTTCAGTAAAGCCTCCATTTTCACCATCTAGAACCAATACTTGTTCGCTCAAGTCAGCTACTTCTGCAGGAGCATCAGATGGATTAATCAAATCTAAAAATTTATCACCTAACTCCTGTATATTGTTGGCTGCACAAGAACTTAAGAAGACTACACTTGTTATGAGAAGTATTTTTTTTGACATATTTATTTCCTTAATTTGAATAATTCGACCAGCTCGGTTCTCTAACCACACCCTCTTTTTGTGTGAGTTCAACTATTTGATTATTATGTAGTGAGATTATAGACAATATTCCTTTGTTATCTCTATTAGTTGCAAAGATAATCATACCACCATTTGGAGAAAAATATGGTGACTCGTCTGATTTATTTTGCGTCATAATGGTCATGTATCGAGTTGCAATATTGAGCAAAGCCAATCTGTAATCTTTTCCAACTCGATGAATTAGAGCCAACTCTTTGCCGTCAGGAGAGAAAACTGGTTTTGCGTTATATGTACCTTTGAAAGTAGCTCGCTTTATTTTACCTGTTTCCAAATTTTTAATATAAATTTGAACTTGCCCTGTTCGATTCGAAGTGAAAGCCATACTTTTTCCATCGGGTGAAAAATTAGCCTCGGTGTCGATAGCGGTATTTTTTGTCAACCTTTTAAGCTCTTTAGTTTTAAGATTATATAAATAGATGTCTTTGTTGCCTTTTTTTGAAATAGTTAGAGCAATTCTTTCTCCGTCTGGATGCCAACTCGGGGATGAAGCAATGCCATCAAATTTAGGTAATTTTATAGGTTTAATTTTTAAAAAAGGATGGATAACAAAGACCTCTGAACGATTATTTTTAAATGAAACATAGGCTAGCTTGTTCTGGTCGAATGACCAGGAAGGAGACAAGATAGGATAAGCAGATTTTACGACCGTTTTTGGGTTATAGCCATCCGAGTCAGAAATTTGAAGTCTGTAGGTTCGACTACCTTTTTCACTCTCAGAAACAGTGACGTATGACAATCTAGTATTAAATGCTCCTTTTTGTCCAAGAAGAACAAAATAAATTCTATCACTTAGAGCGTGGGCAATTCTTCTTAGAGCACCATTTGTAAATGCTATTTTTTTCTGATAAAGAGCTTTTTGAGTTAATACATCATAAACATAAATTTCTGCATGGTTGACATTGTCACTAACTTGTCGAATCTTTCCAAAAATAATAGCATCTTTCTTATGTTGTTGATAAAAATCAAAGTCGATTGGTCCGTTAATTAGTTTATCGGTACTATAAGCGTCGAAATGACCTGACCTATTTAAATTATCTCTTATAATTCTTGCAAGATCAACATCTTCTTCAAAGTTACCAATCATCTCAAAAGGAGTAACAACTAGAGGAAAGGCATCCTCTTTAGATTTAATAATATTTACTTCCAAAAGAGCGTTAGCTGAAAAAGATAATAAAGCTGAGAATAGGATTAGTACTTTAACAAATTTCATTATTTTTCGTCTATCCAGCACATTTGAATGGCTTCCAATATTTTCTCTCCGCACTGAGTATCACCTTCATTAAAATCTTCAAGAGCCATTACGAGATCACGCAAATCAACAAAATTGATGGTTATTGGGTCAATATCAGGGTGAGCTTCTTCAAGTGAAATAGCAATTTCTAGAGAGTCTGTCCAGGTTATCATTTTGTTAAATTGGCAAAGTCAATGATAAGTGCATTTTAATCAATAGGATAAGTGGCTAGGTACATTTTTTAATATTAATATCTTGATGCCGAAATAATATGAGGAAGTCCCCTTAATTTGTCTAGTACATTGTTAAGCTGAATAATATTGACAACAACGATAACCATATCAATAAATGTTTTCGAATTAGGTTTATTGCGTTGTTCTATGTTTTCAATGTTCACTCCTAAGTTTGCTAATATATTAGCAATAGTTGCCAAAGTGCCGCTACGATTTTCTACTAGACAGCTGATACTAACTTCGAATAGTTCACTATCATCAGATTTCCATTCAATCTCCATCCATTGTGCATTTTTTTCCTTAATATTAGTCAAGTTTGCACAATTTGAGCGGTGCATTACCAACCCCTTAGCAGTTGTTAATACTCCCGTTACTTCATCTCCAGGTATTGGATAGCAGCAATGTGCAAAGTTAATTGCCATACCTTTAGTTTTATTAATTGTTATTGTGTTTATTCTTTCTTTGTTAGTGTCTTTGAGAAGTTTATTAACAACAACTGCGACAAATATTTCTGACAAACCAACTTTAATATACAAATCTTTTGCACTCGAACAATTCAACTCCTTAAGGCATTTATTCCATTTTTCTTTGGAAATATCAGCAATATCTATTTTTTGGTAACTAAGGGCATCATAAACTAAATGCTTGCCCAGCTTAGACAACTCAGTTTTGGAATTTTCCCTAAGCTGCGCTTTTATCGCTGTTTTAGCTTTTGAGGTAATTACAATATCGAGCCAATTTGGCTTTGGTTTGACAAGACGGCTGGTAATTATTTCTACAGTTTGACCGGATTTTAATTCAGTTGTTAAGTCGGCTTCATTTCCATTAATAGTTGCTTTATGGGTTCTCTTGCCGACGTTTGTATGAACTGCATAGGAAAAATCGAGTACAGTAGCTCTTTGTGGTAATTGTATGATTTTACCTGCCGGAGTAAAAACAAAAACTTCATCAGGAAATAAGTCAGCCTTCGTGCTTTCAAGAAAATCAATTGAAGAGTCTGAATTTTGTTGAATGTCGAGCAAGGAGCCAATCCAATTCTGAGCAAGCTTTTTGCTAGGCTTATCAGTATTTTTGTAGTGCCAATGTGCGGCAATTCCATACTCAGATATAAAATGCATCTCTTGGGAGCGAATTTGAACTTCAATAAACATTTTTCTAGGACCCAATAAAACCGTATGAATTGATTGATAGCCGTTTGGTTTAGGAGACGCAATGTAATCCTTGAACTTCAATGGTATAGGTTTGTATAAACTATGCAGTTGACCCAGTGCTTGATAACATGCGGAGGTACTATCAACAATAACTCGAAAAGCGTGCATATCAAGTACTTCGGAAAACTTTAAGGATTTAGTTTTCATTTTCTTATAAACACTGAAAGGTTGTTTTTGACGACCTTCAATTTCAGCATTGATGCCCTCAGTTTTTAATCTGTTTGCAATTTCAGTCTGTGTGAGTGAAATCATTTTCTTTTGATTACCATATTGCTTTTTGATTTTTCTCTTAAGTATCAAGTATCTCCTAGGATGAAGTGTTTGAAAACATAGGTCATCTAGTTCCACTCTGATACTATGCAATCCGAGTCGCCTTGCAATCGGTGCATGAAGCTCTGAAGTTTCTTTGGCTTTTTGGATCTTTTTTTCGTCACTCATCGCTTCAAGAGTGCGCATATTATGCAGTCTATCTGCCAGCTTAATTATCATTACTCTCATATCTTTTGACATCGCAAAAACTAGTTTCTGAAAATTTTTAGCTTGTTTTTGCGAACTCGAGGTAAATTCTAAATTTGTCAACTTTGATACACCTTCTACGATATGGGCAACTTGACTTCCAAACTGTTTCTCTACCTCGTTTTTTGTTACAGAGGTATCTTCGATACAGTCATGTAAAATTGCAGCAACAATACAGTAATAATCCAACTGAAGGTCTGCAAGTATTAAAGCTACCGCTAAGGGGTGATGTATATAAGACTCACCAGATTGTCTAAATTGTCCTTCATGAGCTTTTTCCGCTAGTTGATGAGCTTTTTCGATAAGTGCAACTTCATCACTAGCCATGTAGTTTGAAAGAATTGAAGTTAAATCTCCAATTTTGGGTGTTTTATGAAATAAAGATATTGCCATTGGATAATAATTTAAATATAGTCAGATAATTATAAGCAAGTTGTAATCCAAGCAAGGTAGTTTATACAAAGGTTTCTATTACTACTGCACCTAAGTATAATGCTTTTTTATAAAAAAATAACCAAGCAACTTTGTATGATCAGATCGTTAACTCTACTTATTTTATTTTTATTTTTTCTTGGTGGATGTTCTCTTTTTGGAGGTGATAAAAATGCAAGAGGACCAGTTGCTGATGGACTCACACCAAAGGCTCTATACGAGCTTGCTGCAGAAAAGTTTAACTCTGGTTCCATTGATCAAGGAATCGAGCAGTCGGAAGTTATACTTGCCGCCTACCCTGGCTCAAAGTATGCGATACAGGCGCGGCTAGACATTGCGTATCAATTGTTTAAGCGTAAAAAATATAATCGCGCTATACTTGCATTAAATGAATTTATTGAGCGATATCCTGCTCTACCCTCTACCCCATATGCTTACTACTTAAGAGGGGTAATTGCAGAAGAAAAATCTTCATCAATTCTCGATGAAGTGATTACAGATAGTGCACAGAGAGATGTTCAAAGTGTTCTCGATGCTTACAGTTATTATATTCTTTTAATTGATACATTTCCTGATTCAAAATACTCTGAAGAAGCATTAAAGAAACTAGTGGTACTTAAGAACATACTTGCAAGACATGAATTCTATATAGCCTTATATTACACAAGCATTGGTTCACATATTGCAGCAATTAATCGTTCAAAATACATTATTGAACACTACCCTAACAGTCCTTCTGTAGCTGACGGTCTTTACTTAATGGCTTACAATTATGACGCTATAAGTGCTGAAGAACTTGCTAAAGATGCAAGAACTGTGCTTAATGCAAGCTACCCAAACTATTCTCCAAACTACGAAATAATCTCCAAACTACGAAATAAATAGATAGTTTTTCCCTAGGTAGATATGAGCTCAACTGAAAGACTTTTTACCTTTAAGGTCTCATTAATTATGGGAGTACGAATGTTGGGTCTTTTCATGCTTTTTCCTGTAATGAGCGTTTATGCCAGTGAGTACGCTAATTCAACCCCGCAAATGATAGGACTAGCGATTGGAATATATGGTTTAACCCAAGCATTTTTTCAAATACCTTTCGGTTATTTATCTGATAGATATGGTCGAAAACCATTACTAATTCTAGGCTTGTCTGTATTCTTTGTTGGAAGTATTTTATCTGCCAATTCGTCAGATATTATCTTGGTAGTGATTGGTCGAGCACTCCAAGGTGGTGGTGCTATTTCAGCTGTACTAATGGCTTTTTTGGCTGACTCAGTTTCTGAACAGAGCCGTACAAAAGCCAACGCCTTTGTCGGATTTCAAATTGGTCTGGCATTCATGTTGTCACTTATTATTGGTCCTGTTATAGCGTCTTTAGTAGGATTATCTGGGCTTTTTTGGATTATTGGTTTACTTTCAATTGTCGCTATTTTGATTGTTTTTACTCTACCTTATGCAAAACCAAAAAAATATTACCGATTATCTATTGTTGCATTTAAAGAAGTTCTAAACTCCAAGTTATTTCGACTTGATTTCAGTGTTTTTAGTTTACACATGATAATGTCTAGTGGTTTCATTGCAATGCCTCTATTGATTCTTAATAATAACATTATCAACATGGTTGACAATTGGAAACTCTATATTCCAGCAATGTTACTTTCATTTATTGCTATGTTGCCATTAATCATTCTTTCTGAGAGATACGAAAAAACCAAACCTGTATTGCTTTTTTGTATTGCTCTTTTGATATTGAGTCAGGTAATGTTTTATTCCATAAACTTAAACTTTTCAGTGTTTCTTGTAATTTTGAGTATTTTCTTTGTAGCCTTTAATTCAATTGAAGCCATATTACCTTCACTTTTATCAAGAACTGTAAGTACTTCCAAGCGTGGACTTGCAATGGGTATTTTTTCTACTTCTCAGTTCTTAGGGACTTTCTTTGGTGGCGCTGTTGGAGGTCTTATTTATAACATTTATGACTTAAATAGTGTATTCTTATTGACCATATTCGTGGCAATCATCTGGTGGTTTTTGATGATAACTTTGCCACACACTACAAAAACATCAGAGGAGTAGATATGGCAGGCATAAATAAAGTAATACTAGTTGGAAATCTTGGCGCAAAGCCAGAAATAAAATACGCCTCTAATGGCAATGCAATTAGTAACTTATCTGTAGCTACAAGTGAATCTTGGACAGATAAAAGTACCGGCCAGAAACAAGAAAGAACTGAATGGCATCGTGTCAGCTTATTTGGTAAGTTGGCAGAGATTGCGGGTCAATATTTAGACAAAGGCTCAAAAGTCTATGTCGAAGGAAAATTACAAACTCGGAAATGGCAGGACCAGAATGGTCAAGACCGCTACACTACGGAAGTTGTTGTTAGTGGCTTTAATGGAACTTTGCAGATGCTTGATCGACGCGACGATTCTAGTTCAAACACCCCGAGTGAAGATGTTACGGAAAAAAGTACAGCAAAACCAAGCATTAAACCAGTTTCAAAAGAGGAATTCGAGGACGATATACCTTTTTAATTTAAGCCTGAAGGTTTCTCTTGAAGCTAAAAATGCGAATTAATCCTGAACTGAAACATCAGGCGTTTCTAAAATAACAAATGCAATGGCATTTTGACTCTCGTCAGAAATGCTTAAATGTGCCTGTTTAATATTCTTTTCAATCAAATACTTCCTTAATTTCTCACTGGGAATGAAGTGTGGCTTGCCATTTTCATTATTTCGAACAGTTAAATCTTGAAAACTAACCACTCGACCAATACCCGTTCCTAGAGCTTTTGCAAAGGCCTCTTTCGCTGCAAAGCGCTTTGCGCAGTAAGCTGCGCTTTCAGCTTTGTTTGAAAATAAAGCCTGTTCGTGCTCACTCAAAACTCTTTTAACAAAACCATCTCTATTTTTTGAAAGGATTTTCTTAACTCTCTCAATATCAACAAGATCAGTGCCTACACCATAGATCATAAACCCCTCGCCTCCAACATTAATGCTTTCATCTCAGATGTCGCATTTGCTAGACCTACAAAAACCGCCCGAGAGATAATTGAGTGGCCAATATTAAGTTCAACAATTGAGTCAATTTTTGCAATAGCAAAAGTATTTTCGAGCGTCAAACCATGTCCTGCATTAACCTGGAGGCCTAGATTATGAGCATATTTACAGGCTTTTTTTATTTCATTAAACTTCAAATCACGTTCAACAGGAGTAACTGCATCAGCAAAGTGTCCTGTATGGATTTCGATAACAGGTGCGCCACAAGAGATTGCCGCATCTATTTGTTTCCGATCAGGATCTATAAAAAGTGAAACTTTTATATTGCTGTCAGCTAGTCGGGCACAAACCTCCTTCATGCGCGGTAATTGAGAAGCAACATCTAGACCACCTTCGGTTGTCAGTTCCTCTCTCTTTTCAGGAACTAAGCAGCAATCTCGAGGACTAATTCTAGAAGCGATTTGTATCATTTCATCGGTTGCTGCCATCTCCAAGTTCATCTTTGTTTTTATTGCCGATTTAATTTCCTCAACGTCTGTATCTTGAATATGACGTCTATCTTCACGAAGATGAAGAGTGATACTATCAGCGCCTGATTTTTCACATATAAGTGCTGCCTCCAATGGGCTCGGATATATCGTACCTCTAGCCTCCCTTAGTGTTGCGATATGGTCAATATTAACACCTAAATAAATACTCATAATTTCCATTAACTTACAAAAAATAACTCTCTGCTTTTCAGCGGCTTTTCACCAAGGATTAAGCTTAAGCGTTTTCGATTTAGTTTTTTTAAGATGATTAAATGGTCGAAACTTAAGCAATTACTACTGCTACCATCTTCAACTTCTAAGAGGACTTTACCAGATATGTTACCATCTGTTTTTGCAACGAAACCATTGTACTGTTGAAACTGATAGTCAAGTTTAGAATCAATAGGGTTTCCTTTTGAGTCCTTATCAAATTCTAGACCGTAACCAAGTTCCTCTAACAACAGATTTTCAAACAATCTGAGAGAATATTCCTTTTGCATACTTGACTGTTCATTAATCACTCTTATGTAGTCCCAATATCCATCGAATACTGTTTGGTGTTTCTCAGCCTCTGGTAAGAGTCTCGAAAGAAGTTCATTTATATACATTGCAAGAACTAGATCATTGCCTAAAAGTCTCCGTGGCTGATCACTAGACTCCCAGTCAGTTAGATTTTTGAGGTCACTTCTACCTTTAAAAGAAATGTTCAGCCGTTGAAACATTTGTAGTGAAGTTTTATTGCTGCGAGCACCTCTCGCAACGAGACGAATTTTTCCATAGTGACGGGTAAAAAAATCTAACAACAGAGAACTACCAAGGTACATTCTACGATGAATTAAAAATGCTGGCGTTAATTCTATTTTAGTCATAACCTAAAGAGGCTAAAGCTCTTTTGTCATTGGACCAACCTTGTCGAACTTTTACCCATAATTCTAAAAAAACCTTTCTTTCCAAAAATCCTTCAATACTGATACGAGACTCTTCACCGATTTTTTTAAGCATCTTGCCTTTATCTCCTATTACAATGCTTTTTTGGGACGCTTTTTCAACAAAAATTCTGGCTGCAATTCGATACATCTGACCATCTAAATCAAATTTTTCAATCTCAACTGTCAGGTCATATGGCAATTCGTTGGCAAGATTGCGCATCAACTTTTCACGAATAAATTCAGCAACCACAAATCGCTGTGATCGGTCAGTCACGTAGTCAGGCTCAAACAATGCCTCTTTTTGAGGTAAGTACTTAAGTATCACTTTTTTCAACTCATTTGTGTGGTTATTGTTAAATGCCGACAATGGGAAAACTTCGGTGGCTTGAAATTTTTCTCCTAAATTTTCTAGATAAGGAAGTATTTTATCTTTGGTGTTTAAATTATCAATCTTGTTCACACAGAGAATAACTGGAACCTCGATTTTCGTTAAATGTTCCATTACACGCTGGTCTTCTTTAGTCCATTTAAGCACTTCAACCAACCAAAGTATTATCTCTACGTCGGAAAGGCTTGAGCTTGCAGTTTTGTTCATGTAGGAGTTGATTGCCTTCTTGTTGCCAATATGAATTCCTGGAGTGTCGACAAAGATCATTTGGAATTTGGCCTGAGTGTCTATTGCATGGATTCGATGTCTAGTGGTTTGTGGTCTATGGGAAGTAATCGAAAGTTTTTGACCGATCAATTCATTGATGAGTGTTGATTTGCCAACATTGGGT
>CAXDLF010000048.1:0-9929 GCA_963989885.1 uncultured Gammaproteobacteria bacterium
GGAGATGTGTATAAGAGACAGGTGATGCCTTTATCTCCTTTAGAGATGATAATGATTTAAGAGTAGCTATTATTATTGGCGCAGGCGAACGGTTTTTTTGTGGCGGTTGGGATTTAAAAGCAGCATCTGAGGGTGAGGCAGTTGATGCAGACTTTGGTCCAGGTGGTTTTGCTGGACTTACTGAATTGTGGGATTTGGATAAGCCTGTCATTGCTGCGGTTAACGGCTTAGCGGTTGGGGGTGGTTTTGAGTTGGCACTTGCCGCTGACCTAATTATTGCTTCCAACACAGCTGAGTTTTTCGTTCCTGAAGCTACTTTAGGCATTATTCCTGATAGTGGAGGAGTTTTGAGATTGCCACGTCGCTTACCTCGAGCGATTGCAATGGAAATGCTGATGACTGGTAGGAGAATGGGTGTAGATGAGGCACAAAAATATGGTCTAGTGAACAGAAGTTGTTCATTAAAAAGGTTAAAAAAGCAAGCCATTGAGTGGGCGCACGAAATCGCTCAGTCTGCTCCCCTTTCATTGGCAGCAATTAAAGCCGTCATTAGAGAGACAGATCAAATGGATTTAGAATCTGCCTATGAAACTATGCGCTCTGGTCAAATCAAGGCCTATCATAAAATGCTTAAATCTGAGGATGCCAAAGAGGGGCCACTTGCTTTCTCTGAGAAGCGACCTCCTAAATGGCAAGGTAAATAGCTTTCCATAAATCCTCTTCACACTGCATAAAATAGATGTCTGTATAATTTAACGAAAATCAATAGAACATAAAGTGAATTCATCATGAAAAAGATTTTATTGTTAATCCTTTCTATAGCGGCATTGGCTTTATCAATGAACTCTATATCCGAAGAATCAAAGAGCGAAGGTGAGGCTATGTTTGAAGCTTTGGGATGTATGAGTTGCCATGGTTCGGGAGGAAATTCAACTGATGATGACATTCCTTCACTTGCTGGCAGAGATGCTGAATGGATAGTGCAACAATTAGAACAATTTCAGTCAGGAGAGCGTCAAAATGCGATTATGAATGCAATGGCGCCAATGGCTGAAGGGTTTGAGGACTCTATAGCCGAGTACCTTTCTACTCAAGGACTTAGAGAGTAGTCTTTACCGTTTTCTTCATAAATAGAAGTTAACGGAACCATCAATATTCAAGTATAATTTCGTGGAATTTTTTGGAGATTTGGAATGAAAAAGACCATTATTTTTTTTCTATCAATTGTACTTGCAGCCCTTAACGCAAATAGTCTAGCCTCTGGAGATGCTGAAGCAGGTCAAGCTAAATCCGCGACATGTATGGGTTGCCATGGTCTTGCTGGTAATAGTACCATGCCAAATTTTCCTAAGCTTGCCGGTCAAGGCGAAGGCTACATTTTGAAGCAACTACAGGAATTTAAGTCAGGTGCTAGAGACAATGCAATTATGGCGGGTGTTGTATCCTTACTCTCGGAACAAGATATGATGGATATTGCGGCATATTACTCAATTCAAACTATCAGTGAAAATAGTGCTAAGGCAGATGAGGAAACAATCGAATTAGCTCGAAAGATCTATGTTGGTGGAAAGAAAGACACACAAACCACTGCTTGTATTGCTTGCCATGGCCCTAGGGGTTTAGGTATTCCGAGTGCAAAATTTCCTGCTCTTAGTTCTCAACATGCTGAGTATACTGCTTCGCAGTTAAAAGCATTCCGTCAATATTCAATCAACGAGCAGACTGGCTCTGATGACCTTGCTAGAGATAATGACTATGAAGGGATGATGAGAAGTGTTGCCAAAGGTTTGACAACCGTTGAAATTGAAGCTTTAGCCGAATACATTGCTGGCCTGCACTAATTAGTTCATTCTTTCGGTATTGCCGTCTACGGTCATGACTTGACCAGATATTTTGTGGGCCTCATCTGAAAGCAAGAATAAGGCCATATTGGCAATATCTTCTTCGCTCACGAAAGTCTTAAGTGACACCATCGATTCATAATCTTTTTGCAGCTCTTCTTCTGAAACCCCAGTAGATTTTGCTTTGGCTTCTATGACTCTTTTCATTCTGTCTCCCAATACCGACCCTGGGCAAATAGCGTTGACTCTTATGTTGAATTCACCAAGTTCTATTGCAAGTGATTTGGTGACCCCAATGATAGCCCATTTACTTGCTACGTAAGGCGTTCTGAGAGGAAATCCAAATAAGCCTGCAGTAGAGGAAATATTAATAATGGATCCGCCTTTATTATTTTTTAACAAAGGTATGGAGTATTTAGTGAAATAAAAATGGCTGTTAAGATTGATGTCTATAGTATTTTTCCAGTCAGAAATCGATAAACTTTCCATAGGTCCGGTAGGCCCGGCTATGCCGACATTATTAATGAGTGCATCAATGCTTGCAATTCTTTCCTTGAGTGAATAAAAATATTTTTCCACGGAGTCTTGATTTTTGGCATCAACATTATCTATGAATAGTTTTTTGTTTATCAATGGATGCTTGTTGATTATGTCGATTCTTTTTTGGTTGATGTCCGACAAATAAACGTTGTATCCTTTATCTAAAGATAAACTGGCTATACTCCAACCAATTCCATCAGCAGCAGCTGAAATTATAATGTTTTTTCCAGGAGATATATTTTGAGTCATTTAACTTAATGTTACGCTAAAGCCTCAGATAACTCATCAGAAAGTTATTGGCTTAACAAATTTGAGGATAAGTCAAAGTTTATCTTATTTTCACACTTAGCAAATATAATTTTTAGTAAATCAGTAATGCTAAAAAATATTAAAGCAATAATCAAAGATTACTTATACAATAGTGCAAGTTTATATAGTCATTATTTGGCTTAAACATGGCTAATCTTTTGAATAATTACGATTTTATTGTTATCGGTGCTGGTTCGGCAGGCTGTGTTCTTGCAAATAGGCTCAGCAAGGATTCTTCTAACAAAGTATTACTCATAGAAGCAGGCGGTACCGACCGTCGTTTTTATGTGCAAATGCCTATCGGCTACGGCAAAACCTACCACCAAAAAGACATCAACTGGATGTACATGGCGGAGCCAAGCTCTGGCACTAATAATCGTTCCAGTTATTGGCCACGAGGAAAACTATTGGGCGGTTCAAGCTCGATTAATGCGATGGTCTATGTTCGAGGCAATCCACAAGATTTTGACGACTGGCAAATGGCTGGAAATCCTGGTTGGTCATACAATGATTTGCTTCCATACTTTAAACGTATGGAGACATGGCAACAGGGTAATGACCCATATCGAGGTAGTAGAGGGCCAGTAAATGTTTCAGACGTTACAGACCAGCTTCATCCCTTGTGTAATAATTTTATTTCTGCAGCTGAAGAATTAGGAATCAGTTTCAATGGTGATATGAATGGCGAGATTCAGGAAGGGGTTGGTCATTACCAGATAACCACACACAAGGGACGGCGTATGTCTGCTTCGCGAGCTTATTTACATCCTGTTTTGAAGCGTACCAACCTTACCGTAATTACCAAGGCTCTGGTCACTCGTATTTTATTCGAAGGTAAACGCGCTACCGGTGTGGAATACAAAAAAGCAAGCAAACTTTACCAGGCAAACGCCAAGCGTGAAGTCATATTAAGCGCTGGTTCAGTGAATTCACCACAACTTCTCCAGTTATCTGGAATTGGTCCAGAGTCAGTCCTTAATGAGGTAAATGTTTCGGTAATTCATGACAGCCCTGCCGTTGGGAAAAACCTCCAGGACCATCTTGGGGTTAGCTATTTTTATAAAAGTAAAGTAAGAACCTTGAATGATCAGCTGAGACCTTGGTGGGGAAAGCTATGGCAGGGAGTTCGATATATCTTCACTAGGACTGGACCATTAAGTTTAAGTGTCAACCAGTCTGGCGGTTTCGTTAGAACTAGGGATGGACTTAAAAAGCCGAATATTCAGCTTTATTTTTCACCTGTAAGTTATACTCTTGAGCACCCTGGAAGGCGCGCTATGCTTAGCCCAGACCCTTTTTCAGCGGTGTTATTGGGGGTATCGAACTGTAAATCAAATTCACGAGGCCAGATTCGAATAAAGACTAGTGATCCAACTATTGCACCTATAATTGAGCCTAACTATCTATCTCATGACGATGATGTCCAAGACCTATTAGAGGGCGTCAAACTACTAAGGAAATTAGCTCAAACTGAGAGTTTTAGTAAGGTCATTATTGATGAGTTTCGACCTGGGCCTGATTGTAAATCAGATGCTCAAATGATAGAAGATATTCGGGACAATGCTTGGACTGTTTTTCACCCGGCTTGTACTTGCCGTATGGGTCCTGATCCAATCAAAAATGTTGTTGATAGTAATCTTAAAGTACATGGAATAGAAGGACTTAGGGTGGCAGATGCATCCATATTTCCAAAGCTTATATGTGGTAATATTAATGCCGCTACAATAATGGTGGGTGAAAAGGCTTCGGATCTGATTTTGGCCGATATATCTGAATCAAGAGTTAGCTAAAAAGAGACTAATTATGAAAATTATTAGCATAGAAACCTTTACTAACAAATACATCGGTTTGGTTCGAGTGCGAACCGACGAAGGTGATGAAGGTTGGGGGCAAACTAGTGCCTACAATGCAGACATAAGTGCTCAAGTAGTGCACCGACAAGTGGCCCCTCATGTGCTAGGTTTGAGTGGTCTCGACATTGAAGATTTAAACCGAGAGGTGTTAGAACGTGAACATAAGTTTCCTGGAACCTATCTTTATCGTGGTTTGTGCGGACTAGATACTGCGCTTTGGGATATTCATGCCAAGAGAGCTAGTAAGAGTGTTTGCCAGCTTTTGGGTGGTAGTCCTGATTCTGTGCCAGTTTATGCTTCGAGTATGCAGCGAGAAATCACCCCTGAAGCTGAAGCTGAACGTTTTCTAGAACTTAAAGAGAGGTATGGTTATAAAGCCTTCAAATTTCGTGTAGGGAGAGAGTGTGGTCATGACTTGGATCAATGGCCCGGTCGTACAGAAGCTATTGTGAAGCAAGTGCGTGAGGTTTTGGGAGATGATGTGGCACTTCTGGTGGATGCCAATAGTGCTTACACTCCAGCTAAAGCGATTGAAGTTGGGCATATGTTGGAAGATTATGGTGTCAGTCATTTTGAAGAACCTTGTCCTTATTGGGAACCTGACTGGACACGTCAAGTTAAAGATGCTCTAGATATTGATATAAGCGGTGGTGAACAGGATAACGATATGCGTATCTGGAAGCACATGATAGACTCTCAAGTAGTGAATATTGTACAGCCCGATATCTGCTATATGGGAGGTATGACTCGTACCCTAGAGGTTGCTCGTCTGGCCCAGCAAGTGAACTTACCGGTGACTCTTCATTCAGCTAACTTATCCTTGGTGACATTATTTTCTGCACACATTATGGGCTCTATCCCTAATGCAGGTAAATACTTAGAATTCTCCATTGAAGGTTTAGATTACTACCCCTGGCAAGACAATATATTTTCGCCAAACTTCAAAATAGTTGAAGGCCGGCTATTAATGGATCATAAGCCGGGCTGGGGTATAGAGGTAAATCCAGACTGGTTGTCTCAGTCAGATTATCAGGTGAGCCATGTGGGTTCGCGCTTTTAGTTTAGTTTTTTTAACTAAAAGGGCAGTTCAAACTGCCCTTTTTTATTAGCCAGCAAAATCCTGTATAATTTCCTGTTTTTTTATACTACATACGGATTTGATAGATGAAGACCTCATTGAGCACGCTTGAAGGGTTGAAAAGATCATTGACAGTTGAATTGCCTGTAGATGCTTTCAACCAGAAGACGGATGAGATTTTACGAAGCCTTGCCAAAAAAGCCCGCATTGATGGTTTTAGAAAAGGTAAGATACCGGCGACAATCTTGCGTCAACGTTTCGGTGCTAGCGCTAAAGCAGACGCTACAAACGAAATAGTGAGTGAAACTTTGGAGGAAGCGTTGACAGACGCTGATGTTTCTCCGGCTGTGCAACCCTCTTTAACTAATGTGGACACAGAAAGTGGTGATAACTTTATCTATACAATTGAGTTTGAGGTGTACCCTGAAGTTAGCGTGGCGCCATTATCGAGCCTGAATATTGATCAAATAAGCGCAACAGTTTCCGAAGAAGATGAAGAAAGGGCAATGCAAGACCTACAAGATAGGGCGACAGAATACAAAACCGTTAAACGCAAATCTAAAAATGGTGACCGTTTGATCATTGATTTTGAGGGGCTGCTAGATGGCGAGTCATTTGAAGGCGGTGCGGCAGAGGGGTTTGAAATCATTCTTGGGCGTGGTGCGATGATTGAAGGGTTTGAGCAAGGACTCACTGATGTTTCTGCAGGTAAGACGGTAGAAGTTAAAGCAACATTTCCTGAAGATTACCATGTTGAAAACTTAGCTGGAAGAGAAGCTGTATTTAAAGTCAAGGTTAATGAAGTAGGCTCACCCAAAGAAATGAAACGTGACGACGAATTTGCTAAAAAATATGGTGAAAAGGATTTCGAGACCATGAAAAGTCGTATGTCTAACCAAATGCGGCTGGAGTTAAACTCCCGTGTAGTTCAGCAAAACAAAGATGCCGCTTTTACTGCACTCTTGACTGCAAATGACTTTGAAGTCCCCGAAGGCAGCGTAAGTACGGAAGCAACGAAGTTGCAGCATGATATGGAAGCAAGAATGGAACAACAGGGCATGCCTTCAAAGGGTAACTTTCCTGAAGCCATGTTTCAAGAAGAGGCATCAAGACGGGTGAAGCTGGGTCTCTTAATCAATAAAATTGCGAATGATAGCGAAATCAAGCCTGAAAAAGAGCAAGTTGATGCTAAACTAAGGGAAATGTCTATGCAGTATGGTGAAAGTTCGCAACAAATGATTGATTGGTATAATTCTGACCCTTCAAGGTTGGCAGGTGTTGAGTCGATTGTTGTTGAAGAACTTGTTGCTAAACATGTTGTACTGGAAGCTAAAGTCAATGTTACTGAAAAGACTTTTCAGGAAATTATGAACCCGCAAAGTTAATTATGTCAATACAAAACTTACATCAAATCCCTATGGTAATTGAAAGTTCGGGTAGAAGTGAAAGAGCTTACGACATCTATTCACGATTACTTAAGGAGCGAGTTGTTTTTATGGTAGGCCCTGTAGAGGACTATACGGCAAATGTTGTTGTCGCTCAACTTCTTTTTCTAGAGTCAGAGAATCCCGATAAGGATATTCATTTATATATCAATTCACCAGGCGGTTCCGTTACAGCTGGTTTAGCGATCTATGACACCATGCAGTTCATCAAGCCTGATATTTCTACACTTTGTATTGGCCAGGCTGCAAGTATGGGCGCCTTGTTGCTAACCGCCGGTGCAAAAGGCAAAAGGTTTGCTCTGCCACACGCCAGATGCATGATTCACCAGCCTTTGGGCGGTTTTTCTGGTCAAGCCAGCGATATCGATATTCATGCTCAAGAGATTCTCAAGACCAGAGACAAGCTAAATTCCATTCTAAAAGAACACACCGGTCAAAGCATGAAGACTATTCAACAGGACACTGACCGAGATAATTTCATGTCAGCTAGCGAGTCCGCAAAATATGGACTCATTGACAAAGTACTCAAAAAACGATAACTCTTAGTTTGACTATGGCAGAAAATACACAAGACCTGCATTGCTCATTTTGCTCTAAACACAAAGATGAGGTGTCCCGTTTAATAGCAGGACCTGGGGTCTACATTTGTGACGAATGTATTGACTCATGCTATAGTCTCATTCAAGAGCAAACGAATAAAGAGAAAAAAGACCAACATCGGGACTGGAATTACACACCAAAGGAGCTATTTAATTTCTTGAACGAATATGTTATTGGCCAATCTCATGCTAAAAAGGTTTTGTCAGTCGCAGTCTACAATCACTATAAACGTTTAAAGACTGATTACGTCTCCAACGAGGTTGAGTTGGATAAATCAAACATTTTACTGATTGGTCCTACTGGCAGCGGCAAGACCCTTCTTGCGCAAACCCTGGCACGTTTTCTGGATGTACCTTTTGCTGTAGCTGACGCTACAACTTTAACGGAGGCAGGTTATGTCGGGGATGATGTAGAGAATGTAATTAAAAGCTTGCTAGCAAAGTGTGATTTTGATCCAAACAGAGCTGAACAGGGAATTATTTTTATTGATGAAATTGATAAAATTTCGCGTCGCTCTGACTCTCCTTCCATTACTAGGGACGTTTCTGGTGAAGGTGTTCAGCAGGCCATGCTGAAATTGATAGAAGGTACAATTGCTTCCGTACCTCCGCAGGGTGGAAGAAAGCATCCAAATCAGGAAACAATTGACGTCGATACCTCAAAAATATTGTTTATTTGTGGCGGGGCATTTGATGGTTTAGAAAAAGTTATAGACAGGCGAGTTGAAGAAGCAACCGGCATTGGCTTTGCTGCAAATGTTAAGGATGAACAAAGTGAAAAAACACTCGCTGAACTATATAGATTGTTGGAGCCAGACGATTTGATTAAATTTGGCTTGATTCCTGAACTGGTTGGACGTCTAGCCGTTCATACTTCGCTTAGTGCACTTGATGAGGATGCTTTGGTAGAAATTCTTACGAAGCCGAAAAATTCTGTTGTCAAACAATTTCAACAGTTTTTTGCAATCGAAGGCGTGAAGCTAACGATTAGAAAAACTGCATTAGTAGCTATTGCAAAGCTTGCCGTTGAAAGAAAAACAGGCGCTAGAGGCCTACGAGCTATTCTGGAGGATCTATTATTGGATACTATGTATGAAATGCCATCAACTACAAGTGCAAAAGAGGTTATCATTGATAGGGCAGTGGTTGAAGGCAAAAAACAGCCGATAGTTATGTATTTAAGTGAAAAAAAATCAAATAATATTAAAAAAGCTAGTTGATGACTTTCACTTTTTTATGCAGATGACTCAATAATGCCAATGGAGTTATTTGACCGCCAAAAAGATTCCGTAGGTCAAGGTGAACGAACGGTATTAGTGAGTGTTGAGCTTACCTCCAATAGCCAGCAATCCAATGGAATTGAAGAGTTCAAGCAACTTGCTTTGTCATCTGGACTTAGTATTGTTCATACTATCAAAGTTAAAAGGAGCTCTACCGAAGCTAAATTCTTTGTTGGTAAAGGAAAGGTTGAGGAGTTAGCATCGATTGTTAGCATTAATGAAGCTGATTTAGTAATTTTTTCACTTCAACTTTCACCCACTCAAGAGCGTAATCTCGAAAAAACCTTGAAATGCCAAGTGATGGATAGAACTGGCTTAATTCTAGACATTTTTGCGCTTAGGGCGAAGTCATATGAGGGTAAGTTGCAAGTCGAATTGGCACAATTACGTCACCTATCCACTCGCCTGGTCAGGGGCTGGACTCACTTGGAAAGACAAAAAGGCGGTATCGGTCTACGTGGTCCTGGTGAAACTCAGCTAGAGACAGACAAGCGATTAATTTCAAAACGTATTAAATACCTTAGCAGGCGTCTCGACAAGGTCCACAAGCAGCATGACTTGGGTCGAAAATCAAGACGCAAAAAAGATCTTCCTATGATTTCACTTGCCGGTTATACAAATGCTGGCAAATCGACATTGTTCAACCAGTTAACTAATTCACATGTTTATACCGATAAAAAGCTTTTTGCAACTCTAGATTCTACTATTCGCCGAGTTATTCTTCCAGCAGCAGGAGAAGCGGTTGTTGCAGATACGGTTGGTTTTATCCAAGACTTACCTCATGAGCTTGTGGCTGCATTCAAATCAACTCTAGAAGAAACCCGTCAAGCTAATGTGCTTCTTCACGTTGTTGATGCTTCAGATAACGATAGTGATGACAAAATAGAACAGATTGAAGATATTATTGAACAAATAGGAGCGCGAGAAATTCCGAGCATAATTGTGATGAATAAGATTGATGAAATGGGTGATTTTCATCCAAGA
>CAXDLF010000049.1:0-9688 GCA_963989885.1 uncultured Gammaproteobacteria bacterium
AATGATACGGCGACCACCGAGATCTACACCTAAGCCTTCGTCGGCAGCGTCAGATGTGTATAAGAGACAGAGAAAAAAAAGTGTTAAGTAGTTGCGCATCTTATAACTTGCTTTCCTGCTACGGTGTGGGTTTGAACATCTATTTTCCTCTGATTCCCATCGCCGCTAAGAGTAATTGAGATGTCGGCTTCTGCGATAGCTCCTTTGCCAAGCTCTGGCCATTCTATGAGCTGCAAGTGTCCTGGTGAAAGGTAATCGCGAATACCGATATATTCTAGTTCTTCGGGCTCATTCAAGCGATAGCAATCCATATGGTGTATGTTGATCGTATCATTTTGATAGCTTTCAACCAATGAATAGGTTGGACTTTTAACTTGTTCAAAGCCAAAATATTGGATGAAACCTTGCGCTAAAGCGGTTTTACCTGCACCCAATTCACCAATCAAATAAATGACAAAAGAGCTTTTAAGTTGTGCACAGCAATTTGCCAACTTTCTAGAAAGCTTTATTGTCTCATTAAGATTGTTTACAGCTAATTTCAAACCGGCTGTGCGATTGTTACGACAAATCTGAAATAAATATAGATACTTAAAATCATAATTAACACAAAACCTTCTAATCTACTCATAGTATCTTTCTTTTCAGAGAAAAAATCAGTAAGAAAAAATAAATAAAGAAGAATTGTAAGACCAAGCATAGTAATATAATCTGCAGTGATTTCTTCTTGAACTCTGACAGGTGAAATCAAGCCCGGTATTGCTAACACTGCAACTGTATTAAATATGTTTGAGCCAATAATATTACCAACAACCATTTCGTGCTGTTTTTTTATAGCGCTAGTAATTGCAACAGCTAATTCAGGAATGCTGGTTCCTAGTGCTATAAGAGTAAGACCGATAATCAATTCTGGCACTTGAAAATAAATAGCAATATTTTTTCCAGAAAAGACAATAAATTGGGCGCATACTAAAAGTAAAATCAAAGACACAATTAGATTTCTCCAAATTTTCCCCCTCTGACTAATGTCTAAATTTAACGAAAGATTGTCAAATTTTTGATCAACTTTTTTAGATTCTTTAAATGTATACCGAAGAAACATTCCCAATAATACTATCAAGATAGATCCATCCATGACACCTAAGTGTTTGTCCCATAGTAATAGTCCACCAGTAATTATCGTAAAAGCTATTAAAAACACCCACTCTTTTTTTATAGCCTTTAGATTAACTGTTATTGGTAATATCATTGCTGTAATGCCGAGTACCAAAGCTATATTCAAAATATTAGACCCTATTGCATTTCCTATAGCGAGCTCTGGGGCGTCATCAAAAGCAGCCAAGACTGAAACGAATATTTCTGGCGCAGAAGTACCAAAACCTAAAATAAGTATGCCAATTATGAGTGGAGAAACTTTATAAATAGTGGCAATTTTGCTACCATTATCTATAAGTTTATTAGCGCTCAAAATAATCCCTACAAAACTAGCTACAAGGACTATAATCGATTGTAATAATGTCATTGGCTTGTGTTATATATTTCTGCAATGGAGCTTATTATAAAGGCTTAAAACTTAGAATGAATAAAACAGAGTTTTTAATTATGCAACTGAGCTTAGCTTTTAAAGTCATTTTTTATCCAGTAGTTTTATTATGTTGTTATAAGATGCTTTTTTTAATGAGAATTTGATGGTACTGTTAACTAGACCGTTATCACAAATTGCAAACCTCCAATCCCTACTGGAAGATTCGGATTTGGATTATGTGCTTTTTCCTGCCTTAGAGATTAATAAAATTGACGCTGTGGTAACTAGTCAGCGTTACGACGTTATTATTTTTATCAGTGTTAACGCGGTTATTTATTCAGAAGAGTACTTTAGACAGTTGTTCATCGAACCTCTGAAGGTTTTTGCTGTAGGCCCAACCACTGCGAAAAAGTTGACCGATAAGGGTGTAAAGGTTGACGCATATCCATTGGAAAATGCCTCTAGTCAAGAACTTTTAGCGATGCCGGAATGTGGAGAACTAACTGATAAAAAAATACTCATAGTGAGAGGGAAGGGCGGCTCACAAACTTTGAAGAATTCATTGAAGGCAATGAATCAAGTAGATTACCTTGAAGTTTATAGGCGTACTCCTTGTGAAGTATCTCGCCTTCATGTCGAGTCGATAGAACGTTTTATGCAAACACCAGATGGCATGGTCATTGCAAATAGTGTTGAAAGCCTCTTTAATATTGTAAAGCTCGTTAAAGAGATACGTCCATATCATGAAGAACAGCTAAAATCGAGGACTCTTATTGTTTTGAGTGAAAGAATAAAAGCTCAAGCAAAATCGATAGGTTTTGAAAATATACACGTTACTCCCACTCCATCTGATAAAGGGACTATAATTGAGCTACTTAAGCAGCAAAAGTAAAAACTTTACCCAAGATGCAGATGTTTTGGGTAACATATATTGAAACATGAAGTGGAGTGCGCGTGATTAAATTTGGTATCTCATGGGTTGCACGCTTATTGGGCGTCAGTGGTTTCACTGTCCAACAACCCACCACTCGTGGATCCCTCCAAGACTTAAATATTTCTGCACGAGTTGCTCCTTTTAATCCCGACAATTTGGCCAAGGATAATTTTCATTTCAATAACGATTCTAGGGCGACTGAACATCTTAGACGTTTCCAAAATACTCAAGTTAAGCTCAGTCAGGACAATCAAGTGAGTGATGCAAGTAATGACCAAGACCTGGTTTCTGTGATTGCAACTTTGAAATCCAAGTTGTATCAGGAATCACTAAAGAGCAAGCACTATTCTAACGCCTTTAATGAGCTTAACGAGCGATTAATTGAGCTTGAGAAAATTGTCCAGCCAGAGAAGAAGACAGACTTTCAAAAACTGCAAGGCTGGGTCCATTCTAAGCGCTTTCTGCATTAAATCTTCAACCTCCTAAGCAATACGATTAGCCTAACTCCAGTGTCGGCTGTTCTTCTGTGTTTTGCGCCTATTTCTAGACAATATTTTGCGCTATAGATAAAACTGGCTCGGTCCTATTCATGCTGTAGAAATGAAAATCTTTTACGCCCCCAGCTTTTAATTTTAAGCACATTTCACTCACAATTTCTTGTCCAAATGCTTTAAGACTTTCCTCTTCATCTTTATAAAGTTGCAATCTATTCATAATCCAAGAGGGAATTTCAGCACCAGCCATTTTTGAGAAGCTAATCAACTTTTCATAGTCTGTAATAGGCATTATGCCAGGAACAATGGGTACATCAACACCGAATTTTTGTATCTCTTCTACAAAACTAAAATAAGCGTCTACATTATAAAAATACTGTGTGATCGCACTATCTGCACCAGAATTCATTTTGTTAACAAAAAACTTAATATCATTAGTAAAAGATTTTGATTGAGGATGCTTTTCAGGAAAAGCGCCTACTTGGATGTGAAAGTAACCCTTATATTGCTCTTTGATAAACTCAACCATCTCGTTTGCAAAACGAAAGTCACCTTTGTCTCTACTATTTTTATATGGAAAACGAACTTTTGGGGCATCACCCTTGAGAACCATAACTCGATTCACACCAAGTTCAATATATTTGTCAAGCAATTCTGTTACTTGACTTTTCTTTATACCAACACAAGTTAGATGAGGAGAGACTGGAACATTTGTATCTTTTAGTAGTTTGGTAACTGTTTCAAAAGTGGCATTTTGGGAAGAGCCCAGAGCTCCAAAAGTGACAGAAAAAAACTCAGGCTTGATGGCGCTGAGTTTTTTTTGTACTTCATTGAGGTTCTTTTTCCCTTGCTCAGTACGTGCCGGGAAAAATTCAAAACTAATATTCATTATCGGAAAAGAATTATACCTACCTTCTTTCTAAGTCATTAACTATATAAATTGTTAATGTATAATCTCCACTGGTTTTTATTAATACTTAATTATAAAAATAATATGTCGAAGAGTGATTACATAGAGTTAGAGGGTGTAGTAAAAGAAAAATTACCCAACACAACTTTTAAAGTTGAATTGGAAAATGGTCATAGCGTTCTAGCACATATATCCGGTAAGATTCGGAAGCACTATATTCGCATATTACCTGGCGATAAGGTAACTGTTGAAATGACACCTTATGATCTAACTAAAGGTAGGATTACATTTAGACATAAATAAACTAGATATGCCAGTGTGGTGGAATTGGTAGACACGCCGGATTCAAAATCCGGTTCCTTTACGGGAGTGACGGTTCGAGCCCGTCCACTGGTACCAAAATTTATAAGGAGAATTAACAATGGATAACAATCTTTTAGCTGAAGCAATAAATCTAACTCTTTTTGGAATGGGCTTTGTTTTTGTATTTCTCGCTTTGATGGTTGTAGTAACTACCGTGATGTCGTTATTAGTAATAAAATTTCAGCCCAATTTAAGTCTTGCTGCAACCTCAAACATTGAATTGTCGAGTGATATTGATGAAAGGACAAAAGCAATTATTACACAAGCAATCAAGATGCATACAAAAACCTAAAAATTCATCAATGATTATATTTCAATCTACTATGAATTTTATTGTTGAAGCATAATTGAATTTCTAAGATAATTATCTTAGTTGAGAGGATACTTTATGACAAATTCAGAAGAAAACACCAGTCCAGTTGGTATTACAGAGCTGGTTTTAAGGGATGCTAGCCAGTCCCTTTTTGCGACTCGTGTGAGAATTGATGATATGTTGCCTATTGCTGAAAAGCTAGATAAGGTAGGCTATTGGTCAATGGAATCTTGGGGTGGTGCTACTTTTGATTCGTGCATCCGTTATTTGGGCGAAGATCCTTGGGACAGAATTAGAGAGATTAAAAAAGTGATGCCTAATACACCTCAGCAAATGCTGCTTAGAGGCCAGAATTTATTAGGCTATCGTCATTACGGTGACGACGTGGTGCGTAAATTTGTTGATCGTTGCGCAGAAAATGGCGTTGGTGTTTTGCGTATTTTTGATGCGATGAACGATATGCGTAACCTACAAACAGCGGTTGACCAAACAGTAAAAGTTGGCCAGCACGCGCAGGGCACGATTTCTTACACAGTTAGTCCAGTGCACACAACAGAACTGTGGATTGATCTGGCTAAGCAAATTGAAGATATGGGTGCTCACTCACTCTGTATTAAGGATATGGCTGGCTTATTACAGCCGTATGTTGCATACGATCTTGTTACTAAATTGAAAGCTGCAATTGACATTCCAATTCAGTTGCATGCACATGCAACAACAGGCCTTTCAACAGCAACGATACTGAAATCAATCGAGGCAGGCATTGATCGTGTGGACACATCTATTGCTTCAATGAGTATGACATACGGCCATTCTGCCACCAACGCAGTGGTTTCGATTTTGGATCACAGTCCTCGCAAAACGGGCCTTGATATGGAACAACTAGAAGAGATTGATGCTTACTTCAGACCGTTGCGTGCCAAGTACGCTAAATTTGAGGGCTCATTGAAAGGCATTGATCCTCGTATTTTGTTGGCTCAAGTGCCTGGTGGTATGTTGACCAACATGGAAAGTCAACTTAGGGAGAATAATGCTTTGGATAGACTTGATGAAGTGTTGCAAGAAATTCCACGCGTACGAGAAGATCTCGGCTTTATCCCCCTAGTGACACCAACCTCGCAAATTGTGGGTACACAAGCGGTGATGAATGTTTTGCTCGGTGAGCGCTATAAATCAATTGCAAAAGAGTCTGCAGGTGTACTAAAGGGGGAATACGGTGCGTCACCAGCCCCTGTGAATGCCGAACTTCAGGCACGTGTTCTTGACGGTGGTGAGGCAATTACCTGTCGACCAGCGGACAATATCGATCCAGAAATGGATACCTTGGAAGCGGAATTCGATGCCATTGTTGCAGAAAAAGGCATCAAATTAGAAAATGAAAAAATTGACGATTTGTTAACTTACATACTGTTCCCACAAGTGGGTATTCAGTTTTTAGAAAATCGCAACAATCCTGATTTCTTTGAACCAGTACCACAGGCGCCAAGCGAAGGTCCAAAAGAAGACGGTGTTTATACGGTGACACACAACGGTCAAGATTACGTCGTTGAAGTGAAAGCTGGTGGCGATATTTCATCAATCCAAGTTGCTGGACAGGCTGTTGCCGAACCTCAAGCAGCAGTGCCTCAAGCAGCACCTGTTGGTAATGCTGAAGATGTCCCAGCGCCGCTTGCTGGCAATATCTGGAAAGTTTTGGTTTCGCCAAATCAGCAAGTTAACGAAGGCGACACACTTGTTATTCTTGAGGCAATGAAAATGGAAACTGAAGTTAAGGCAGGTCATTCTGGGGTTGTGGCTAATATCAATGTCAAAGAAGGGGATTCGGTAACTGTTGGTCAAGTATTGCTGTCGCTGGCATAGCTATGGAACAATTTAACATACTTTGGAATAATACTGGCCTATATCAAATGGTATGGGGTCAGGGGCTGATGTTATTAGTCGGTATACTGTTGATCTATCTAGCTATTGTAAAGAAATTTGAACCACTTTTACTTTTACCTATTGGTTTTGGCGCAATTCTAAGCAACATACCAGGAGCCAATTTAGCTGTAGATGGCGGCATTCTCCATCTCTTTTATATGGTAGGTATCGAGTCTGGTGCATTCCCACTCATTATTTTTATGGGTGTTGGTGCTTTAACTGATTTTGGTCCACTTCTTGCTAATCCAAAAACCTTAATACTAGGTGCTGCAGCTCAGTTTGGTATTTTTGCAACCTTGCTTGGTGCGGTTGGCTTATCAGCACTTGGGGTATTTGACTTTACTTTAAAACAAGCTGCTGCTATTGGTATTATTGGTGGCGCTGACGGTCCAACTTCGATTTATGTTGCATCAATACTAGCGCCAGAGCTTCTAGGTGCTATAGCTGTAGCGTCATACTCATATATGGCACTCGTTCCCCTCATTCAGCCTCCTATTATGAGGGCAATGACGACTGAAAAAGAACGACAAATCAAGATGGTACAACTACGAGAGGTTTCCAAAACTGAAAAAATTATTTTTCCAATTATCTTGTTACTACTTGTCGCGTTATTACTTCCTGCAGCAGCGCCGTTGCTAGGTATGTTTGCGTTTGGTAATTTAATGAAAGAATCAGGTGTAGTGAATCGTTTAAGTGATACAACTCAAAATGCTCTGATTAATATTGTGACTATTTTTCTTGGGCTAGCTGTGGGATCGAAGCTAATGGCTGAAAAATTTTTACAACTAGATACATTAGGAATATTAATATTAGGTTTGGTAGCTTTTGCAATTGGCACAACTAGTGGTCTCTTGATGGCTAAATTGATGAATATATTTAGTAAAAATAAAATTAATCCATTGATTGGCTCGGCAGGTGTTTCCGCGGTTCCAATGGCGGCTCGGGTTTCCAATAGAGTGGGTCTCGAATCTGATTCACACAACTTCTTATTGATGCACGCAATGGGACCTAATGTCGCAGGTGTAATTGGATCAGCAATTGCAGCTGGTATTATGATTCAGTTTTTAGCCTAAATATATTCTGCTTAAAGTCTAATAAATCATTCACTCTAAGAAGCTTAGATTAATTCCGATTGATTAAGTTTTATGTTTCAATGAGTTGCTGATTAGTCAGAGTGAGAGTTCTATTCATTTTGTTAGCAATATCTTGATCGTGAGTTACAATCACGAGTGATGAAGTCCTATTTTGATTGAGTTCCAAGATTAATTCTAGAATATCTTTAGCATTCTTGGCATCAAGATTGCCTGTAGGTTCATCAGCCAAGAGACAGTCAGGCTCTACGACCATAGCTCTTGCTATTGCTACTCTTTGTCTTTCACCACCAGAAAGTTCTGATGGCTTGTAGCTTAGTCGATTTTCCAGCCCAACCCTTGATAATATTTTCTCGGACTGAGCTATGGCACTTTCCTTGTTAACTCCTTTAATGAGAAGTGGCATGGCGACATTAAAAACGGAAGAAAAATCGTTTAGTAAGTGATGAAATTGAAAAATAAAACCAAAAGTTTTGGCACGCAACTCTGTGCGATTTTGTTCACTGAGTTTTGTAATATTGCTGTTGTTGATTAAAACATCACCTGAAGAAGGTGTGTCGAGACCTGCAAGCAAATTGAGTAGTGTTGATTTTCCACATCCCGATGGTCCCAAAATAGCAATAGACTCTGCTGGTTTGACATCAAGACTTAAATTATTCAATATGGAGGTTTGGTTATCTCCTTCAACATATGAAAAACAAAGAGAACGGCACTTGATGATATTATTCATGTCGGAGCACCTCAGAGATATTTACTTTTCCGGCACGCCTAGCTGGATAAATTGCGGCAAGAACTGTTAAAACAAAGGCGCCTATCACGACACTTAAAACATCGTTTAATTGAATTGAAGATGGGAAGCGGTTGATGTAGAAAACATCTTTTGGAAAAAATTGAAAGCCAAGGATTGTTTCGATTCCTGAGATAACTGATTCGATATTCAGTGCCAACAAAAGCCCAAGCGCAGTTCCAACAACGATACCAATAAGACCAATACTTAGACCTTGATAAAAAAATATTTTGACGATTCTTTTTGGGGTCATTCCAATAGTTCTAAGGATTGCAATATCAGATTTTTTGTCAGTAACCACCATAACCATCATGGAAACTATGTTAAAGGCTGCTACAGCAATAATTAAAGAGAGGACTACAGCAATCATTTGTTTTTCAAGGTTTAGAGCTCGGATAAAATTGCGTTTTTGTTGCATCCAATCAACACCATAATACAAATCACTACCAAGCTTTTCAACAACATTATTAGTAATTTTGTTTGCTTCAAAAAGATTGTCTACTTTAAGACGAATTCCTGAGACTTGATCATCTAAACTGAAAAGTTCTTGGCCATCATTGAGATGAATAAAAGCCAGACTATTATTATATTCATTTAGACCAGCATTAAATATTCCGGTTACTGTAAAGGTTTTTGATTTTGGTATCAAAAAACCAAAAATTCTGGTTTGCGGCTTGAACCCTCACGCAGGTGAAAATGGTTACCTTGGAAACGAAGAAAAAACAACAATAGTGCCTGTCATTAAGGAGTTGAATAAAGTCGGATATGATTTAATAGGACCAATCCCTGCGGATACTGCTTTTACCCCCAATTCACTAAATAAGTCAGACGTAATCCTTACAATGTATCACGATCAAGGCTTACCTGTACTGAAAGCAAAAGGTTTTAAAAAGGCTACCAATATCACTTTAGGTCTTCCATTTTTTCGTACCTCTGTAGACCACGGAACTGCTATAGAGCTTGCAGGTAGCGGTAATATTAGTTTGGGCAGCTTTAACACCGCACTATCTTACTTCAAAACACTAAAAGATAATGTCACACCAAGCTAGAAAGCGTTTTGGTCAAAATTTCCTAATTGATGATCAAATTGTTAACAGAATCGTTGCGACAATTTCACCAAAAAAAAATGATAATATTGTTGAAATTGGTCCAGGCAAGGGTGCACTGACTTTCCCTTTACTTGAACACTTAGAGCATCTGAGTGTAATTGAAATTGATCGAGATTTGATTTCACAATTAAAATCAAAGAAACAAGAAAAACTGATAATTTATGAAGCAGATGCTCTTAAATATGATTATGGTGTAATTTCAAATAATCTAAGAATTGTTGGTAATCTTCCATACAATATCTCCT
>CAXDLF010000050.1:0-9666 GCA_963989885.1 uncultured Gammaproteobacteria bacterium
ATTGATGCTATTGACTCGCTTCCTAAAGGCAAGGTTTCCCTTAAACTGCCTTATATTACTATTAAGGAAGAGAGTATTGACATTAAACCACTAATAGAGGCTCTTCAAAAACTTAAGCCCTGGAGAAAGGGTCCTTTTATGTTTAATGACCTTGCGCTAGAAAGCGAGTGGAATGGAGATATGAAATGGCAACGCATAAGCAAACACATAAAGCCCTTAATAAACAAACGTGTCTTAGATGTTGGAGCGGGAAACGGCTACTTTACTCTTAGGATGGCTATGGAAGGAGCAAAGCGGGCACTAGGTATTGAACCTTTTTTATTGTTCAACTATCAATTTAGGGCAATAAAATCAATAATTGAATCTCCATTGAATGCTTTATTGTTACCAGTGAGGCTAGAACAAATGCCGAAAATAGCTATTTTCGATACGGTATTTTCTATGGGTGTTTTGTATCACCAGAGAGACCATATGGCACACTTGTCGCAATTACACGAAATGATGGCGCCTGAAGCCGAACTTGTCTTAGAAACTCTTGTGGTTGAGAGTCCTGATGATTTCGTGCTAGTTCCTAAAGATCGTTATGCACAAATGCGAAATGTGTACAATTTGCCCAGTATTAAAACCCTCAAATCTTGGTTGAATGATTCTAATTTCAAGAATATTAGGGTTGTTGATGTCAACAAAACTACAACTGAAGAACAACGCAAAACATCTTGGATTGGAGAAAATGGAGCCTCCTTAAAAGATTTTCTTGATCCGCTTGATGATTCTCTTACGATTGAAGGCTATCCAGCTCCCACCAGGGCAACTGTCCTTTGTGAACGCAATTAACGAAGATTCACAGTTGGCGTATAATTTCCCTTTTGATTTTGAGGCATACAATGATTTATCGTTTATTTCTTGGCTTAACGTTTCTCTTGTTTCTCAACAATGTTGGTGCTCAGTCAACACCCAATATTGTCATTAGTATTAAGCCGATACATAGTATTACGAGCGCCCTCATGGAAGGCGTTTCAAGGCCTAAACTGTTGCTAGAATCTAACGACTCTGCCCATACTTTCCATCTTAAACCTTCTCAATTAAACCTATTGTCAAATGCGGATCTTGTAATAACCATTGGCGACAGTTTCGAGACAGGCCTCAACAAGACTCTTGGAAATATCAAAGACGGATCACGAGTTATCGTAAGTGAGATAAATGACATTCGTCTATATGATTTTAGAAATGTAGATATAAATGAAATGAATAAAGATGGACATACTAATCATGATGAACATGATTTACATCTCTGGTTAGATATTGATAATATGATAAAAACTGCACAATATATTAGCGAGAAATTAATAGAAATAGACCCCGAGAATATTAATACTTACAAAACTAATCTTAATAAAAATCATTCAAGACTCAATAAATTGAAGTCAGAACTTAAACAACAATTAACACCCTTCAGGTCAGAGCGTTTCGCAATATTTTCAGATACGCTTCAGTATTTTGAAAAGAGTTTTCAACTTCAAAAACCGGTCATCGTAACACCCTACCATGGCGCTAGACTGAGTATTCATAGAACTCTAGAAGCCAGAAATAAAATGAAAGATTTAAAAATCAAATGCTTACTTTATGGTCCTGAGAACACATCCAAAAAGGTGGATGTTTTGACAGAAGACTTGCCAATAAAAGCAGTCAGTATTGACATCTTAGGTGCTAAACTTAATGCAGGTTCAGATCAATATTTTAATTTAATGAAAGGACTCTCAAGTCAACTGCTCGAATGTCTAGTGTAAGGACAACATTTAATAAGGCCTCAGCCAAATACGATGACAGCGCTTTTCTACAAAACGAAATTTCACATCGCCTTGCAGAAAAACTGAATGTTATCTCAATTGATCCAAAAACGATAATTGACCTAGGTTCTGGAACTGGATTCCTAAGTGAAAAGGCAGTCAAAGTTTTTCCTAATGCTACATTAATCTGTATCGATTTCGCACAACAGTCTTTGCTATCCAATATTCATGATCTTAAGGTTTGTGCTAACGCTTATCAATTGCCTTTTTCAGACAACAGTATTGACTTTACTGTTTCCAATTTGATGATGCAATGGTGTCCTGACCTGAAAACACTTTTAGATGAATGCTTTAGAGTTCTTAAACCCGAGGGCTTATTTCTTTTTTCAACATTTGGTCCAGATACCCTCAAAGAATTAAAGCTTAGCTGGTCTGTTGTTGATAGCAATCCACATGTCAATGAGTTCACTGATATGCATGATATTGGCGATCAGATGTTGCAATCAGGCTTTGAAAGCCCAGTAATGGAAATGGAAAGGTTAACACTGACCTATGATAAAGTTATCGATTTAATGCATGATTTAAAGGGTATCGGCGCTCAAACCGTGTACAACCGATCAAAGTCTTTAACCGGTAAAACAAAATTTAATAAGATGATTGAAATGTACGAAAGTTATCGAAAGGACGACAAGTTGCCTGCAACCTATGAAGTGATTTATGGACATGCCTGGAAACAGGAAAAGCGCTTTGGTCAGATTCCAATAGACAACTAGCTATCTTAATTTTTCGTAGCGGTTTGTAGCAAATCTCCAACCCTGACGATACACTCTTTGTCTGAAAGCAAAATAGCGTTTTGACCAAAAAATGCACCATAACTTTCAGCACTAAACTTTAATGAAGTTAGAGTTGAAAGTGGCTCTTTGAAGTCTATGATTTCTCCACTATCTTGATTGATTGTTGTTATTTTGCAGCGCTTGCATGGTTTTCTCAAACCGAATTCATAATTACCTTCTTTGGAAGTTAGATTAAGAGAAGTTTGGTTCTCAATACTGGCTATATCACTGATAACTATGTTAGGTCTAAAGCGAGCCATCGTAACCTCTTGCTTGCCATTTTCTTTGAGACCCTCATTTAACCTCTCCAACGAATCCCAGGCAGTTATGAGGTAGGGGAATTCGTCGGAAAAGGCGCTCTCGGCTACATGACCGTGAAGGTATTTTGCCGGCACTGGACGCTTTCGGTCGGAACAAAATCTCACCAGTCTCAACGTTTTTCCTTGCCAATGTCCGAGCTCATCGGTTAGCCAATATGAGGCAGCGTCGCCTTCGTCATATGCTTGACAAATATCGCCCCAAACCGACACTTGAACTGACTCTTCCCTTTTAGCGTTAAGATTAATCTTGAGTTCATTACCTTTTGATGAATGTAGAAACAAGGAATGTTTATCAATGCTCACACTAATGGTTGCCATTACTTCAATTTGACGTTGCGTTAGAAACTGATAATCGCTATCAGTAATCATCCACTCGCGATCGTACTTGAAACCACGCAAGCCAGTTTTTGCTTTCTTTAGTGGAATGCCTTTGAGTGATTTAACAGGATAAATATATATGTCTGTAACTTGAATCATAAGCAATAAATAGACAAACTTATTGTTTCAATTTGTAACCCGATTTAAAAATCCAAGCCACAACACCTATACAAGCACTCAAGAAAATAATTATCATCAGTAGACTTATCCCTACACTGACATCGGAAATCTCAAAAAAACTCCAGCGGAAACCACTGACCAAATAAAGTACTGGATTAAATAAGGTCACTTTTTGCCATAAAGGTGGCAGCATATTTATAGAGTAAAAGCTACCTCCCAAAAAAACTAGAGGGGTAATAATCAGTAATGGTACGATTTGCAGTTTCTCAAAGTTTTCGGCCCAAAGTCCGATAATAAAACCAAACAAACTAAAAGCCACACAGGTCAATATAAGAAATGCCAACATCCAAAATGGGTGCGCAACTCTTAGGTCTACAAAAAAGCTCGCCGTAATGAGAATAATAGCTGCCAAAAATAATGACTTACTTGCAGCAGCCCCGACAAACCCTATCAGGGCTTCATAAAACGAAATCGGAGCAGAAAGAATTTCATAGATAGTGCCAGTAAATTTTGGAAAAAAGATTCCAAAAGAGGCATTGGAAATGCTTTGAGTTAAGACTGAAAGCATGGTCAGACCGGGAATAATGAAGAGCCCATAAGATACGCCATCAACGTCAGATATCCGGGATCCGATTGCAGCACCAAAGACAACAAAATACAAGGCCGTTGAAAGTATCGGTGAAGCAACACTTTGGAAAAGTGTTTGCCAGAAACGTAACATTTCATGTAAATAAATTACTTTTATCGCTCTAAAATTCATCATTTTATTTTCACCAAATCTACAAAGATATCTTCCAGTGAACTCTGATTGATTTTAATATCCTTAAGCTCTAACTCTGAGTCTGAAACTTCTTTTAGTAACTCTTGAATATCACTCCCTTCATTTTTTGCGTCATAAGTGTAACTAATATTCAAGCCATCATCCATTAACTCCACATTATGTTTATAAAGTGTATGAGGAATTTCTTTAACCTCCTCTCTTAACTCGATGACGAGTTGTTTTTTGCCAAAGTTTTCCATTAAGAGCTCCTTCTTCTCAACCACTAGAAGCTCGCCTTCATTAATCACTCCGACTCTCTCAGCAATTTCCTCTGCCTCCTCTATATAGTGCGTTGTAAGAATAATGGTTACGCCTTTATCTTGTAACTGACGCACAATCTTCCACATATCTTTTCTGAGTTCAACATCAACCCCAGCTGTCGGTTCATCTAAAAATAATATTTGAGGTTCATGTGAAAGTGCCTTGGCAATCAGAACACGTCTCTTCATCCCACCGGACAATGCTCGAACTTCAGTGTCCTTTTTATCATCAAGAGAGAGATCTTTGAGTAGCTGATTTATATAGTCATCATCCTGTTTACAGCCAAATAATCCTCTACTAAAACTTACCGTCTGAAATACTTGTTCAAAAGCACCAAGAGTAAGCTCTTGAGGAACTAGACCAATCATTTGTCTTGTCTTTCTAAAATCAGTGATGATGTCATTGCCATCAACAGTGACAGTTCCTAAGGTTGGTGAAACGATACCGCAGATTGTCGAGATTAAGGTCGTTTTCCCGGCACCATTAGGACCCAACAATGCCAAAATCTCACCCTTTTTAATATCCAAATTGATGTTTTTTAAGGCTTCAAAACCAGAGTTATAGGTTTTTGATAGGTCTTTGATGGAAACAATTGAACTCATTAAATGTAATTATTAAAATAATCAAAAAAATAGAGGTCATTGTACTCAGTTATTTAAAGGTTTGTAGTTTTTTCCAAGTGTCGAACTAGCTGTACTCTATAGAAGACGAGCGCCATTTTCAACAGGCGAATCTGGTCTTGCCAAAACTACTGATTTATTTTGGTTATAGAAACCTAAAACCAAGCATTCACTCATTATTGGACCTACTTGCTTAGGATGAAAATTTACAACCCCCATCACCTGTTTATTCTCAAGCTGTGCTTTTGTATATAGATTTGTGATTTGAGCACTAGACTTCTTGATGCCAACTTCTGAACCAAAATCAACGTGCAGAATATAAGCTGGGCTTCTAGCCTCAGGAAAATCCTCAGCTTTGATTATCGTGCCAACCCTTATATCAACTTTTTCAAAATCTTCCCAAGTAATTTTCATATCATTCCCGTTTTTTATGTTTCGAGTAAATCGTCGATAGCTCTCTCAAGTGCAGCCTCAAAACCAGAATCGTTTCCGGGGTTAGCTGCACAATGTCCAAATGGAGAATCAAATGGACGGAGCTCAGCATTCATTATATAACTCGCTTCAATTTCATTATCTTCAGGTGGGAAATAGAGGTCTTGTGTGCAAGGCATCAAGATAGTTTTTGCATGAATTGCCTTCAATGCCATCTCAAAATCACCATTATAAAGAGGACCAACACTGATATCACTTGCCTGCCATGTCGCAAGTTTAGCCAGGAGGTTGTTGGCATCCCAGTTCTCAACATGGTCATTTTCCCAATCAATCAACAAGTCCTCCATAGTTTCATAACCGATCTCTTGAAACAAAGAGTCACGATAAAAGGTTTGAGAAAAAGCCCAGCCCGCATAGACTCTTGAAAAGGCCTTAAGTCCGTCAACTGGCGGGGAGACATAGTCGCCTTTATTCCAATTCTGATCTGCACAAAGAGCCGCTCTAACGCCTTCAAGAAAGACGTAGTTATGTGTCGATGTTTTTGCCGAAGCACAGAAAGGCAAAATAGCATCGACGAAATCTGGATATTGAGCAGCCCACTGATATGCCTGACAGCCGGCCATTGACCAACCTGTGACAAGCGCAATTCTATCTATTCTAAGGTGTTCGGTAAGTAGCTTATACTGACAGGCAATGTTATCCCAAAGAGATATGTGCGGAAACCTAGGACCATCCTGAGGAGCCGGAGTATTGCTGGGAGATGAGGAAAAACCATTGCCAAACATGTTAATCGACACAATAAAATGCCTCTCGGGATCGATCGCTCTACCAATACCAAAAAAACCCTCATTTCTTTGATGAGAGCCGGTATAAAAAGTTGGCAATACAACTACATTGTCTTTGCTTTTATTTAAGTTGCCATAGGTTTTATAAATTAAGAAAGCTGAATCGAGTTTCTCACCTGACAATAGCGCAACAGTACCTAATTCATATTTCTCATAATCCATTACAATGCCATATCTTTAGTCTTACAAGTTGTTATTTATGTTGATTCGGCTTCAGCAGGAAAACTAGCAATCCAGGGTATTATCAAGCTCCCATTTTGTTAGGTGTGAAGAATAATCATTCCATTGGTTTTTCTTTAATTTCACAAAAGCGTCTACCAGTTCACTTCCCAGTCTCTCTCTCAAAACATCACTACTCTCAAAAAGACGAATTGCGTCAAGTAAATTGTGAGGCAACTGCTTGTAACCCTTGATATCCTCTCCCAGTTCATACATATTAATGTCTAGAGGATCGCCCGGGTCACGGTTGCCTTCAATACCATCAAGACCACAGGCAAGGATGCCTGCTTGCATCAAATAGGGATTAGCTGCCCCGTCCATCAATCGTAACTCAAAGCGCCCAGCTTCGGGAACTCTAATCATATGAGTACGGTTATTACCCCCATAGGTTATAGAGTCAGGAGACCAGGTAGCACCAGAGAGTGTCCTAGGCGCGTTGATACGCTTATAGCTATTGATTGCAGGATTGAAGATTGCAGCCAAACAATCAGCACTGTGCATAATACCACCTAGAAATTGATAAGCCAAAGGTGATAGTCCTAGTTCACGAGGGTCATCATTGCCATCAAATAAATTTTGACTGCCACTTAAATTCCACAGTGAGATATGCGAATGACAACCATTACCAGTCAAATTAGAAAAAGGCTTCGGCATAAAGGTGGCCCTCATTCCATGGAGTTCTGCTATTGACTTGACCATAAATTTGAAAAACACATGGCGATCAGCTGTTTTCAGCGCATCCTCAAAGTCCCAGTTCATTTCAAACTGACCGTTGGCATCTTCATGGTCATTCTGATAAGGCCCCCAACCGAGTTCAATCATGGCATCACAAATCTGACTAATAACGGGATACTGTCGCATTAAAGCTTGCTGGTCATAACAGGGTTTACTTTGTTGATCTTTAGTATCGGCAATACTGGTACCGTCACTATTAATCAGGTGATATTCACACTCAACTCCCGTCTTCATCCGAAAACCAAGCTTTTCAGCTTGCTCCAACTGCCTTTTTAGGGCAACTCTTGGAGAAGCCTCAACTGGTTTACCGTCCATCCAAAGATCTGATGCTAGCCAGCCCACTTCGGGCTTCCAAGGTAGCTGAATAAAGCTTTCTGGATCCGGTATAGCAAACATATCAGGATGTGCAGGGGTCATATCCAACCAGGCTGCAAAGCCAGCAAAGCCAGCACCATCTTTTTGCATCCCGTCGATGGCCCTTGTGGGTACCAATTTTGAGCGCAGGTTGCCAAACAAATCAACAAAACTAATCAAAAAATATTCAATACCGTGCTTCTTGGCTATATTTGATAGATAGATAGACATATTAAAATCCTCATAAATTTATTTTTTCAGGTGAAACTACGTTTCAAGATTAGGTCAAGTTCATATATCAATATACACTTGATTAAACAACTATGCTAATTTAGTAAAGCCTTAAATACTCAGTTACCTCCCAGTCGGTAACGGCCTGATGATAACGATCCCATTCATCCATCTTGTAGGCAAAAAATTGGTTTACCATTGTTTCACCCAAAACCTCTTTTGCAAAATCATCTTGCTGAAGTTTTTCAATGGCCTCTAGAAGGTTTCGAGGTAGAGATTTAATTTTAGAGGCCTCTATTTCTTCAGGACTTAAGTTGTAAAGATTAACATTTAACGGCTTACCTGGATCAATCTTATTTTTAATTCCGTCTATAGCTGCAGCCGTAGTCAAGGCCAACGATAAATATGGATTCATGCACATATCGGCGGCACGATTCTCTATACAAAAACGATTTTGTGGAAGTCGAAGCATACATGAACGATTGTTATCGCCATATGCCATTTGAGTTGGAGCCCATGTATGCACACCACCTTCAAAACCACCTACCACAGGAACCAATCCATTGTAAGAATTGACCGTGGAACATGCGATGGCTGTAATTTCCCATCCATGTTTTATCAAGCCACCAACCGAATGATGGGCTGCATCAGAAAACTTACCATTCTTGCCTTCAAATATATTTTTATTGTTGACGGTACTCGTCAAGCTGAAATTAATGTGAGCACCAGATCGCCAATCTCCAATCGTTGGTTTCGGCATAAAGGTAATAAACATGCCGTGTTTTTTGGCAATCTCCTTGAGCAGAACCCTTAAAAATATTAAACGATCAGCCATTTGAAGTACGTTTGTATAAGTAAAGTCGAGTTCAAATTGCGAATACGCACCCTCACACACAACATCCTTCAAGCCCCAGCCTAATTTATTGAGAATATCAATCATTTCCCCTAAAAAATCCATAGAGTCAATGCTATATTCAACGTCATATCCAAAGGCTTGACGGCGTGGTCGAACCCCTTGACCAGGCAATGGGTCGTCATCAATGGCCTTCACAGGTTGACCATTTTCCCAACGCATTGCTATAAATTCGGGCTCAATGCCACAGAAAGCCTTATATCCATCATCCTCAGCATTCTTCACAGCTCTTTTTAATGTTTGACGGGGACATAAATTGTAAGGTTTCTCCTGCCACCACAAATCAGAAAAAACCCAAGCACAGGTCTTGTCCCAAGGACAGATCATCAAACTATCAAGATCTGGAACTGGAATCTGATCAGAGTCGTTCGGACCTAATTCTGGAACGAAAGAAACAGAATGCACAGCAAATTGAGGGCCTTTACCTGCACACAACAGCTCAAACTCAGAGATGGGGATAGGTTTAGTTTTAGGAATGCCTAGAAGATCTATCCAGCACGAAAGAATGTATTTTACACCATCCTTTTCAAGTTTTGCTTTGGCTTCATTAACGCGTTTCTTATCTGGTAACGCCTCTGACATTAACGTTGGATATAAGTTCGCCATTATTGACTCCTTTTGAGTTATAGTTTATTGAAAAAAAAATCACTATACCATCATATTCCTTTATTGTGTTAAGTTAAGTTTTTCATTCAATTCAACAACATAACCGTCTGGATCTTCTATAAATGCAAGGATACGGGTTCCAGCATTCATTGGTTTGGCTGGACTGATAATCTTTGCTCCTTGGGCCTCAAG
>CAXDLF010000051.1:0-9564 GCA_963989885.1 uncultured Gammaproteobacteria bacterium
GGTAATCGAGTTGGCCAAGTCACCAGTGGTGGTTTTGGTCCCAGTGCAGGAAAGCCTGTAGCTATTGCAAGAATTGAAGTGAGCTATATTGATGACAAATCTAACTTGTTTGCATTGGTTCGCGATAAGAAGATTCCTGTAAGTGTAGTAAAATTACCTTTCGTTAAACAAAATTATTTTAGAGGTTAATAAAAACAAAATAGGGGGCAACAATGAGCATTAAATATTCCGAAGATCATGAGTGGGTTAAGATGCAAGAAGATGACCTGGTAACTATAGGAATAACCGATTTCGCTCAAGAACAATTGGGCGATTTGGTTTTTATTGAACTACCAGAGGTCGGTGATGAATGTAGTCGGGGAGACAACATTTCTGTAATTGAGTCAGTGAAGGCGGCTTCAGATTTGGTTGCTCCTGTTTCTGGAGAGATTGTTGAGGTAAATGAAAGATTAACAGACGAACCGGAGCTCGTTTCAGAAGACTCGATGGGTGATGGCTGGTTTATTAAAGTCAAACTTTCCAATAAATCTGAGTTGGATAAACTCATGGATGAAGATACCTATCAAGCTTTTATTGAAGATTAAAATGAAAAATAAATGGCTACTAAGATAGAAGATTTACTAAATAACGACGTTTTTACCAATAGACATATTGGTTCTTCGAGCGCTCAGAGGCAAAAAATGCTCGATTATCTTGGTTTTGATAACTTAGATAAATTGATCGAAGAAATTGTGCCAGATATTATTCGTCGGGAAAAGCCGATGAATATAGCTGATGGCATTTCTGAATTAGCGGCACTTAAGCAGTTAAGAAATTTAGCGAGAATGAATATCCGCTATAAGTCATTCATTGGCCAAGGTTATTACAACTCGATAACACCACCTGTGATTCAGCGCAATATCCAAGAAAATCCTGCCTGGTATTCGGCCTATACCCCGTATCAACCAGAAATATCTCAAGGCCGTTTAGAAGCCTTAATGAACTTTCAAACAATGGTTACCGATTTAACGGGAATGGAGTTAGCCAATGCATCAATGCTAGATGAAGCCAGTGCTTGTGCCGAGGCTATGAGTTTTTGTCAGAGAGTAAGCAAATCGAGGAGCAAAGTGTTTTTTGTTGCAAATGATTGTTTGCCTCAGAATATTGAAGTGGTGCAAACAAGAGCTGAGCCATTAGATATTGAAGTGGTAATCGGTGATCCATCAGTAGACCTAGAAAAACTTGATTTTTTTGGAGTGTTGCTGCAATATCCGAATACTTATGGCAACTGTAGCGATTACTCGAAACTAATAGATTTAATACATGAAAAACAAGCCTTAGCTGCTGTCAGTGCAGATTTATTATCGTTAACGCTTTTAAAGCCGCCTGGTGAAATGGGTGCAGACGTGGTGGTTGGCAACACACAAAGATTTGGAGTACCAATTGGCTATGGCGGACCTCACGCAGCCTATATGTCAATCAAGGAAAAACATAAACGCTCTATGCCCGGAAGAATCATTGGCGCTACGGTTGATACCAAAGGTAGGTTAGCTTATCGCCTAGCTCTTCAAACCCGTGAACAGCACATTCGTCGTGAAAAAGCCACCAGCAATATATGCACAGCTCAAGCTCTTTTAGCTGTCATGGCCAGCATGTATGCCGTTTATCATGGCCCTGAAGGTCTTAAAAAGGTTGCTCAAAGAATTTTTCGTTACGCTGCTGTTTTTGCAGACGGTATTTCTGAAATGGGTTTTCGTATTGTCAACGAAACATTTTTTGATACATTAACGATAGAGGTTAAAAACTCCGACGCAGTTGTCATGCAGGCTGAAAAAAATGGATACAACATAAATGTTTTTAGTAAAACCCTCGTTTCAGTTTCATTTGATGAGCTCAGCACTCCAGAGGATATAGAGTGCTTATGGAAGATATTTAATACAGAGTCTACGCTCAGCGCACAACTAATGTTTGAAAAAAATAAATCTCAAATCAGTAAAAAACTCAAGAGAAGTTCAGAATTCATGACTCATGATGTCTTCAATACCTATCGCTCAGAAACTAATATGATGCGCTATATTCGTTATCTAGGCGACAAAGACCTAGCCCTTGACCGGGCTATGATACCGCTTGGATCATGTACTATGAAGTTGAATGCTGCAGCTGAATTGATACCTGTCTCTTGGCCGGAATTTTCTCAAATCCATCCTGCAGTGCCAATGAATCAGGTAATTGGATATCAACAAATGATCAGTGAACTTGAAGAGATGCTATGCGAAGCAACTGGATACGCGGCAATTTCCTTGCAGCCTAACTCGGGAGCACAAGGTGAATATGCCGGTCTTATAGCGATTCGAGCTTTTCATCGAAGTAAAGGTGAGGAGAATCGAAATATTTGTTTAATTCCTGCATCAGCTCATGGAACCAATCCGGCCTCTGCACAAATGGCGGGCATGAAAGTGGTTGTAGTTAAAACTGCAGATAATGGTTACATAGACATGTCAGATTTAAAATCTAAGTGCAAAGAAAATGCAGATAATCTAGCTGCCATTATGATTACCTATCCCTCTACTCACGGAGTGTTTGAAAAAGATGTAAAAGAGGTATGTGAGATTGTTCACAAAGCTGGAGGTCAGGTATACATCGATGGAGCTAACATGAATGCGATGGTTGGAATTTCAGCTCCCGGTGAATTTGGTGGTGATGTTTCTCATCTGAATTTGCATAAAACATTCGCTATCCCTCATGGAGGTGGAGGCCCAGGAGTTGGCCCTATTGGAGTTAAGGAGCATTTGGTCGACTTTTTACCCACAACACCATTAAATAATACTAGTGTCGGCAGTATTGCTGGCGCACCCTGGGGTTCAGGCAGTATTTTGCCAATTAGCTGGATGTATATTACTATGCTTGGTAAAAATGGTCTTTACGAAGTGACCACAAATGCAATATTGAATGCTAATTACATAGCAACTCGTTTGTCAAAGCACTATCCTATACTCTACAGTGATGAGAATGGCAGGGTCGCCCATGAATGCATTGTTGATCTTCGTCCCATCAAGGAAAAGTTTGATATTAGTGTGGATGATGTTGCAAAACGTTTGATTGATTATGGCTTTCATGCGCCTACAATGTCATTTCCAGTTGCTGGAACATTGATGATTGAACCAACCGAGTCGGAATCTTTAGATGAATTGGATCGTTTTTGTGATGCAATGATTCAAATTAGAAGGGAGATACGAAAAGTCGAATCGGGTGATTATTCGGTTCAAGATAATCCGCTAATTAATTCGCCTCACACACTAGAAATGGTATCATCTTCATCTTGGAATTTTTCTTACTCGAGAGAAGAAGCAGCTTACCCAGTAGAAACACTAAAAAAGGTTAAGTATTGGTCTCCAGTTTCCCGAGTGGATAATGTTTATGGTGATAAGAATTTAATTTGTTCTTGTCCAAGTATAGAAAATTACGAGTAGTTTTTTATGAAATCAATATTAATTAGTGTGTTGGGCGATGATAAACCAGGACTGTTGGATAGTCTGTCGGAGATAATCGTGTCATATGATGGTGACTGGGTAGAGAGTAACATGTCAACTGTCGAGGCTAAGTTTGCTGGTATTTTAAGAGTGAATGTGCCAGCAAAGAATTCTAAAAAGCTTATGAAAGAGCTTACTTCATCCAAGCTAGGCTTACAAATTGCTTGTGAAGAGACTACACCAGTAAAACTATCCGATTATAAGAGCTACAATATTGAGTTAATAGGTCAAAATCATGTCGGTATTATCAATAGGTTATCTCACGTCCTAACTTATGAACTGGAAGCCAACGTAGAGGGGATAAAGACCGAAATTATTGACGCATCGATGTCCGGCGAACAACTCTTTAAGGCGCAAATTAACTTGCATTTACCGATTTCTATTGATGAACGTCTCATTAAAGATAAGCTAGAGTTGATAGCTGACGAGATGATGGTGGAGATTTACACTTACGAAAGTTAGTCAAGCCTCGACAAACTAATTAGTGATAATATTATGCTCCGGTCCGTAAGGAAATTTGGTAATGTCATAAGCACTATCCTTTGTTATTACCATAACGTCATGTTCACGATATCCACCTGCACCCGGTTGACCTTCAGGGATCATAATCATCGGTTCCATCGAGACTACCATATTTTTCTGAAGAACTGTGTCAATATCCTCTCTTAATTCGACACCAGCTTCTCGACCGTAATAGTGAGACAGTACTCCAAAAGAATGACCGTAGCCAAAGGTACGACTTTCAAGTAAACCATATTCCTCGAAAATTTTATTCAGTTCAAGAGCGATATCTTTACATGCAACACCTGGCTTAATTAATTTCATACCCTCTTCATGAACTTTAACATTAATTTCCCATAGTCTTAAGGATTCATCATCAACGTGGTCATAGAATAATGTGCGTTCAAGTGCAACGTAATAACCAGCAATCATAGAAAAACAGTTGAGACTCAGAATGTCGCCTTTTTGAACTTGTCTTGTAGTGACGGGATTATGAGCGCCGTCGGTATTGATTCCAGACTGAAACCAGGTCCAAGTATCCATCAGTTCTGAGTGTGGGTATCTCTTTGCGATTTCTCTAACCATGGCTTGAGTAGAATGAAGTGCCACTTCATGTTCTGGGACTCCCTCCTTGACCGCTTCTACCAAAGCTGCACCTCCGATGTCACAGACATTGGCTCCTTGGATGATATGAGCTATTTCTTCATCTGATTTGATTGAGCGCATTTTCATACAATCAACCGAAATGTCAACAAGTTTGGCTTTATCGAAGGCACTTTGAAGTTTGTCCAGTCGTTCCTTGGTGATGTGGTCATGTTCAATGCCAATTGTTCCTTTGTTATCAATTAGTTGCTGTAAAGCATAGAAGTAACTGTCTTTTTGCCAGTCGGTATAAACCAGATTTTCACCAAAAGTGCGACGCCAAGGCTGACCTCCGTCAATGTTAGCTGATACAGTTGTGGCTTTTTCTTGGGTTAAAACTAGTGCGTACGGACGTCCAAAAGAGCAATATAGAAAGTCGCTATAGTAATTAATACCGTGGATAGAAGTGAAAATTACAACGTCAATATTATTTGCTGCCATATGTTGTCTAAGACGAGCTTGACGATTCATATATTCTGTTTCGGTGAATGTATGAACGATATTGTCTCCGTTTGGTATCAGTTTTGTTCTTGGCATATTCATAACATTTCCTCGATGTAATTTATCCTGCGGATGTTAATAAAGTTTGCTTAGGAAAGCAAGCTTTTTCCATATAGGATGTTCTTTTTACTATAACAGATAGAAAAGTATCAACATCACTTCAGTGTATTTGCTTCAAACGACCTTCACGAATGAATGTATATATGCCCGAAATCACAATTATTGAAGCGCCACTTAATGTTAGTAAGTCTGGTCTTTCTGAGAGAATTATGATTGATAAAAGCATAGCAAACACCAGTCGAGAATATCGGAATGGCGATATAACTGATACATCTCCATTGCGAGTAGCAAGAACGATTGCGTAGTAGCCAATTACGCCGACGAACGTGGCTGAGATTAAATACACTATTTCAATTGAAGAAGGAATAACCATCGCTGAAAAGAAAGGCATAGCAATAAAACCTGAAATACCCATTGCCAAAAATGCGTAAATAGAAACTGTTGTTGTTGAAATCTCAAACTTCATGGTACGGGTCGCTAAATCCCTTACTGCTAAAAATATGGTTGCAATAACAGCGAGTAGCGAGGCTGGCATAAAACTTTCAAATCCTGGGCGCAAGATTAATAAAACCCCAAAAAATCCAATTATTATTGCAGTCCAGCGCCGCCAACCAATTTTTTCCCCAAAAAATATTGAAGCTCCCATCGTCACCATTAAAGGAGTTGTCATTAAAATTGATGCTACAGATGAAAGCGGTGTTAAAGCTATTGCTGAGGTAAAGAACAATGCTGCAAACAGTTCACAAAATGTCCGAACGATAATGGGTCTATTTAATAGATCTCTATGTAGAATTGGTGCATGTGTTAGAAATGCAATGATTAAGAGTACAGCGGTTCCACTAAAGCCAAGAATGATTAATATCTGTGATACTGGTACACGTGATGAAAGAAGTTTGATAAATAGATCTTCAAGAGCAAATCCAGCCATAGCCAGAATCATGAATAGAATACCCCGTATATTTTCCATATTTCGCCTGAAAGCTAATTAATCAAAATCTTCGAAATCAATTTTGGATTACGATTGATTCAGTATCATTTTCGATCCCATTTCAGCAATCATCATGGTTGGTGCTGAGGTATTGCCGCTAACAATGGTTGGCATAATTGAAGCGTCTATAACACGCAAATTATTCATCCCTTTTACCTTTAAATTTTCTGGTGAAACTACAGATAGTTCATCAATTCCCATTTTGCAGGTGCCAACTGGGTGGTAAACCGTTAGTGCGGTTCTGCGTATGTAGTCCAATATCTCTTGGTCGCTCTGTATTGTTTGGCCTGGTGCCATTTCTTTGCCACGAACTTCGTCAAATTCCGACGATAATAAGACTTCTCTGGCTTTTTTTACTGCTTCGATTATGATTGTTTCATCTCTTGGGTCAGATAAAAAATTGTGATCAATCAGAAGTTTAAATTTCGATCCATCCCTATTCAATTTGATAGAGCCAGTGCTGTGAGGGCGTAACAAACAAGTGAAAAGCGAGTAGCCATGACCAAACTCAAATCTTTTGCCGCGGTGACTTCTATAAATAGGGGTAAAGTGAAACTGAACATCTGGGTAGTCTTTATTGGCATATTTGGTTTGGGCAAAGCCACCTGCTTCGACATAATTTGTTGTCCACCATCCCATCTTATTAAAATAGTATTTAAACGGAGCAGTAATTACATCGGGCAATAAAGATTTCCACGAGACACCTATAGATTCAGCCTTTTTCGAACGAATAGTAACCATTGTGTCTAGGTGGTCTTGCAGATTTTTGCCAACACCGAAAACGTTTTGTTTGCAAGTTATCCCTACCTCGCTAAGGTCCTTTTTACTGCCAACGCCCGAGGCAAGAAGAATTCTTGGTGAATCGATTGCGCCGGCACTAAGAATAATTTCTTTGTTACAAAGTAGTTTTTTATCGGTTTCATCAATGACTATATTGACAGCCTTGGCATAATTGCCCTCAATATCCAATGTTTTTACTCTTGCATGAGTCAGAATTGTCAGGTTTGGTCTTGTTAGTATAGGCTCGACAAAGGCTGTATATGAACTCACTCGAGTGCCATTGTTTTGGTTTACATTATAAATTCCAAGACCCAATTGAGAGCTGGCATTAAAATCTTGATTATGTGGTAGTCCGATTTTTCTCCCAGCTCTCACAAAGCGTTTGGCGGTTGCGTTGACGTCTTGTGGTTTAACTACTGGCCACTCTCCATCTGAAGAATGATATTGTGGGTCTCCACCTGTTTGATCATTCTCAAGTTTTTTAAATACAGGTAGTACTTCTTTATAGGACCAGCCTTTACATCCCAGCTTGGCCCAATTGTCATAGTCATTTCTGTTGCCACGTATATAGACCATACCGTTAATCGAACTGGAGCCACCGAGGCACTTGCCACGATTGACTGTGATAGTTCGATTATGCAGGTTCTGTTGAGGCACTCCCTGGTATGCGTAATCAAACTTCTTGTGGCCGTAGACTCCAAAAATTCCAGCTGGAATTTGAATCCAAGGACTTTTGTCGCTACCACCTCCTTCAATCAAACAAACGCTATTTTCAGGATTTGCACTTAAACGATTGGCTAATACACAGCCAGCTGAACCAGCACCCACAATAATGTAATCGTAACTAGTCATTGACTATATCTAGTTGTATGTAGTTCAGTTTCATTTGATACCATGATGTCCGGAATATTTGTTCGTTGATGGTGAACGCCAGCCATTCAAGCTATCCTGATTTGGCTTATGAATTTCGACCTTTAGAGGATAGCAAGTAGCAGAGTCACTTGAATGTGAAGAACTACAGTCTCCTCCAGGGCAGGCTGAAAGCGCACCCAACAAGTTGATTTCAGCAAACATTTCAATGAAGTCGTGAGGTCGAACTGGACTCGCTTTCATAAAGTACTGGTGGGTGTCTTTGGTAAAGCCGGTACACATGAAAACATTGAGAACGTCATGAACTAGGTTCTCTATTTCAGAGATTGTTTTTCCTTGTTGTTTGGATAGAGCCCGACAAAGGTTTGAATGGCAACAATAATGATATTCATTTCCACTAAGTGCCATATGTGTGTAGGGGTCGCAGCGAGTACCAATGACATCATGAATACCACCTCCATCTTCGTCCCAACCATACCAATCCAGGGTGTCGTGGGTGATGGTCGCCATCGGTCTAAGATAAGGAAAATTTGAATATAGGCGATCAGCAGTACTAACATGGGTACCATAAAGTGCCCTCGTTTTACCACTATAAAAATGCTCACTGATGTTGTCATTGTTCCAAAGGTTTAGATCTCCTACCTGTGGTCCCTCGATACATATAATTCGAAGAAAATGACCCGCAGGAACAACAAAGGTTTTAGCCTCTCTTGGAGGTATGATGGTTTCATCAATTAATGTCAATTGCTTTCTTGCAGACCCGTAGAAATCGTTATTTGAATCAGGCAAATCATCTATGGGATAGGCGATAACGGGCCTATTTTTTTGGCGTTTATGGGCGTCAAGAGGGGCTTGGTTATGTTTGATGTTTTTCATAGTTCAACTCTCTCTTTCAGTTTTAATGATGAGCGTCAAAGTATCTCTGCTCCATTATAAATAGATATGTTAGTCAGGGTGGCCATAACCGCCACCACCGGGAGTTTTTAAGATAAAAATGTCATTTTTATTAACTTCGACTTGGCCTTTTGTTCCTAGATCTGTCAATTTGTGGTCGGAGTGAACGACGTAATTTTCACCGACCGCACCTGGCTCGCCGCCTGCGATTCCATAGGGAGGCTCAATTCGATGTCCTGCAATCATATTAACGGTCATTGGTTCAAGAAAGCGCATCTGTCGATCCACCCCTTCTCCGCCTTTGTGCTGACCTCTGCCACCTGAGTTTTTTCTAATTCTAAAAGTTTCAAGCCTTACAGGAAACCGCCACTCTAAAACTTCTGGGTCTGTTAATCTGGTGTTAGTCATATGAGTCTGAACCGCACTACATCCGTTTTGCTTATCACTGGCTCCAGAACCTCCACATATAGTTTCATAGTTTTGTATTCTGTCATTTCCCCAAATGTAATTATTCATTGTGCCTTGTGATGCAGCCATTTTCCCCAAGGCGCCAAACAATGCATCAACTATATATTGAGAAGTCTCAACGTTACCGGCGACGACTGCGGCTGGATAGACGGGGTTAATCATACTCTTTTCAGGTACGATTATATTCAGTGGTTTGAAGCATCCATTGTTTAGAGGAATGTCTTCATCAATTAGACAGCGAAAGACATAAAGTACAGCAGCGTAGCAGATTGCAATTGGCGCATTATAGTTGCCGGGGTGTTGTGAACTGGTTCCAGTAAAATCAATCGTTGCGCAACGTTTGATTTTATC
>CAXDLF010000052.1:0-9113 GCA_963989885.1 uncultured Gammaproteobacteria bacterium
TTCAAGCAGAAGACGGCATACGCGCTCAGCCTCGGTCTCGTGGGCTCGGAGATGTGTATAAGAGACAGAGCAAGCTCTAATCCACCCTGTCTATCTCGTTCAAGCAGGTAATAGATGAATCGTTGGGCGCTCTTAGAACCGACTCCCGGTAGTTTAGAAAATGCTTTATTGAGTTTTTCAATCATAAATAGAACCTATAGAATGTCAAAATGGTAAATCAATTCCACCGGTAACATTTTTCAATTTTGCTTTAGAGATCTCTCTAATCTGGGAAGAGGCGTCATTAAGTGCAATCATGATCAAATCTTCAAGCATATCCTTGTCAGTGAGGAGTGATTCATCAATTTCAATTTTTGTGACGAGATATTCCCCGCTTAAAGTAACTTGAACGGCACCGGAGCCGGATTCCCCTTGGCAAGAAATTGATTTAATTTCCTCTTGGGCGACTTTCATATCTTCCTGCATTTTTTTAGCTTTTTGTATCATGCTTACCATGCCGTCTTTAAACATTAGATGACTCCTTTAAAGATTTGATTGATTTAAGGTCAACTTTCGTGTTGAACGCTTCCTCTATTTTTTTGAGTCCTTCATCGTCGAGAAATTGTTTTTGGGTTAGCTCTCTTTTTTGTTTTTCTTTGATGGCTTCTTTTTGCGAAAGTGTACTTCCATTGGTGTTTCCAGATTCAATTTCCAGTGTAAATTCGTTGAACTCGTTGTGCAAAGTTTTTTCGATTGATTTTTTAACATTCTTGGTCAGTAAGTTGCTGAATTCTTTGTCCAGGGTGAGAATGAGTCGATCGTTTTCATATGAGTTAAAGAGGGTGTTTTTAACAAGCATTTTTGCAGCGCCTTCAAAGGGCAGTTCATTGATAATTTTCTCCCAGTCTTTCTGGTTTTTGATTCTGATCTGCCTTCGTGATTTGGTTTGTTTTTCCTTACTAGGATTATTTTTGAGTGCCTTTTTGGAATTTTTCACTTCAACTTCGGGTTTTTCTTCTAAGGCGCTTTGTTTATTTTTGGAAGATTTAGTTTTAGGTTTGGTTGACGTTTTTAGAGTTTTTTTTTCACCTTCATGTTCGGGATGAAATGCGATCATTCTGAGTAATGTCATCTCTAGCCCGATTTGCTCACTGGGTGAATAAGAAATATCTTTTTGGGCATTAATAGCGATTTGATAAAACAGTTGTAGGTCGTGCGTTGAGATTTGACTGGCAAGGGTCAATACCTCACTATCGATTTGCTCCTTTTGAGTGAGCATCTGGGCAATTGATATTTGATGAAAAAGCGACGTTAGTTCCTGAAGAGCGTTAGAGAGATTTTCACCTTTATGTGCAAGATCTCTGACAAACAATATAACCTCCTCAGCCCTTCTTTCAATGACCAATGTTGCCAGCTTGATGATATCATCGTGGAGCACCAAACCTAGCATTGCCCTTATGTCTTTGACTTTGACACTTCCATTACCATAAGATATCGATTGGTCAAGAAGGCTAAGGGCGTCACGCATCGAACCATTACCCAAATCTGCAATCTTAGATAATGCTGGCTCTTCGAATTCTAGACCTTCCGAATCCATAATAAACTTGAGTTGCGAAAGGATTTCATCGTGGGAGAGCTTATTTAAATTAAACTGTAAGCAACGAGACAGGATGGTGACGGGTAGTTTTTTAGGATCAGTGGTCGCCAACAGAAACTTGATATGGCCTGGTGGCTCTTCAAGCGTCTTTAATAGTGCATTAAAGCTACTCTTTGAGAGCATATGAACTTCATCTATGAGATAGATTTTATAGAGATTCTTTGTTGGTAAATATTGAGCATTTTCAAGAATTTCTCGCATATGATCGACGCCAGTATGAGAGGCTGCGTCTAGTTCAATGAGATCGACCGAATGACCTTGATCGATTTCTTGGCATGTCTCACATTTACCACAAGGTTTTGAGCTGACACCTGTTTCACAATTGACGGACTTTGCAAAGATACGCGCAATGGTGGTTTTTCCAACGCCGCGTGTCCCTGTAAACAAAAATCCATGATGAAGGTTGTTGCTATCAAGTGCATTAACAAGGGTTTTAATTGTATGCGCTTGACCGACCATCTCTTCAAATTTATGGGGTCTATACTTTCTGGCTAAAACTTGGTAATGCTCGCTCATCAAGGTTCGTGCTATCTCAGTGTGTAAGGTAGTGCCGAGAATAGGGTCCGACACATAAAAAAATTACTACCGTTGCTCCCTTCCGGGCCTGGCGGGGTTCATAACCATTCATTGTCGGTGTACCCTCGACACTACAATCGTATTTTACTTGATTTGATTATTCCGATTAATTATTCTTGGTTAAGTCAAGTGTTTTTTATGTTCATCAAAGGATGATGTATTAATTAAACTTTAATGTTTTTTTATTTCTTGGTAGCGGTCATAAATTAACGACCATGTTTCACCAACTTTACCATTATTAACGGGACTATCATCAATAAGGGTTATCGGGACAATTTCGCGTGTAGAACTGCTAATCCAGACCTCGTCAGCATCCATCAATGAATCTTTATTAAATGCGACCTCTTTAACTTCAATGTTACAATATTTCGCACAATCTATGATTATTTCGCGGGTTATTCCTGGCAATATGTAGGGCCCAATGGGGTGTGTATAGATGCAATTGTTTTTGACCAGAAACAAGTTCGAACTAGAACATTCGGTAACGATATCATCGCGAACAAGAATGACCTCCTCAACGCCAAGATTTTTGGCTTCCTGTGCGAACATGATATTAGCAAGCAGTGAAGTGGCTTTAGTGTCGCATTGACTCCATCGAATGTCATCACGGGTGATGGCAGATGAGCCTTTTAAGAGGTCGTCTTTGGTTGGACTCTTAAAGGGAGAAGATTGCATATAAACAGTTGGCTTGAGCTTACCATGAGTATGTCTACGATTATCATCACATCCACGAGAGACTTGTAAATAAACAGCCTGCTCGCTATTCTCTTGGTGGTATGAAATTAATTTGTTTATTATCGAAGTCCACTCTTTTTTATCATGGGGGTTAGCTATATTAATGGCATCCAGTCCATCTTGAAGCCTTTTTAGATGCGACTCCAGTCTCAGTATAAATCCATTGTAGACAGGAAAAACCTCATAAACTCCATCACCAAATAGAAAGCCTCGGTCCATAACGGAAATATAGGCTTCACTTTTTAAGATAAATTTTCCGTTTAAATAAACCAATACTTTATCTAATAAGCAACTTGATGGTGTCAACTATTCTTGCAAAGAATCCAGATTCAGGTGCATCCTCAAGAGCAACAAGTGGAAGTGTGGCGATATTTTCATTACTAAAACTGATCATCAAATTTCCAATTCTTTCACCCTGATTTATTGGGGCTATTAAATCCTGGTCAAGATTAATGGTTTGGGTGGTGTATTTGAACTGATTTCTTGGTAGAGTTAGATGGGTCGAATCTTCAACACCCACCTTGATACTGCTTTTTTCAGATTTGTAGACGGGTACTTGGTGAGATATGTCGTCAACAGATTGAGTCTCAAAGAAGCGAAAACCATAATCCAATAATTTTTCTGTTTCTGTAAAACGGACTGATGGACCTTTTGAGCCAAGCACAGTAGTAATAAGCCTCATACCTACACGATTTGCACTTGTCACAAGGCAATATCCAGCCTTCTGAGTGTAACCAGTCTTGAGTCCATCAACGGTGCTGTCTGACCATAAAAGCCTGTTTCGATTCGGCTGGGTAATATTATTGTAGGTAAATTCCTTCTCACTATACCACTTATAAAAATCTGGAAAATCACGAATCATGGCTGAGGAAAGAATAGCGATATCTTTTGCGGTTATATACTGATCTTTGTGAGGCAATCCGGAAGAATTCTCAAATCGAGAGTTTTTCATGCCTAGTTGTTCGGCATAATCATTCATGAAGAGAACGAATGTGCCTTCAGAGCCAGCCACATGTTCAGCAAGAGCAACAGAGGCGTCGTTACCAGACTGAACTATCATCCCTCTTAATAAATCCTCAAGCTTAATCATCTTGCCAACCTCTATAAAGCTTCTTGAACCTCCAGTTTTCCATGCTTTTTCACTAATCTTTACGTCATCGTCGAGGCTAATGAATTCTTCCTTGATGCGTTGGAAGACAACATATGAGGTCATGAGTTTTGTCAAACTTGCAGGGGCTCTTTTTTCATCTTCGTTTTTTGCAGCAAGTATAGCTCCAGAATTGTGATCCATGACAATGTAGGAGACTGCACTGATAGCTGGGGCATCGGGAATATAGAAGCGCGGCTCGTCGGCATTAGAACTTGAGATGAGGAGCAATAATATGAAGGATTTTAAGAATCTGATAAGAGTTTTTGATTTCATAGAATAGTGTATTTTTAGTTAATTAATTAATCACTCTGGAAAACTGATAAATTACCATTGAAATAGGGTTTAGAAAGATTATAACTAGTAATAACGTAATATTTTTAGAAACTCAGAAAGAAGTTTCATAAATTGATGCTTTTCATTGGAGTATTAATAAATTCATTGGAGGAGATGCTGCAGTTTTAGTTAAGATATTTCTTACTGTAAATAGCGAGGACTTTTGTGTTTATGAATTGACATAATGATGCCGAAACTAGCCATCAATGTCATCAAAGAAGAGCCGCCATAGCTGATTAAGGGTAGAGGAACACCAACAACCGGCAAAAGTCCAGAAACCATAGCCATATTAACAAAAACATAGGTAAAAAAAACAAATGTCAGACTTGCGCCTAGTAATCTAGAAAAGTTATCTTCACAGCGAAACGATAAATTGAAACAGCGATATATTATCAGGGTGTAAATCGATAACAACAAGATAAATCCGAGAAAACCCATCTCTTCAGCCAGGACAGAAAAAATAAAATCAGTAGATTGCTCGGGCACGAAGTCGAGTCGGGATTGAGAGCCATGTGTGATTCCTTTTCCTGTTAAACCGCCTGAGCCAATTGCAATTTTTGATTGAAGGATATGATAACCAGAACCGAGCGGGTCGGATTCTGGATTGAATAAAGTTAGGATGCGATTCTTTTGATAAGAAATCAGTAAATAATTCCATGTGGCATAAAGCAACCCACCAAGAATTCCCGTAATTAACCCTAAATTAAGCCAAGGATTTCTTACCAGACGAATTCTGAATCCTGAAAAAAACAATACATAGATACCCGAAGCTCCAATTAATAAAGCGGTTCCTAAGTCTGGCTGCTTCGCAATTAGTAGGACGACAATTGCAATACCTACTAGAGAGATGATGACTGGGAGTGCTCTAGGTGGAAGTGTTCTTTCGCTCAATATTGAAGCTATCGCTATCGGAACAATGATCTTCATTATTTCTGACGGCTGAAATTTGATAAAGCCCAAGTTCAACCACCTCTGGGCGCCTCCTCCGTAGCTACCAAAAAGCAACACCAAGATTAATAACATAATCCCGAAAAGCATTAATATTGGCGCCGATCTCATTAAAAAGAGCGGGGGTATCTGTGCAACAACCAGCATGACCGATACGGCCAGTCCGAGATGAATCAGTTGTCGATATACTAAATCAAGTGAGCCGCCGGAGCTGCTATACAAGATCAATAAACCAAGACCAGAAAGAAGAACAATGAAAACCAATAACGGTGTATCTATTTTAAAGAATCGATAGAAAACTATAATTTTTTTATATAGATACTCAATCATAAAATCAGCAAACCTGCAGGTCTTTGATCGGAAAGCAATAAGTTGAAGCTACTACATGCAGATACACTATTCATGCATTCCACGCCTATTCCAAGTTCAGATAGGGAGACCTGCTGTTTAGGGGAAAGAAATATTGAATATTTTCCGGTACCAATTATCAGTAATTCTAGTGATTCTTGACTCAAAAAAGGAAATAGATTCTCTTTGCTAATCTCCTCGACTGAAGATATTGACACTTCTTCTGCCTTTTTGGAGGAGATAAAGCAGGGTATATTCAGTCGAATGTGTGAAAGTTTAATACTAGATTCATCAATGGAAATAACGGTATTTTGATTAGCTCTTTGCTCTGTGAATTCCATTAAATGACTTAGTTATTTGCTTGTTGAGACTCAATTATATCAGTGTAAAATTAACACTTCATTTGATTTATTGTTGAAGTTGAAAAGCTTACTTGTAACTAATATTTTAAGCCCAATAAGTTGACATGGATGTTAGTATTGGAGTCTAAAAATTAATTCAAAATAATTAAAATAATGAAATCAAGGTTTGCCCCTTCACCTACGGGTTATTTGCATATTGGTGGTGCTAGAACAGCTCTTTTTGCATGGCTTTGGGCCAAAAAAAATAAAAGCAAGTTTGTTCTTCGAATAGAAGACACGGACAAGGATCGCTCTACTCAGGATTCAGTTGATGCTATTTTGCAGGGAATGGAATGGTTAGGCTTGAGTTATGATGAAGGACCTATTTACCAAAGCGATAGACTTGAACGCTATAAAGAAGTCATTTCTCAGTTGCTCGGTGAAGGTAAGGCATATTACTGTGAATGCACAAAAGAACGCCTGGAGGAAATGCGTGAAGCACAAATAGCAAGAGGAGACAAAGCTAAATATGATGGCTGTTGTCGTGATAAAAAGCTTACAAGTGGAGTGGTTCGTTTCCTTAATCCAGACAATGGTACTGTATATTTTAATGACTACGTCAAGGGTGAAATTAAAATTGCGAATAGTGAGTTGGATGATTTAATTATTGCAAGGTTTGATGGTTCAGCGACATACAACTTGACAGTTGTTGTTGATGACCATGATATGGAAATCGAATGCGTTGTTAGAGGCGATGATCACTTAAACAACACACCTAGACAGATTAACCTGTATGAGGCATTGGACTGGAATATTCCAAGATTTGCTCATGTGCCTATGATTTTGGGCGCTGACGGTTCGCGTCTATCAAAAAGACATGGAGCAGTTAATCTGATGTCTTATAGGGATGCAGGTTATTTGCCGAAAGCTTTATTAAGCTACATAGTTCGTTTAGGCTGGTCTCATGGTGATCAAGAGATTTTCTCCATTGATGAGATGATTAATCTGTTTGCACTTGAAAACATCAATAAATCATCAGCAAGTTTCAATCAAGATAAACTAGATTGGATTAATCATTCATATATAAAGACTATTGATATTAACGAACTTGCATCAGAGTTAGAATGGCACCTAGATCAACTCTCTATTAATTTAAGTGATGGTCCAGATATAAAAGAAGTTATTGAAGCTCTCAGAGATCGTTCTAAATCTTTAGTCGATATGGCTAAGAGTTGCGTGATGTTTTATCACGATTTTGAAGACTTTGACTCTGGTCTAGCTTTAAAGTTTTTTCATTTGGAATCAAGGCCAGTACTGGATGATTTATTAAAAAATTTAAACACTCTAGAGGAATGGTCCGTTGAAAATATTCATGAAGTAATTCAAAGCATATGCAAGGATCGCAACATAGGCTTTGGCAAAGTAGGTCAGCCATTCAGGCTGGCCATTAGCGGAGATGGTAATGCTGGAAGTATTGACAAGAGCGCTCAATTGGTTGGCAAGGAAAGGGTATTGTTAAGACTGAAAATGGCAATTGATTGGATTGACAGCCTGCCATCATAGAATTTATTTTGATTTCTATAATTAACTAACAAAGTCAAAGTCTCTGTGCTAACAAATTTTATTAAAATTTTCTTGCTTCTTTCACCGGTATTTTTTCTTATAATTCTTGGCAATATTCTTCGGAGGATTCGAGTTCCCGATATTTCTTTTTGGGATGTAAGTAATAAGCTTGTATATTGGGTTCTAGCTCCTTCTCTTTTATTTCATTTCATATCTCAAATTAATCTGTCTTCAGAAATGCTCTATAGTTATGCTGCAGTTATATTGAGTGGAATATTGTTACTAACAACAGTAGTCATAATTCTAGGCAAGATTTTTAGGTATTCTCCAGAAATCTGGACATCAATACTTCAGGGAGCTGTTAGAAATAATGCATTTATAGCACTTGCAATAGCAGGAAGCATATTTGGAGACGAGGGTTTAGCAATTGCAACAGTATTCATGCTTATATATGTTCCGAGTATTAATATTATTGTGATAACAATTATGATCTCTAGTTTAGATCAACCGGGGAAAAATAGATCTAAAAAAAACATATCTAATATTTTTGTTGAACTAATAAAAAACCCATTTGTTCTAGCAATGATTGCAGGTGTATTCTTTTCAATGATAGGGTCAGATAAATTAGTAGTAATAGCTAAAATTTCAGATTTACTTGGCTCTGCAGCATTGCCAATAATACTTTTAACCATTGGAGCTAATATAAAAATTAAAGACCTCTCATTAGCAATTACACCTATTGCTATATCTAATTTTTTCAAATTAATTACCTTTCCTCTAATTGCTTATTTTGTCTCAAAATTTATGGGTCTTAGTCAGATAGAGGTAATTATTGCTGTTGTCTTTGCTTCTGTTCCAACTGCAGCAATGTCTCACACTTTTGCAAAGCAATTTGGTGCAGATGAGCAATTGATGACAAGTATTGTTACAACACAAGTGGCTTTATCATTTATAACAATACCAATTATTTTGGCATTTATAACCAACTAGCCTTTTATGATAAATTTGAGGGAATTGTTTGAAGATTTGACAATCTTTGTAAAAAAATAGATTTTTTGTCGATAAGTGATATAATATCGCTAAGAATTATTCAAATTCTATATTAATTTCCTTTTTTTTTGAGTACATGAACGACAAAATTAAAGTAGTCAGTGATGCTTCTTTTGATGCTGATGTAATTAGTTCCACACAACCTGTTTTAGTTGATTTTTGGGCCGAATGGTGTGGGCCTTGTAAGGCTCTTTCACCAGTTTTAGATGAGATAGCAAATGAATATGAAGGCCGCATAACCGTAGCAAAGGTTAACGTTGATGACAACATTCTAATACCGCCTAAATATGGCATTAGAGGTATCCCAACAATGCTTTTGTTTAAGGATGGCTCGGTTCATGCGACAAAGGTTGGAGCCCTTTCTAAAGCCAACTTAAACGCGTTTTTAGACTCTAATATTTAAATGGACTAACTTTTTAACTCTTAATAACTC
>CAXDLF010000053.1:0-9056 GCA_963989885.1 uncultured Gammaproteobacteria bacterium
TGCACTATGCCAAAAAGGGCATCATTACTCCAGAAATGGAGTTCATAGCTATTAGAGATAATTGTCGTTTACAGGAATATAAAGACCAAATTGGTCAACATCAAGGTGAAAGTTTTGGTGCTTCAATTCCTGAAATCATAACACCTGAGTTTGTCAGGGATGAAGTTGCTCGCGGTCGTGCGATTATTCCTAACAACATCAATCATCCTGAAACCGAGCCAATGATTGTTGGGCGAAACTTCTTGGTTAAAATAAATGGCAATATTGGTAATTCAGCACTCGGTTCTTCAATTGATGAAGAGGTTGGAAAGATGGTTTGGGGTATCCGTTGGGGTGCAGATACAATTATGGATCTCTCGACAGGTAAAAACATTCATGAAACGCGTGAATGGATTATTCGGAACTCACCAGTACCAGTAGGAACTGTTCCTATTTATCAGGCCCTCGAAAAGGTCAAAGGCGTCGCAGAGAATTTGACTTGGGAAATATTCAGAGACACTTTAATCGAACAAGCTGAGCAGGGGGTTGACTACTTCACAATCCATGCAGGCGTGAGACTTAAATATGTTCCTTTGACTATGGATAGAGTTACTGGAATCGTCTCCCGTGGCGGCTCAATTATGGCTAAGTGGTGTCTTGCACATCATCAGGAGAGTTTTCTTTATACGCATTTTGAGGACATTTGTGAAATCATGAAAGCCTATGACGTCACTTTTTCATTGGGCGATGGACTGCGGCCAGGCTGCATAGCTGATGCCAATGACGAGGCTCAATACGGTGAACTTGAAACACTCGGCGAGCTCACAAAAATTGCATGGAAACATGACGTACAAACCTTCATTGAAGGACCAGGCCATATCCCAATGCACATGATCAAAGAAAACATGAAGAAGCAGTTAACCGAATGTGGTGAAGCCCCTTTTTATACTTTGGGTCCTCTGACAACTGATATAGCTCCTGGATATGACCATATCACATCTGGTATTGGCGCCGCACTCATCGGTTGGTATGGTACAGCGATGCTTTGCTATGTGACTCCTAAAGAACACCTAGGTTTGCCTAATCAAGATGATGTCAAGACTGGCATTATTACCTATAAGATTGCGGCGCATGCCGCAGATCTAGCAAAAGGTCATCCAGGTGCTCAGATACGTGATAATGCGCTCTCCAAGGCCCGTTTTGAGTTCAGATGGGAGGATCAGTTTAATTTGTCCCTTGATCCTGATACTGCAAGAAGCTTTCATGATGAAACACTACCGAAACAGGCGGCAAAGACAGCCCACTTCTGCTCGATGTGCGGACCAAAGTTCTGTTCAATGAAAATTACTCAAGAGATTAAAAATCTAGAAACTGAAGAAATTGAAAAGATAAAAGAAATTCAACTTGAAATGGATAAAAAATCTGAAGAATTCTTGCAAAACGACAGTGAACTCTATCTAAAAAGAGGTGCTTGAGTTAGGGAGTTATTTAGATAGCAGTCCTCTGAAATGCTTCAACTTATATTAGGTATTATTAACTTCATCAAACGGTCCACTGCACCACGACTCTTTTCAAGTAGGTTTTTTGCATTGTCACCAAGTTTCTCTCTCTTAATATCATCCAAAAGAAGATCAGATATGGTTTTCATAAGGTCATCTGTATCATTGACCTGAATTGCAGCATCTTTTTCTAAGAGCAGCTGTGCAATATGTTCAAAGTTAAAGACGCTTGGACCAAACAATATTGGTTTGGAAGCTGAAGCTGCCTCCAGCATGTTTTGTCCACCGAAATCTATAAGGCTACCACCAATAAAGGCTATATCACAAACACTGTAATACGACAACAATTCTCCCATGCTGTCTCCAAGAAGTATTTCAGTGCTTTCATCGCATGCCAGTCCATCCGTTCGTCTTTTCACTTTAAGACCGCTATCAACAATTAAATCAAAAACTTCATCGAAACGCTGGGGATGTCTTGGAACAATAAGCAAGAGTGCATCAAACTTGTTTTTAAGTTTGACGTAACTTTGTATAATTTTTCTCTCCTCACCTTCACGCGTGCTTGCAAAAACAACAACACGTCGTTGACCAATCATTTGTTGTAATAATTGGGTTGTATTTGGATTATCTTCTTCGTTACTGTCAAACTTTAGATTACCAACTGTGACAACCTTATCTGGTAATGCACCAAGAGTCAAAAAACGTTCACTTGAGCGCTCGTTTTGAGATCCTATAAGTGTCAATTGATTTATCACTTTTTGAACATGATTGGAAGATATTTTTTGGTATTTTTTGAGTGATCGTTCTGATAGACGGGCATTAACAAGCATTACAGGTACGGCTTTTTTATTTAGTTTATTGATGAGATTGGGCCATATTTCCGTCTCTAGTAAAATGCAAGCAACGGGATTAATTTTCTTAATAAAGGTACCTACAATCAAGGGCAAATCAAAAGGGAAGAAGCAATGAGTGACCCGATTCTTATAATGATTCCTTACCGCTTCAGCGCCAGTAATGGTAGTTGTGGTAATTACCAGTCTGTGTTCAGGGTAGATGTCCAATAGTTGATCAATTAGTGGTCTAGCTGCATTAAATTCTCCTACCGAGACACAATGAACCCAGATTACCTTGCTTGAGGTTTTAGTGACAAAGCCCAGTTGATTTTTAAGTTTAGTTTTCCACAGAGGACTCTTTCGCTCTTTCGCTATTAGTTTAAGGATTGCTATTGGTAGACTAAGGCAAAGCAGAAATGTGTATATGGATCTATTCATCTAATGCATTGAATGGACTATCTTTCGTTTTGAGGTTATATCGATTCGCATTATTTGTGCAGAGCTGTTGATAAGGAAAAAAAGGTATAATAATCGCCTGCTATTATAGCTTTTTCACATAACTTTTATAGTGTCTATTTTGTTTTTAGGTGCTTGAGTAAGACTCCAAGTGGTCGAACAATGAATAAACTTAATTGAGACATTCTAACTATTGAACTTATGAAATTTGTAGACTCAGCAAGTGTTGTAGTAGAGGCCGGAAAAGGTGGTGCGGGCTGCCTTAGTTTTCGTCGCGAAAAATACATCCCAGATGGTGGTCCTGATGGCGGTGATGGCGGTGATGGTGGGAGTGTATTTTTCCGCGGCCAAGAAAGCCTGAATACGCTTAGTGAATTCCGCTATAAACGCCTATATAGGGCAAAAAACGGAGAACCTGGCATGGGTAAAGATAGGCGTGGAAAGTCTTCAGATAACTTGTATGTTGAGGTTCCATTGGGAACCAAGGTAATTGACCTTGAGACTGATGAAGTGATTGGCGAAATTACAATTCATGAACAAGATCTTCTAGTCGCAAAGGGTGGTTTTCACGGTTTAGGTAATGCAAGATTTAAGTCTTCAGTCAATCGTGCACCTAGGCAGACCTCTCAAGGCACTCCAGGTGAAATCAGGCAGATAGGATTAGAGATGAGCGTGATAGCAGATGTTGGACTTTTAGGTATGCCTAATGCTGGAAAGTCGAGCCTTATTAGACAAATCTCAGGTGCTCGACCTAAGGTAGCTGATTATCCCTTTACGACATTACACCCTAACCTAGGTGTAGTAAAGGCAGGCGCTCAACATTTTGTGATGGCTGATATTCCTGGGCTAATAGAGAATGCTAGTGAGGGTGCCGGACTGGGTTTTGAGTTTTTAAAGCATCTTTCAAGGGCTAAGATTTTACTTCATGTTGTCGATATTTTGCCAGCTGATGGCTCCAACCCGGTCAATAACTATTTAGCTATTGAGTCGGAGCTGAAGAAATTTGATGAAGGGCTTTTTTCCAAACCTCGTATACTCGCCATCAACAAAGTTGATCTGATTGAAAAGGAGAAACTTAACAAGGTCATCGACAAATTTGTGAAAAAGATTAAATACGAGGGAAAAGCGTTTAACATATCGGCATTAAATGGCTTTGGTTGTAAGCTCTTAGTATTTGAATTATCTGAATTGATTGAGCGAGAAAATGATGAAAAATAAGTGTTGGGTTGTGAAGATTGGTTCTGCACTTTTGACTAACAATGGCAAGGGAATCGACAAACAATTAATTTCGAAATGGGTTGAACAAATTGTTGATCTACAAACCCAAAACATTGATATTATTTTGGTCTCCAGTGGATCAATTGTTGAAGGTATGAAACGTCTAGGCTGGAAAGACAAACCAAATGACATTCATAAGTTGCAGGCTGCTGCTGCAGTCGGTCAAATGGGTTTGATTCAAGCTTATGAATATCTTTTTGCAAAACACGGTATTCATACGGCACAAGTGCTCCTGACTCAAGACAATTTAACCAACGCTAATCGTTTTGAGAATATATCCTCGACATTAGAGAATTTATTAGAGTTTGGTACAGTCCCGGTTATCAATGAAAATGATACTGTTGCCACTGAAGAAATTAAATTTGGTGATAACGACAAATTAGCTGCCCTTGTTGCAAACCTAGTTGGTGCGGATAAGCTCATTATTTTGACGGACCAGAGGGGTGTTTTTGATGACGATCCTCGCAACAATAGTGAGGCTAATTTGATTCATAAGATTCGTTTTGACGACGAAAAACTAGAACGAGTGGCCGGCAAAGCAAGTGGTTCTTTGGGTTCTGGAGGAATGTATTCAAAAGTGATAGCTGCGAAGCAAGCAGCGGAATCAAAAACCCCTACCCATATAGCCTGGGGAAAGGAAGAAGAGGTGTTAAATAGGATGCATGCAGGCGAACATATAGGAACAATAATTCATTGCTAGCATATATCGGTCTAGGATCCAACTTAAAAGGACCAAAAGAGCAAATAGAGAAAGCTTTGAGGGTATTAAGTGAAACTAAAGATATAACTTTGTTGTCTGTTTCGAGTTTTTACCAATCAAGACCATTGCTGGATATGCCTGGACCAAATTACCTCAATGTAGTGTGTAAAATTGAAACTGAATTGAGTGCCTCTGATTTGTTAGACTTTTGTCAGGAAATTGAGGAAAATCAGCATCGAGTGAGAGAGGTTAAATGGGGTTCAAGAACGATTGATTTGGATATACTGCTTTACGGTGAAGAGATTTTCGCAACCAAAAGGCTGACGATTCCTCACCCGGAAATGATTAACCGGGCATTTGTATTGTTGCCATTGTTTGAAATTGAGCCCGAATTAAAGTTGCCTCTGCTGGGTCCATTAAAGGACTTACTAGAAAGAATTGAGCCGTCAGACGTCGAAAAATTATGAAACATTCTGATTTAAATTTATACAAAGAAAAGGGTGAAAAGATCGCTTGCCTAACCGCTTATGATGCTTCAATGGCAAAACTAATTGATAAATGCGGTGTAGATGCTATCCTCATTGGCGATTCTCTTGGAATGGTAGTTAAGGGTCATAAAAATACACGCTCAGTCACTATGCAGGATATGCTTTATCACACAGAGATTGTGGCAAATTCCTGCCAACAAGCGCTCGTGATTGCGGATATGCCTTTTAAGAGCTATGAAAGCAGCGAGTTGGCATTAAAAAATGCTCAAAATTTAGTCAATGTTGGTGCAGACATGGTCAAAATTGAGGGCGGTCAAGAGCACGAAGAGGTGTTCCGTGTTTTTACTTTAAATAACATCAAGGTTTGTGGGCATTTGGGACTTCAGCCGCAGATGGTGACCAACTCAAGTGAATACAAAATACAAGGTAAGGGCGAGCGCTCAGCGGGAAAAATTTTGAGTGATGCTCTATTGCTCGAGACTTTAGGTGTTAGTGCAATTGTCCTAGAATGTGTGCCAAGTGCCTTAGCGAAAAAAGTTAGCTCAAAACTTGTTATTCCAACGATTGGAATCGGGGCAGGCAAGGACTGTGATGGCCAAGTTCTGGTGAGTTATGACATGCTTGGCATCACCCAAGGAAAATTGCCACGTTTTGTGCGTAATTTTGTGGCTACTGAAGGCATGATTCCTTTGGCAATCAGAGCCTTCGTTAAGGAAGTCAAGGCTGGCTCATTCCCGTCAACTAGCGAGAGCTATTGATGCATATATTTGAGCAAACAGGTCCTCTTAAAGAGTACTTAAATAGTTGTCGTGAAGTTAATAGAAGCGTTGCCCTGGTGCCGACAATGGGCGGACTACATCAAGGTCACCTGAAGCTGATCGACAAGGCCAAGGAGTGTTCCGATATAGTTGTAGTTAGTGTCTTTGTGAACCCAACCCAGTTCGCTGAAAATGAGGACTTCGAAGCTTACCCAAAAACTCTCTCAGAAGACAAGGAAATTCTTGAAGCGATGGAAGTAGAGGTAATGTTTGTTCCCTTGGATAATCAAATCTACCCGGATGGCAAATTACAAGATTACGATGTTGGAAGAATGGGCAAAATACTGTGCGGTATCTCACGACCAATACATTTCAATGGCGTTGCTCAGGTGGTCTCTAGATTGTTTGATATTGTTAAACCTAATTATGCTGTATTTGGTGAAAAAGATTACCAGCAATTACTGATTATTAAATCTTTAGTTGAAAGGAAAGATTTAAAAACCACCATTGTTTCTGTTCCAACTGTAAGAGAGTCAGATGGTTTAGCGATGAGCACCAGAAACAATTATTTAAGCTCTCAAGAAAGAGCCAATGCAGCTCTTTTTTATAAACAACTTGTCGCCATAAAGTTAGCAATACAAAGCGGTACTGAAATATCGAGTACCATTGAGCAGGCAATAGATGCTTTGAGTGCTATCTTTGAAGTTGAGTATATTGAAGTACTAAATGCAAATAACCTTACACAAATCACAACATCTTCCTGCGAAATTATTATAATATCTGCTGTGAAGTTGGGTGAAACTCGACTCATCGATAATATTGTATTCAGGAGGTCAGATGTTTAGTATTACAGAGGATGCTGAGATTTATGTAGCTGAACTGTTCGAGCAGCAGGATGAAAAAGACCTAGGCTTGAAAGTGGACGTTGAAAAAGCGGGAACCCCTGTTGCCACAGTGACTTTTAATTTTTGCATGAAAAAAGATCTGCCTGAAAGCTACAATGAATACCCCTACAAAGGTTTTAGCGCCTACATTGATGATGCAAACGAAGAATACCTGAAGGATTCCAAGGTTGCAATGAAAATGGATGGTACAACTAAAAAGCTCACCATCACGGCACCGAACGCTAAGGGTGAGGCTCCTAAAGATGATGCTCCACTTGAAGAGAAAGTATTGTTTACAATAGTCACTGAAATTAATCCTAATCTGGCCTCGCATGGCGGATTCGTTGAACTAGTCGAGATTACTAAGAAGAACGAAGTGGTTCTCAACTTTGGTGGCGGCTGTCAGGGTTGTAGTTCTGTTGATTTAACCTTAAAATCAGGCGTAGAGACACAACTCAAGGGGCTCTATCCAGAGATTGTTTCAGTACTAGATGCTACAGACCACTCCTACAAAGAGAACGCCTATATGTAGGTTTTTATGAGTAAGGCTCTGTTCTAAAATATTAAGAAGAGTATTACAAGAACTACAATAGCTCCGATAATATACGTCGTGCGATTCATAATCACTCCCAATGAGATATTTTTATCAGTTAATTATAAATTACAATAATATTAAAAAATAAGAGTTTTTCACAGTCTAGTGTTTCTTTAAAATACTTTAATAACCAACTCTCTAAATTTTTCAATCGAATCACGGGTGAGTGAGTGGAAAAAATAATTGTTTATACGCATTCAGACTGTCTAGCCAAAGATAATGGACCCAATCACCCAGAAAGAAAAGAGCGATTAGAGACCGTTCTTGAATCTATTAATGAGATGGATAGTCCCGATATAGAGTTCAAAGAGGCCCCATTGGCGTTACCTGAAGCGATTAGTCTTGTACATCCTCAGTCACACATCGATGCCATCTTTTCAATGATTCCGAGTACCGGTCTTGTTGGTGTCGAGAAAGAGCCGTATGCCGACACCTTTCTCTGTGAACATAGCAAGGCAGCCATCTTGCGTTCCTGTGGAGCGGGAATTGCAGCTGCAGACGATCTAATCAATAGCAGCAAAAAAAGAATGTTTTGTGCCATTCGGCCACCAGGTCACCATGCTGAGACTACCAGAGTCAACGGTTTCTGTTTTATTAACAATGCTGCAGTCTGTGCCAGATATTTACAGAACCAGCATCAACTTGGAAAGATTGCCATAATCGACTTTGATGTCCATCATGGTAACGGTACACAGGAAATTTTTTATAGCGACAATAGTGTCGCCTATGGCTCGATACACGAGCATCCTTTATTCCCAGGAACGGGTTCAGAAAACGAAAATGGAGTGGGTAACATCTTCAATGCGCCCATCCAATCCGGCACCGGAAGTGATGAGTTTGTAAAAATATTCGAGGAAAGGATTCTAGCAAACATTGACAAATTTAATCCAGAAGCAATCCTGATCTCGACTGGCTTTGATGCACACAAAAGAGATCCGTTAGCAAGCGTCAACCTGGAATCCGAGGATTACTATACATTAACGAAAAGCATTGTAGAGATTGCAAATCTTCATTGTGATGGCAGAGTCATATCCTTCCTTGAAGGGGGCTACGACTTGTTGGCACTCTCAGAAGGCACCAAAGCACACCTTAAAGCACTCAATGAAAATTGACTTAAAACCTCAATTAACCACTCAATACAATGATGAACGAGTTTGACCTCATTCGCGACTACTTCACTTGGTCCATTGAGGATTCCAATGTTTTATTGGGTGTGGGTGACGACGCTGCACTCTTTAGCCTGGAGCAGGGCTATCAATTAGTGACCACAACCGACAGTCTAATCGAAGGCGTCCACTTTAGCACCACCACTCCAGCAAAAGACATTGCCCACAAATCACTAGCTGTCAATTTAAGCGATATTGCTGCAATGGGTGCAAAGGCCAAGTACTTCACCTTAGCGATCACACTACCCAAAATAGACCAACCCTGGTTAAAGGAGTTTTCCGATTCACTGAGACAATTGTCTATGCACTACAAGGTGAGCCTAATTGGTGGTGACACGGCAAGAGGACCGCTCAACATCAACATCACCATGATTGGTATTGTTGAGAGTTCAAAGGTACTGAAACGTTCTGGTGCACGAC
>CAXDLF010000054.1:0-8896 GCA_963989885.1 uncultured Gammaproteobacteria bacterium
CAGCTATTGACGCTAATCTGACTATTATTTTTTATCATCTTCTTTTTATGACTCCTGTTTTTTTTATTATATCTTTATTTTTTTGGGAACCTATTACATGGAATCAACTACTAATTTTTATAATAATGGGTACAGCAGGATTATTATCCCATTGGTGTATGACACAATCCCTAAAAATGAGTGACACCACATTTGTGATGCCCTTACAATTTACAAAGTTAATCTGGGTATCTTTAATTGGATTGTTTATATTCTCGGAAACGCCTGACTTTTGGACGTGGATTGGAGGAGTAATAATCTTTGTTTCGGTAATTTATATAACTTATCGAGAATCGTTTATCAAAAAAGATGTTCCTGAAACAAAACAGGTTGATAGAGCGATCATCAGTTAAATAGAATTATTTAGCTGTCCAGCCTCCATCAACCATAAGGGATGATCCGGTCATCATTGATGATGCATTGGAGGCTAAAAACACGACGGCGGTTGCCACATCGCTTACAGTTGCAAAGCGACCGAGTGGTATATTGTTTAGCATGGCATTCTTAAATTTTTTGTCCTTAAAAAATCGCTTTACCATAGGGGTTTCAACGTAGGTTGGGCACACAGTGTTAACACGAATATTATTCCTGGCTAAATCAAGCGCCATGCCTTTGGTTAGTCCTTCAATGCCAAATTTTGTCATGCTATAGACACTGCGATTTGGGGCGCCTACATGTCCAAGCTGGGATGACATGTTAATAATCGATCCACCAATTTTTTTCCTGTTTTTTGCTTTCTGCATAATGCGTGCGGATAATTGCGCGATATGAAAGGCCGCTTTCAGATTTAGATCAACGACATAATCCATATCTTTCTTTTTTATTTTCACAAAATTCTCAGGAATGTTGGTTCCGGCATTATTTACAAGTACATCTAGTTTTTTTATTTGAGAAAATAATTTCTTAACTTCATCATAATCAGATACATCGCAAATAACAGAAGTGCATTTACGCTTTAATTTTCTAATCGTTTTTTGAACAGTTGATAAATCCTTTTGCGTACGACTGACTAGGATAAGATCTGCTCCTGCCTCCGCTAAAGCAATAGCACATGCCTTACCTATGCCCTTGCCTGCACCAGTGACTAATGCTGTTTTATTGTTCAGTTTATGTTCTTGAAGATACATGTATAATTTTATTTACCCTTTAACAGCGCCAGTGGTCAATCCACTTATAATTTGTCTTTGAAAAAACATCACCAATACAAATAATGGTGCTGTAGCGGAAACCACAGCAGCAACTGCGTACATCACTTTACCTTCAACCTGTACAGTACCAAGGAAGCTTGCAATAGCTGGAATCATAGTCTCGTTTTCTCCTGAAAGCAACATCGAGGTTACAGCAAAGTCGTTGTAAGCAAGGAGGAAGCTGAATAATGCGGTAGTGATCACACCGGGCCACATGATTGGGATGATTACGTGGCGGAAGGCTTGGAAACGGTTACAACCATCGCACATGGCACTTTCGTCTAAGTCCTTTGGAATGTTAAGGAAAAAGGAATGGAGCATCCACAGAGTGAAGGGCTGATTAATTGCCACAAGTACAATGATGGTCGTGGGCAGAATGCCCCAGATATTCCATTCGAAAAAGGGTTGAAGATAGCCAGAAACTAGCGTGATATGGGGCATGGCGCGGAAGACAAGTCCTACCATCAGAATCCAAAAGGCATAGCGGTAAGTCGACCGAGCAAGCGCGTAACCTCCCAGTGTTCCAAATGTAAGGGAAATAACAACTGTAAAGAAGACCACGATGCTGGTGTTTATGACAGAGTGCCAAAATTGTTCTTCCACCCATGCACCGTAATATCCTCCACTTGTAAAAAAATTACCAGTTTGTTTGATTGTGTGAACGCCGTAGATTGCGTTGGTCCAGTTTGCTCTTGAGAAGAAATCCGCCTGCACCTTGAAAGATCCCCAAAGAGTCCAAATGAATGGGAACATTGCAATTACTAACCATAATGCTACCATTAAGAAGGAAATGATAGTCAGTGGAGTGATTCGGGATTCTATCTTGGTCACCATAACTGTCTCCTTAATGCCCTTTACGATTGAAATCGCGCCAGGTACGAATCAGAACCGGTGTCAGCAGAATTGTGACGCCCAGGATTGTAATCATCGAAGTCGCGCCAGCAACATTGTAAAGCGGGAAGGCGCTTTCGCGCAGGTGACTGAAGATTAACCAGGATAGCGAGGTTGCATGTGCCTCGGCTGAGAAGCCGAGGATCGGCTCGAAAACCCGGAAATTGTCCATCAAAAGAATGAGCGTTATAAAGATCACGAGCGGCATCAAGTGGGGTATCACCACGTGGCGCATGCGCTGCAATTTCGTGGCGCCGTCGATCATAGCAGCCTCTAACGTTTCCTGTGGGACAGTTTGCAAACCAGCATAGAAGACGATGAAGCTAAAGGGCGACAGGTGCCATACACCATAGACCATCAGCATGATCCAGGTAAGTAAGGGTGAAGCCTTTAAACTAAGAGAATTATCATTAAAAATCTTTTGTAGTGTGGCGCCAATCACACCGTCACCATCCACCATCCAGAAAAGTATCAGCGAACCCACAAGCGGAGTGACTATCATTGGTAGGAGTGAGGAAAAAATCGTGGGACCTTTTAATATTTTTGGCAGGTTGTTGACTCCAAGAGCAACAAAAAAACCAAGAATAAGTACGAAGGGGGTCACGACAATCGTGTAGGTTATTGTGAAAGTTAGCGACTTGTAAAATGGCAGGTTGAAAACCCTGTCCCAGAATACCCTGAAACTGTCAGTCGTGCGCCAAGCTTCGCCCACTTCGTCAAAGGCGAGAATCATACGGTTGGTATACGTTTTCAAGCCGTTGAAACGACCAAGTGGTTTTTCCGCACGGAGCTTGGAGGATGCCTCGGTATCAACCGAGGTGGTTTCCTCACAACCGAAGGGATCACAGCTCTCAGAAACGATAAGGACCTGCTCATGCTCGATATGAAGGGACTGAATGAAGACTGAGACGATGGGCAGGGCGATGAATAGGATCATCGCAGTTAGAGACGGCAGAATGAACCAGAAAAAGGTACTGTGTTTCATACTTCCATTTGTTGTAGAGTATTCTTAAGAAAATGAAAAGGGCCTCAAGGGCCCTTTTATTATAAAGTAATTACTATAGGTATCCTGCATCTTTAGCACCGGCAACATAGACGGCTTCCACATCGGTCAGCGCCTGTTCTGCGCTTTCGCTACCTTTTAGGAAATCCACCAGTTCAGCACCCAGTGCATTATGTAACAGACCCATTTGTGCAAACATTGGATAAGATTTAGCACCTCCTGAAGCAGTCGCAGAAACACCAGCTGCAGCCGGACCAGGTTTAAAGCCATCAATCAACCAGATTGCATCGTCATTGTGCTTAGACACCATTTCTGTTGTCATGCCACTGACAAGAGCCGCAAAGGTTGCCTCTGCTTCGCTGTCTGATACGTTAGTTGCAATTGTGATACCGTCCCACCAGAGCGTTGCACCTGGGATTGAACCTCCAGTTACTGTTGGGGCACCAGACAGAACAGTATTCGATACTACTTCTTCTGATGAACCTTCGTCATCTAGGATTACGCCACCGCGTGAGCCCCACATGAAACCTATGGCAGCCTTACCTGCTTCCCACAATCCCTGAGTTTGGTCCGATGCCTGAGTCAGGTGATCAGGGTGTGCGTACTCCACCAGTGCTTTCATGGTGTTGAGCGCTGCTATACCCTTTTCATTGTTAATGGACGGCTCAGCGCTACCCGATTTGAAGAAATCACCGCCATGTGCAAGATAGATAGTGTTAAACACCTCGCCGACGTTCCAGCCAACTTTCAAGTTCATGACCAGTGGATGTTCCATAATGCCAGCAGCACGGATCTTCTCGGCGGCTGCCAAAACCTCGTCATAGGTGGCAGGGAGACCTTCGACACCTGCTTGTCCAAGAATATCGGTACGATAAAACATGTGTTGTGAATTTGCCATGAAGGCAATCGCCATGATATTGTCGTCGATAGTGATCAGTTGATTTTGCTTCAAATGACCGCCGTATTTCCCTACCAGATCATTAAGCGGACGAACCAGACCGTCATTCATGAGTTGAACGAGAGTAGAGTTAGCCACGATGACAGAAGTGTATTCTGCTGGATTGGGTGTTTGTGCGGCGTTCATGATTTGACGAGCTTCGGTAGTATGATTGCGATTGAATTCTGCTGCTGCTGCACCACAATTACCTTCCGCAGCGCCAGCTACAGCGTGAATTGCTGGAAAGTCGCTGGCAAGAATACGGATGGATTGACCTGCCGGGCCACAATCAGCTGCATATACCGACGATCCCATCAAAGTTATAAATGCTCCAATAAGAGTCAGTCTTTTAAGAAACATATTCTTTCCCTCCTTAGGTTTCCGAATGTATTGTGTAATTGTTTATCCTAGTACACTCATCCGGGTTGTAAAAAATATTTTATATTTATTAATTAATAATATTGCATTATTATGAATAATTATGCAATATATTGAATATTATTTCGGTGGATAAAGGCATAAATGAAAACTAAATTAAAGAATCCAACATCCCAGAATGTGGCAACACTAGCTGGTGTATCCCAGTCAGCAGTCTCTCGGTGCTTCACCAAAGGAGCCAGTATCTCAAGTCGCACAAAATTACGCGTCATCGAAGCTGCTAAAAAACTGGGTTATAAACATCAAGCTATTCAGCATTCTTTTTCTTCATCAGTGGATGGTGGGTTAGTGGGCGTAATATTACCCTATGTCACCAATAGATATTATCCTGAAGTCCTAACTGAATTACATGAAGCTCTTCGAATGAGTGGGTACAGGATACTTTTGATTACAACCGATGATGGTGAAGAGCTTGATGACAATCTTATTCTGCCATATTTAAAAGAAAAACTCATTGCTATCATATCCGCAACAAAACCAACTGAGTCTTTTGTTACAAGTTGCACTGAACGGCGTATTCAAGTGATTGCCTACAATCGAAATTGGAACATCCCCACGACAAGTTCGGTGGCCTGCGATCACCGCATGGGAGGAGAAATGATTGCTCAACTCTTCATTGCAAAAGGTCATCGGCACATCGGACTGATCAAAGGTCCAACTGGATCATACGTGAGCCAGCAGCGCTGCAAGGGTTTTCTGGATCAGTTAAAGAAAAACGCAAAAGTTAAGACTACTATCGCAGATGGTTTTTTTACCTACGAGGGAGGGCAAAAAGCTGCAGGAAAATTGTTACGGAATAACAAACTTACCGCTATTTTCTGTGCGGATGACACCATGGCCTTTGGATGCATCGATTTTATAAAGGAAAAAACAAAACTAAAAATTCCGCATCAAATTGAAGTCATTGGATATGACGACATTTCTGTTGCAAGTTGGGATTCATATAATCTTACAACAATAAGGCAACCAATAAGACAAATGGCAAAATTAACTACTCAGTTGATTGGTGATTATTTAAAAGATTCAGAATTTGAACCTGTTAATCATTTAATCCAAGGAAGATTGATTAGTCGTAAAACTACACAATAATGAATAATAACTTTAGATTTTTTGATAGTCGCCAAAAATATTTATTATTTGTGACAACAACAAATGAGAAAAATATAATTGCTGAAAAAATTTCAACACAAATCAAAAAAATTAAGCCAAAAAAACCTTCCTTGAATATTCTAGATGCAGGGCTTGGGGATGGAACATTGCTAATGAGCGTTCTAAGAAATTGTCACCGTGAATTTCCTACCATCCCCTTTCTTGTGTATGGCAAGGAAATCAGCATGGAAGATGTGCGCTTAAGTATCGAAAAATTACCAGATCGATTTATGGAACACCCTAACATGATTTTTCTTGCATCCAATTTATACTATTCGGAAATAGCATCTCTCAATTCAAGCAATCCTGTCAAACAACAGCATATTAAATGGGACATTCTTAAGCTTAAAGGTAATTCATCTTTTGAATTCAACCAACAACTTAGTCAATTAGACACGATGTTGCAAAATAACTGGCAAGTAGAACGACATCCTACAAGTGGTAATCCAACATATAAATCACCTTCTGTACTTATCATTTACCGCAAGGATCATGAATTTAGTCTCGATCATATTATACCTAAACAAGATGGTGCTAAAAATTATTTTGATTTGATTATTGCATCCCAGCCTTATCGTTCTCGAATAAGCGTTCAAAAAAAAGTTGATTATGTAGTTAAGCCCATGATTCAGGCTCTTGCATCTAAAGGAAGATTAATACTTGTTCACGCTTCAGGGGATGATCCAAGTATGAAAATTATTAAAAAAGTCTGGCCTGATGAGAATCCTTTTCCCTCCCTATCAAGTGACATTACTGCTTATCTAAAAAGAATCTTAAATAAAAATATTTTAAGAAAATTAAAATTGCATTCACCTGAAATTTTTCGATATAATTTAAGGGCGCTCCCTAATGAAATAGAAAACGGTATTGCCACATCTTTAATATTTTCTTCTTGGAATGCCGCCACATATGTTGGTCAAATCAATAATGAGAAAGTAATGGAAGCTGAACAGGATGGCCAATATGTTCACCATATCCAGAAAACGATTAAAAAACATGGTGGTTTATGGTTTAATGATGAGTTACTTGTAATTGAGCAACATTAATAATTTCTTTTCAAAATTTAAATTGAACCATTCACACCATAAAAATCACATAATTTTTTAAGACCATTCTAAAATTATTTTACCACAATTACCTTGTTTCATAATTTTAAAAGCCTCCTCAAATTCAGTATAGTGAAATTTATGAGTGATAATATTTTTTATATTAAAACCACTCTGGATTAAAGCTATCATTTTATACCAAGTTTCGTACATCTCTCTGCCGTATATGCCTTTAATTGTTAACATCTTAAAAATAATTTCATTCCAGTTTACTTCAAAAGCAGCTGGAGCTATTCCAAGAATTGCTATTTTACCACCATTATTCATTACTTTAATCATATCATTAAATGCTTTGCCTGAGCCTGACATTTCCAAACCAATATCAAAACCTTCTTTCATATTATTAAGTTCCATAATTGATTCAAGAGTATTTTGTTTAATGTTATAAGATAATTTTATATCTAAATTTTTAGCTAAATTTATTCTTTCGCTATTAATGTCTGTTAAAATAACTTTTCTTGCTCCAATAGTTTGGCATAGTTTTGCTGCCATAATACCAATTGGACCTGCCCCAGTAATTAATACATCCTCACCAACTAAATCAAAACTAAGAGCTGTATGAAAAGCGTTTCCCAGAGGATCAAATATAGCTGCAATATCGTCATCTATATCATCTGGTATTTTAATGATATTGGATTGAGGTACACTAATATATTCAGAAAATGCTCCTGAAATTTGAACTCCAATACCCTTTGTATTTCGGCAAAGTTGTCCTCTTCCAGCACGACAATTTCGACAATATCCACAAACGATATGACCCTCAGCCGATACTCTGTCATTGATTTGAATGTTTTTTACTTTTTTTCCTTTATAATAAACTATTCCACTAAATTCATGTCCAATAATTGTCGAAATGGGTACTGTTTTTTGTGCCCATTCATCCCAATTATAGATGTGTAAATCAGTTCCACATATTCCTGTTTTTTTAATTTTAATTAAAACACTATTATCATCACATTCAGGCATTGGGACACCTTTGAGAGTTAAACCTGTCTTACTTTCATTTTTTACAATAGCTTTAATTGTATTTTTCATTTTAATATTAAATTATGTTTAATTTTCTTGCGACTTCTTCAAAATGTTTGACAGCATATTCTAGATTTTCTTTTGTATGGGATGACGATATTTGAACACGAATACGTGCTTTATTTTTAGGCACAACTGGAAAAGAAAAGCTCACAACAAATATACCTCTATTATTTAATTCATCTGCCATTTGTTTTGCTAATATGGCATTTTCTAAAATTACAGGAATAATTGGATGATTAGATCCTGATAATTTAAAACCTACATTCACCATTTGTTCTCTGAAAAATTGGCTATTAGTGTGCAAAGTCTCTCTGAGAGTTTTGCTATTTTTAACTATATCAAATGCTTTTATAGAAGTAGCAGTAATTACTGGAGCAAGTGTATTAGAAAACAGGTAGGGCCTTGATCTCTGCCTCAACCAATCAATAATTTCTTTCTTGCCTGACGTATAACCACCTGAAGCACCACCTAATGCTTTTCCAAGAGTTCCGGTAACTATATCAACACGATCAATAACTTCACAATATTCAATGCTGCCTATACCGTTTTCACCAAGTACTCCTATAGCATGACTATCATCAACCATAACTAAAGCATTATATTTATCAGCTAAATTACAAATTTCTTTTAGATTTGCAATTATTCCATCCATTGAGAAAACACCATCTGTAACTATTAATCTTGTATTACAATCCTGAGTTTTAATAAGCTGTTCTTCGAGTGAATTCATATCATTATTATCATATCGAAATTTCTTTGCTTTACACAGTCGAATACCATCAATGATAGAGGCGTGATTCAACATATCGGAAATTACAGCATCATTTTCATTCAAGATGGTCTCAAACAATCCAGTGTTGGCATCAAAACAACTTGAATACAAAATAGTATCTTCCTTATGCAAAAAAGAAGAAATCGTTTGTTCTAGATTTTTGTGAACTTCATGTGTACCGCTAATAAAACGAACAGATGCCATTCCAAAACCGTAATTTTCAATTGCTTTAATGGCTTCCTGATTGATTTCCTCATTATTGGCTAAGCCTAGATAATTATTTGCACACAAATTTATAGTGTGTTTTTGTTTAGTTGTCTCAACAATATTGGATTGTTTGGAGAG
>CAXDLF010000055.1:0-8778 GCA_963989885.1 uncultured Gammaproteobacteria bacterium
TAATGATACGGCGACCACCGAGATCTACACCTAAGCCTTCGTCGGCAGCGTCAGATGTGTATAAGAGACAGTTGATTTGTCTACCCAATCAATTGGTGAGCGTGCTTTAAAAAATAGATGTCTGTCTTATTTGGTTAAGAGTGGTGAATACGAATTGGCCTATAAACAGTTCAATCATGCCAAATGTATGAGCGATCAATTGTCATCTTTTCAGGCACTTGTAGAAAACCATAACCCTTACCAGAAGGAAGTTATCGAGCGTTTTTATGAACTTTACCGAGAAGACGTCCAAACAATCGATAGATGGTTTAGTGTACAAAGCATATCACCTAGTATTTCTGTAGCTGGAATTAGAGAGCTCATGAGGCATAAACTATTCACGATGAAAAATCCAAACAGGGTACGCTCTTTGCTAGGTGCATTTGCCCAAAATCACATCCAGTTCCATTGCCAAGAAGGTTACCAGTTGATGACCGAAGTGATTCTTGAATTGGACTCATTGAACCCACAAATTGCAGCAAGATTTGCAAGTGTCTATAATCACTGGAGGCGTTTTACTTCTCACTACTCTAAACTGCAAGAGGCTGAACTTAAAACCATCAGCGAAGTCGACAACCTGTCAAAAAATGTTTATGAAATTGTTCACATTGCACTAGAAGGTAAGATCTGATGTTGTCAAACGAGGCGCAAGAATTATCTGAACTATTAATAGCCAATGGCTTGACGATCTCTGTGGCTGAATCTTGCACTGGTGGTTCTCTCTCGCATGCCATTACCAGAATACCTGGAGCCTCTTCTTATTTTGATTGCGGCTATATCACTTATAGTAATCAATCAAAGGTCGACATGCTTGGGGTGGATGCCCAAACAATCAAAACTTATGGCGCTGTCAGTGAAGAGGTCGCTCTCGAAATGGTGATCGGTGTGAGCAACAAATCTCATAGCGATGTTGCGCTATCAATTACCGGGGTCGCAGGTCCTACTGGCGGCACAACTGAAAAACCTGTAGGCACCGTTTGTTTTGGTTTTTTCTGGGATGGCAAAACGAGTACCACTTCAAAACTATTTTCTGGAGATAGGACGTACATTGTGTCTAAGAGTGTCTCGTACGCTTTGAAACAGCTCTCTTTGAGGCTTTGATGGGTCCTTGTGCAGTTTCAGTAGCACCAATGATGGATTGGACCGATAGGCATTGCCGTTATTTTTTTCGCCTACTTAGCTCCTTTACCCAACTCTATACCGAGATGATTACCTCAAAGGCCATCTTAAGAGGCGACAAGAACCGATTACTAGACTACAACTTTAGAGAACACCCATTGGTTCTTCAGCTAGGAGGATCTGACCCAAAAGAAATGGCACAGTGTGCTCAGATCGCAAAACAGTGGGGTTATGACGAGGTCAATATAAACGTCGGTTGTCCCTCTTACCGAGTATTCTCAGGCAGTTTTGGTGCTTGTCTAATGAAAGAGCCTGAACTGGTGGCATCTTGCGTTGAAAGCATGATTGATATAACCGACATACCGGTTAGCGTTAAAAGCAGGATTGGAATCGACGATATGGAGACTTACGATCAGCTCGGTGACTTTGTATTCCGTATTCATGAAAAGGGTTGCCAGCATTTCATCATACATGCTCGCAAGGCTTGGCTTCATGGCTTAAGTCCTAAAGAAAACCGTACCATACCACCCTTAAACTATCCCTGGGTATATCGACTCAAGAAGGACTTTCCTCAACTCAAGATAACCTTGAATGGAGGAATCACTGAATATAGTGAGATTTTCGAACATCTCGGTCATGTTGATGGTGTGATGCTGGGCAGGGCAATTTACCATCAACCATATCTATTGGCAGATATTGACAGCAAGGTTTTTGGTCAAAAAACTATTCCCAGAACTCGAGAGCAAGTTCTTGTCGATTATATGAGCTATATTAAAAAGCAACTCAAAGAGGGTGTACCAATCAGAGCAATGACTCGTCATATATTAGGACTATATCATGGTCAAAATAATGCAAAATTTTTTCGTCGTTTGTTGAGTGGAAAGTCTGTCGAATTGGGTTGTCTCGATGAGTGGTTGGAATTTATAAAAAAATAGCAGAACATTGCTTGGGTAGTCTCAATAGTTTGGTAAAATTTTCTTTAAAAATACTTATCTTCAATTAACTAATTATGGCAGGCAGAAACGATTATATTGTGAGTATTGATATCGGGACAGATAAGATTGCCCTGTTGGTCGCTGAAAAAGAAGATGATGAAAAGTTGCGCATTATTGGACACAATATTAGCCCATCCGACGGGGTCAGAAAAGGCTCAATTTCTGCAATCAATCCGCTTTCCCGTGTAATCTCAAAGATAGTCGATCAAACTCAAAAAAGTTTTGATTTGGAGATAGGATTGGTTCGTGTTAATCTTTCAGATACACACCTGACCTGTATTGATGGGTATGGAAAAGTTCCAATTCGTGAATTTGTTGCTGCAGACGATGTCGATAAAGTTCTCGAGACAGCAAGTGCAATCCCCACCCCCACCAACAAGGAAAAACTACACACCATTAAGAAGAAATTTATCATCGATGAGAATTATATTGTTGACAACCCTGAGGGCATGGAGGCAGAAGTTCTTGAATCCAAAGTGCACATTGTGACTGTTTCAAGTGTGGGTGTGAGAAATATTGAAAACTGCTTAAAGAAGTGTGACCTAATGGTAGATAAAATTGTGCTTGACTCGATTGCAAATTCGGAAGCGCTCCTCACTCAAGAAGAGAAAGATGGTGGCGTTTGCTTGATTGATTTTGGAGCGGGTGTTACTAGCTACTCTGTTTTTCAGGATGAAGGTATTGTTCGTAATGGTGTCATTTCAATGGGTGGTGATGACATTACACAAGAGGTCGCATTCGCCTTCGATACCTCTTTTGAGGAAGCGAAAAGACTGAAAGAGGATTATGGATACGCCAAATCCTCATTCATCAAAGATGAACAGTTTGTTAAATTTGTGCAGGCTACCAATAAGGATTCTCACTATCTGTCAAGTCTTCAGTTATCAGAGGTCATAGAAGAGGCTTATGTAAAGATTCTATCAACATTGAAGAATGAACTAAGGCATCACAATATAGAAGCAAACATCAAATCGGGTTTTGTTTTGTGTGGTGGTGGTGCCCAGGCTTTTGGGTGTGAAGAGCTAGTGAGGGAATTTTTCACTCGAAGAGCAAAGATAGGAGTCGTTCAACGTGATCGTGTCTCAGGTCTAGAAACCATTCTAATGGACTACCGGTATGCGAGTTCGATTGGCCTTTTATTACATCAGGAAGATTTACCGCAAGTGGATTTTATAATATCAAATGGAAAGAATGGCGTTATGGGCAAAATAAAAAAAGTACTAGTAGGGAACTTCTAACTTTATGCTAAAGCAAAGAACAATCAAAAAATCCGTCAAAGCTCGTGGCGTCGGTATTCACAGTGGTAAGCAAGTGAATATGACGTTGATTCCTGCTAGCTCTGACCACGGCGTTGTATTTAGGCGATTAGATGCAGGAGGCAGGCAAGTTCACGCTCATAGTGCATTTGTTAACGAAGTTGTGCTCTCAACCGGGCTTGAATCTCAAGGTGTCAAGGTCTCCACTATTGAACATTTAATGTCGGCTTTTTCTGCGCTAGGTGTTGACAATGTTTTAGTCGAACTGGATTCATTTGAGGTACCGATCATGGATGGCTCTTCAGCACCTTTTATTTTTCTAGTTCAGTCAGCCGGAATAGAGGAACAGGATGCACCAAAACGATTCATCGTAATCAAGAATACAGTTAGGGTTGAAAACGGCGAATCATGGGCACAAGTTTCTCCACACAATGGTTTTAAAGTGACTCTAGAGATCGACTTCGAACATCAAAAGATTAAGGAAAGTGGTCAAAAATTGACAATTGATTTTGCCAAACAATCATACCTAAAAGAAATCTCTCGTGCACGAACTTTTGGCTATGAAAGAGATGTTGAGGATTTACAGGCTGACGGGCTTGCCTTAGGTGCAAGTTTTGACAATGCAATTGCTCTATCAGATGACGCCATTCTTAATGAAGATGGGATGCGATACCATAACGAATTTGTAAAACACAAAATACTCGATATCGTCGGCGACCTTTTTCTTCTGGGAGGCAATATGGTTGGACATTATGAAGGCTACAAGACAGGTCATATGCTCAATGATCAATTACTTTCGGCGATACTTTCTCAACCTCAAGCATTTACCATTGAAGCTTTTGAGGAGCTCGAATCACCGATACATTACTATTCAGAGGATTGGCAGAATCAAATCTAAAAGAGCTCTCGAAAGAACGATTAATTTGTCAACTTACAACGCTTTGATTTTCCAACCTTATAGGCCAAAACGCTAGATAACGAAGAGCTTCTGAACTTTAAATCTTTGGGTATAATCGAGACCTTTTAAAATATTGTCATTAGCCATGAAATTGAATGGTGCTGAGATACTAATAAATTGCCTACAGAAAGAGGGTGTTAAGCACATCTTTGGATACCCAGGTGGTGCAACTTTGCATATTTACGATGCCCTGGAAGCTCAAGATGAAATTATCCACGTTTTGGTTCGGCACGAACAAGGCGCTGCTCATGCAGCAGACGGTTATGCCAGAACTAATGGTAAGCCGGGAGTTGTCCTAGTAACATCGGGACCTGGAATTACTAACGCCGTTACAGGTATTGCAACTGCCAATATGGACTCAATCCCTATGATAGTTATCTCTGGACAGGTACCTTCACCATTGATTGGTAACGATGCCTTCCAAGAGGTTGATGCAGTTGGTATCACGCGCTCCTGTGTTAAACATAACTTTCTAATTAAGGACATTAGCGAAGTTGCAATGACTGTCAAAAAGGCATTTCATATTGCAACTACAGGTCGACCTGGGCCTGTTGTCATTGACATTCCAAAGGATGTAACAATTAATCAAATGGAATTGGAAGAATATCCAGAGACGGTCAAGATGCGCTCCTACAAACCTACAACCAAAGCAAGCAATCGCCAAATTAAGAAGGCGGCAGAACTGATTGCAAATTCGCAGAAACCAATTCTTTACTCAGGAGGCGGGAGCGTTATAGGTAATGCTTCCAAGGAATTGAGGGAATTAACACGTTTACTCGGATATCCTATCACGCAAACTTTGATGGGCCTAGGGGCCTACCCTGGTAGTGATGAATTGTCAATTGGAATGTTGGGAATGCACGGCACCTATGAAGCCAACATGGCAATGCATGATTCCGATTGTGTGGTGGCTATTGGTGCTCGTTTTGATGACAGAATTACCGGTAATCTGGAAAAATTCTGTCCCTCTGCTAAATTTATCCATATCGATATCGATCCTTCTCAGATTTCAAAAAACGTTGTTGCTGATATTCCAATTGTTGGCCAAACAAAACAGGTATTACAAGCTCTCATCGATGAATTAAAGGATGCAAAACTTGCAGACATCTCCAAATGGTGGTCACAAATCAATACCTGGAGAGAAATGAACTCTTTGGCTTATAAGAAGAAATCAGGAGTCATTAAGCCTCAAACGGTGATTGAGATGCTTTATGAGGTCACCAAGGGTGAAGCTATCGTGACGTCAGATGTTGGACAGCATCAGATGTGGGCTGCGCAATATTACTTGTTTGATGAGCCTCGTCGATGGATTAATTCGGGTGGTCTCGGTACAATGGGTTTTGGTTTACCGGCCGCTATGGGGGCCAAATTAGCCATGCCTGATAAGGATGTTGTCTGTGTCACTGGGGAGGGTAGCATTCAAATGATGTTGCAAGAGCTTTCGACAATGTTGCAATACAACACTCCAGTTAAAATCGTGAACCTCAATAATCGTTATCTGGGGATGGTTAGGCAGTGGCAGGAGTTTTTCTACGAAAAGCGTTATGCAATGTCTTATATGGATGCTTTACCTGACTTTGTGAAGTTATCAGAGAGTTATGGGCATTTAGGTATTTTGGTCGAGGATGAAGCAGATCTGAAGCCTGCATTGGTCGAGGCCTTTAAACAAAAGGACCGGACTGTTTTTTTGGATGTCATCACCGATCCAAATGAAAATGTATTTCCAATGATTCCGGCAGGTGGTGCCCATTGTGACATGTTATTGGCAGGACGAGATGATATGGTCTCAAAAGATGAAACAGACCTCAACGCGGTATAAATTATGAGACATATTATTTCTGTAGTTTTAGAAAATGAAACCGGTGCGCTGTCGAGAGTTTCGGGTCTATTTTCGCAGCGAGGGTTTAATATCGAATCCCTAACAGTTGCTCAGACAAACGACCCCAGCTTGTCTCGGATGACAATCGTGAGTAGCGGAAATGACCGGGTGTTGGAGCAAATTGTCAAGCAGCTGAACAAATTAATAGAGGTTGTAAAGGTTGCTGATCTAACAAGCCAAGACCATATTGAGCGCGATTTAATGCTCGTTAAAATAAGTCCCACGAAAAAAGACAATTTTGACTTGAAACAGTTGGCGGAAGTTTTTTCTTGCAAAATCGTTGATGTTACCGATACAACATACACTGTCGAGATCTCTGGAAAGACAAAAAAACTTAACGCTTTTCTAGATGCATTCGATCCTGCAAGTATTTTAGAGGTTTCAAGAACCGGAGTGACTGGAATTTCTAGAGGCAAAAAGTTAATTTAAATATAGGAAAAAAAAATGAATAGATATTACGATCAAGATGCAGACCTTTCAATTATCCAAGGAAAAAAAGTCGCAGTGATTGGTTATGGTTCCCAGGGTCATGCACAAGCTAACAATCTAAAGGATTCAGGCGTAGAGGTTGTCGTTGGACTTAGAGAGGGTTCATCTTCAGCGGTAAAAGCAAAAGAGGCAGGTATTCGTGTGATGTCAGTTGAAGAGGCTAGCGCTTGGGCTGACGTGGTGATGATATTGGCGCCCGATGAATTCCAAGGCAAGATTTATGCTGAAAACATCGAGCCGCATTTAAAGCAAGGAGTGGCTTTGGCTTTTTCCCATGGTTTTAATATTCATTTTGGTCGTATTGTTCCAAGAGAGGATCTGGATGTCATCATGATTGCACCAAAAGCGCCTGGGCATACTGTCCGTTCAGAATTTGTCAATGGTGGCGGTATACCCGATTTGATTGCCATCCACCAAGATGCCTCAGGAAACGCCAAGGCGATTGCGCTTGCCTATGCATCAGCTATCGGTGGCGGCCGTACAGGTATTCTAGAAACAAGCTTCAGAGAGGAAACCGAGACAGACCTGTTCGGAGAGCAGGTGGTTCTTTGTGGTGGTACCACTTCTTTGGTACAAGCCGGCTTTGAAACCTTGGTCGAAGCAGGCTATGAACCTGAAATGGCTTACTTTGAATGTCTTCACGAACTCAAGTTGATTGTTGATTTGATGTATGAGGGTGGAATCGCTAATATGCGTTATTCTATTTCGAATACAGCTGAATATGGCGACGTAACTCGAGGCCCTAGGATTGTTACTGATGGCACCAAGTCCGAAATGAAGAAAATTCTTAATCAAATACAGGACGGTTCCTTTGCCAAGGAGTTTATTGAAAATGTGGATACCTTACCGGCTCGTCGCGATATCCAGCGTGAACATCAAATTGAAAAGGTCGGTGAAAGTCTACGTTCGATGATGCCTTGGATTGCGAAAAACAAGTTGGTCGATCAATCTAAAAACTGACTTGTTATTTTGATCACAGCTTAATTCCATAATTAATTGTGACGGAAAAAATAAAAACCAAAAGAGGAATCTATTTGCTGCCAAGCATGATTACTACTTTTGCCTTGTTTGCCGGTTTTTATTCTATTGTTGCTTCTATTAATGGTGACTTTACCTTAGCAGCTATTTCAATAATGGTTGCTATGTTGTGGGACACCTTAGATGGTCGAGTTGCTCGATTAACGGACACTCAAAGTGCTTTTGGTGCGGAGTATGATTCACTATCAGACTTAGTGTCATTTGGATTGGCGCCTGCACTCCTTGTATATGAATGGTCTTTGTCTGATTTAGGGAGGATCGGTTGGCTTGCTGCATTCATCTATTTGGCCTGTGCAGCTTTAAGGTTGGCAAGATTCAATACTCAAGTTGGAATCGCTGATAAGCGTTATTTCCAAGGCCTACCTTCACCTGCCTCTGCAGGTGTAATTGCCAGTATGATATGGCTTAAATTTTGGAATTTCGAATATTTCGATTTTGGAGTTGTTTCATTGAGCTACTACATCGGGGTTGTGATCACAATACTTTGCGGTCTACTGATGGTGAGCAATGTACGCTACTTCAGTTTTAGGGAATTTGACTCGACAGATAAGGCGTCATTTAGGTTTCTTTTATTCACTGTGCTAGGTCTTATTTTGCTTCTCTATAAACCAAATATTGTCTTATTTACCGGCTTCTTTCTCTATATGCTTTCTGGCCCCTTGATAACAATATTTGGGGTTTATAAGAGAAGACAAATGAAAAAAAGGGGCAAAGCTAGCTAAGTTCCTTTATAATCTGCGTCTATGAGAACAAATACTAATTCGTTGATTTCTCTTTCATTGGACAACCTCCTTGCGTTGTTGCGATTATTGCCGTAAGGCAATAATGATCTCAATAGACGAAAGTCTATCACTATTACTCAAGCTTATATTTGGAACAACAACAAGGAGCAAATAATGTCCGACAAATTAATCATATTCGATACAACACTTAGAGATGGTGAACAATCGCCTGGGGCCTCAATGACCAAGGATGAAAAAGTCCGCATTGCCAAGATTTTGGAAA
>CAXDLF010000056.1:0-8731 GCA_963989885.1 uncultured Gammaproteobacteria bacterium
CTTTTATGTAAAGCTTTCAACTCAACACGGGTTGCTACTCTTAGCTCGGCGTCTAGATTTGATAATGGCTCGTCAAATAGATATATAGAGGGTTCACGCACTATAGCCCTTCCAATTGCAACTCTCTGCATCTGCCCGCCGGACAGCTGTCCAGGACGCCTCTTCAAATACTCTTCCATCCTAAGTAGTCTGGCAGCCTCTTGGATTCTTTTTTCAATTTCTGTTTTGTCTAGCTTTAAATTCTCCAAACCGAAAGCAAGGTTTTGGCGCACAGTCATATGTGGATATAAAGCATAGGACTGAAAAACCATCGCTAATCCCCTTTTAGCTGCGGATATATCATTAACCTTATTTTCATCAATAAGTATTGAACCGTGACTGATTGCCTCCAATCCTGCAATCATTCTAAGCAATGTTGATTTTCCACAACCTGATGGTCCAACCAACACACAAAACTCACCATCTAATACTTCAAGGTTAACCCCATGAATAACTTGTGTTTTTCCGTAAGATTTTTTTATATCTATAAGTTTAAGATTAGCCATAAAACTATTTTATTCCTGTTGTTGCTATTCCAGTTGTAATATACTTTTGAAGAAAAACAAAGACCAAAGTTGTAGGAATTAGACTCACCACTGTCATTGCTAATCTATAATGTTCTTGAGCAAGATATTCACCCTGAAAGTCTAATAAACAAAGCTGTATTGTATAGGCGGCCTTGGTTGTCGAGACAGCTATCATTGGTAGTATCAAGTCGTTCCATCTCCATATTATCGACAAGATACCGAGAACAGCGACCGCAGGAAGAGCCAGAGGGAGAACTATACGCCAATAGATGGTCCATTCGCTAGAAGCATCCATTCTTGCAGCCTCCAATAGTTCATCAGGAATTGTCAGCATATACTGCCTCAACATAAAGACCCCGGTAGGGGTTGCCGCTCCAGGTATTATGACTCCCCACAAAGACCCCGCTAAACCGGTTACCGACACCATTTTAAATATACCTACAATCAGCACTGATGCTGGAACCATCAGGGTAGCTAATATAATTATAAAAAAAATGATTTGACCATTGAAGCGATATTTGGACAACGCGAAGGCCGCCATGGAATTAATCAAGAGAGTTATCAAGGTTGCCACGACAGTGACAAAAACAGAATTATTCAGACACCTAATTGCATCAAAATCCATACCGGCCACGTTCTTCGTTAATGGGTTGGTGTAATTAATCCAGGACGGCTTCAAGCTTTTGTTTAGAATGATTTCATTTTTTGGTAATTTCACTATTCCGGCCTGCGGATTGCTAATTAATCTAGCATTCACTGTGTCTTTATTTGTGCTAATTCTACTTACCGAGTACTCTGTAACCTCACTGGTTTCAGGGTCAACTGTAGTGACGAAAATTTGAGATGTAAAGCCATTAGGCTTATACGGTTTGAGGCCTAGATATTCTGACAATAACCTAATCTCTTCAATGTTTAACAAGCTTATTACGGATTCGGGATCGTATTCCTTTTTAGAGCTCGGAAACATGCTTGGATATTTAATTAGCCATTCTGGTAAATTTTTATTAATGATTAACTCTTTGGCTTGCCCAGGAACTAGTCCAAAATGAGTTCTCAGTGCATAAAACTCTTTGTCGTCATATTGAGAAATAAATGAATTAACATCGTGATCAGATCTTTCATCTTCACTTAAATCGCTCCAATACAAGACCCAAGAAGGTAAATCTTTCATCATAAATATCTCTTTGCCTTCGGGACCATAAACAGTCGCCCTACCAACCCTCTCATAGTCCATTGGTAATATATTTGTGTCCAACTTTTGTAACAAGAATTGAGACTTAACTGAATTCAATATGAGCCACAATACTGGCAGAAAAATAATTAATAAGCCAAGAAACAGAAAAATGTAAGATACCCAATCGACAAGGGTTAGCTTCTTTTTGCCCTGCGTTCTGGTAAAGAATTTAATAACCGCCGTCATAGCTTCACCTGTCTCCTAGTAAGATAGAATTGCAGTAAGGAAAGAATGATCAGTACTAGAGCCACAATTAGAGACGCCATTGCTGCGATCCCTAAACCGAATTCAGTCTTCTGTCCTCTTAGACCTGAGGTCTCAAAAATGTAAGAAACAAGAGATACCCAACCAACTTGTAAAGCGAATAATTCCTCAAAAGCCTGAACAGCCTTAATCAACGATAAAACCGTTACTACCAATAAAATTGGCATTAATAGCGGCAATGTTATCCTCCAAAAAACGCGTCGGTCAGATGTGCCATCCATCTCTGCGGCTTCATAAAGATCCCTCGGGATGGACTGCAGCCCTGCAAGCAATATCAACATATAGAAGCCCAGATGTGCCCAAGTGTATACAAAAACAGACCAAAACATCGTCCAGGACGGATCAACCAGCCATTGAATGGGCTCGCTAATCCAATTCCAATCAATAAGTGTTTGAGACAAAAGCCCCTGCCTCTTTAGAATCAAGGTCCACAAAAAAGCGACTACAACTGGACTTAGCATTACAGGATAAAAGAATACCGCTCTCCAAAAACCCCTGCCAACAATTTCCCTGTTCAGAACAACGGCAGTGAAAAGAGCGATTAGAATCATAATTGGCACTTGAAAAACGACAAAGATAAATGTGTCCGCTGCAGCAGCCATAAATTTATCATCCTCCATATTTTGAATTCCAACATCTATTTGCGTTTCCGATACGATTCTGGCAAGGTTATCCAGTCCGGAATAATCTCTAGATGAGAAGTTGATGCTGGCGCCGTCCGTCAAAGAAAAGCCGAAATTCATAAATAACGGCATGAAAGTGAAGAGGCCAAAGACCAATAAGTTTGGAAACAAGAACAAGTAAGGCAAAACCTTCGTTCCTGCCAACTTCTGTGAAAGTTCGATCGGCCATCCTACTATGGCCATCAGCCTTGGCGTCAGTCCGATAACGTCCCTTGATAAAAGGAAGCCGATCAAAAGATAGAAAAAAGAAACTAAATACCAATTATTAATATTTAAAAAGTTATCTAGCATTTTGAAAGTTAAGCATTAACATAAAAAAAAGGCCGCCATGAGAGACGGCCTTATTGTAACCAATATTAACTTAATATACTCTATTCAGCAATCTTGGCTGCTACATCTGCATCGATTGCATCTAAAGCATCATCCAGGCTCATTTCACCCGTAATCGCTTTAGTTATGTAGTCAGGAACAATGCCATAAATGGCAAAGTTTTTGTTGTAACCTTGGAACCAGTATGCTTGCGGAGTTGTCTCAGCCGCCTTTCCTGCATTGGCTGCAAAGGTTGAAAGACCCGCGGAAACGACAGGGCTAACACCTGAATAGTCGATACCTAACTTTTGCAAACCTTGGTGCGCTGTAATATTGCTTGTGCTTGCTGCAAAATGTCCAGCACTTCCAGTCTGCGCTAGGAAGTCAATATAAGAAGCTGCGACTTCTGGATGCTTGGATGAGCTGAATGCAACTACACCAGAACCTCCTGGCATTGCACCACATCCACCTGAACCGCAAGGAATTGGCACAACCTTCCATTCAAAATCAGTTATGTTTTTGTCATAATTGTTCAACATCCATGATCCTGACATGTGCATAGCTACAGTGCCATCCAAGAACAGAGGCGCAGCATTTTTATACGCAGTGCCCGCTCCTGCCGGCCAGCCTTCTGCAGGCATCAAGCCTTCTTCATGCCAACCAACAAATACCTCGGAAAACTTTCTAAATCCTTCATCAACCAGGATTGGTACGCCGTCTTTATGGAATTTAGCTCCGTATGAGAAGGCAGGACCTGCCCATCTATGAGCCGTTCTATCGAGTGCAAGACCTGCTGTAAGACCAAGCTCAGATTTGACCTCTCTCAAGGCATCAGCCCAATCATCCCAACTCGCGCCCTCTTCAGGCATATCGACGTCAGCATCTTCAAACATTGTTACATTGACATAGGGGCCAGTTACAGTCAGCTGTGTTTGCCAACCATAGATACCATCATCACCCGAAGGCTTTCTGTACCAAGGCAAGGTGGCACCATAATTTTTCTCCCAGTATGAAGCATCTACGTAAGGCGTTAAATCTAAGTAGAACTTATTCAGTCCACCCAGATTCGTAACTCTTGCGACGTCAGGTGCTGCATCAGATTCTAGAAGGTTTTCGAGTTGTTCTCTTACCACCTGGTATCCGACCGTCTCTATGTTGACTGTATTTCCGGTGGAATTCTCCCACACGGTAGACATTTCCTTAAGAACATCACACTCATTAGAGTCTTGATAGCAAACAAATTTTATCTCTGCCGCGTTGACACTGAATGAGGAAACGATAAGAAAAAATGCCAATAAAATAATTTTTTTCATATATATCTCCGATAATCAATTAAAAGAAAATCATTACACTGATAATTACAAAAAAAAATTAAAAACTATTTTTTGCAAAACTTATCGAATTCGAGTATACATCAATTGATATACATGGATTCAATTAAGAACAGTGTAAAAACTAAATTTCGTTATTGGAAAAGAATTCACTTGTAGTCTTTGCAACAAAACCAATACTGCGAAATTTATGCTTCAAATTGTACTTCTTTGTAGTTCCCACCATCAACAACAACTGGTGGCATTTTACAGATTCGATATTTTTCATATCATATCAAAACCCAAAGTAAATATATACGAATTATGTTCGCTTGTCAACTATTATGAAAAAAAAAGAAAAATAAAGAAAAAAATGATTAAATTTGCAATATAATTACAATGATTATGGAAATACTGAATAAACGCCAACATGACATACTTTCTCTTGCAGAACAAGAAGGTTATGTAGGCGTTGAAAATTTAGCTGAAACATTTGAAGTCACTCAGCAAACCATAAGACGCGATATAAATAATTTATGTGATCAAGAATTTTTGACTCGAACTCATGGTGGCGCTTTTTACTCTTCCGGGGTGCATAATTTTGCCTACAGCTCTAGAAAATCTTTAGCCAGTGATGAAAAAAAGGAAATTGCAAATGCCGTTGCTTCAATTATTCCTGACAACTCTTCTATTGTTATAAACATTGGAACAACAACGGAACAAGTGGCAGAATCTCTTCTTTCACATCAAGGACTTAAAGTAATTACAAATAATATTAATATCGTTAATATCTTTTCTCAATCGAATAACGCTGAAGTTTGGTTGGCTGGAGGCAAGGTTCGAAATCTTGATTCTGCTGTCGTCGGAAAAAATACAGCTGATTTTATTAGACAATTCAAGGTGGATTATGCAGTTGTAGGAGTCTCTGCTATAGATAACGATGGCTCATTGATGGACTTTGATTATGAAGAAGTTCTAGTTTCAAAAGCTATATTCAATCACTGTCGAAAATTGATACTTGTTGCGGATAATTTTAAGTTTGATCGTACAGCGCCAATGTTAATTGGCAATATTTCTGAAATCGATATACTGGTCACAAACATTCAGCCTTCTCCAGAAATAGTCAACATATGTAGGACAAATAATATTGAGGTTATTGTTGCTACCAGTTCCAATAATTAGTTAACAAATGAACACCACATATGATGTTTTTATCATCGGGGGAGGAATTAATGGCTGCGGCATAGCAAGAGATGCTGCGGGTCGTGGTTACAGCGTTTATCTTGCAGAAAAAAGCGATATTGCAAGTGCAACATCGTCTGCATCTTCTAAATTGATACATGGCGGACTTCGTTATCTAGAAAACTTTGAATTCTCTCTTGTGAGATCATCCCTAAGAGAGCGAGAGATTCTGATAAAAATTGCTCCGCATATTATAAGAGAGATGCGCTTTTTGCTACCACACCACAATAAACTTCGACCAGTATGGCTACTTAAACTGGGCATGTTGCTTTACGACAACCTATACTCTTCCAAACATGTCAAACGCTCTTCTTATATCAGTCTACCTTTTCACGAATCCAATTCAACTTTAAAAGACACTTTTAAAAAAGGTTTTGAGTATTCTGACTGTATAACTGACGATGCAAGACTTACAGTTTTAAATGCCGCTGATGCCAAGAGATTGGGTGGCAATATTAACACCAGAACAATTGTAAAAAATATTGAGCAGCAAAAAGACCTCTGGAATATTGAGGTCATGAACACGATTACTGATGAAACCAAATATGTTCAGGCAAAAGTTGTAGTAAACGCTACGGGCCCGTGGGTTGATCACTTTTTAAAGAATCATTTTCAGCAAACCAAGGTTGACAACGTAAGACTGGTCAAAGGAAGTCACATTGTTGTCAAAAAGTTATTCAGTCACAGTTATGCATATATTTTTCAAAATAGCGACGGCAGGGTCTTGTTTGCCGTGCCATGGGAAAATGAATTTACATTTATCGGTACTACAGATGTTGACTTTAATGATAGCCTTGACAGTTTTGCAGCCTCTGATGATGAGATTAACTACCTGTGCAAATCTGCAAATCAATACTTCAGGAGTGACATAACAAGCAACGACGTTGTCAAGCACTGGAGTGGTGTGCGCCCCCTCTATGATGATGATTCAATAAAAGCTCAAAAGGCCTCACGTGATTACACGATAAGAATAGATAGCCAAGACAATAGCAGCGCTCTGATTAATATCTTTGGCGGCAAGATGACAACATTTAGACAGTTGTCAGAAAAAGTGGTAAATAAAGTAGGATCAATTTTGGGTAAAAAAAAATCTCCTTGGACGAGTGATGTTCACTTACCAGGTGGAAATTTTTCATTAACTGAAAAAACAAAAATAGTTGACGACCTTGCAAAAAAATATGACTATTTAGATGTCGACTACATTCAACGCTTATTTAACTTGTATGGCACCAGAGTAGAATACATCCTGAAAAATGTTTCCAGTATTGACGACCTGGGCCTGCATTTTGGCAGAGATTTATATCAAGTTGAGGTTGACTATCTGATGCAAGAAGAATTCGCGCTTTATCCTGAAGATGTGCTTGAAAGAAGAACCAAACTATATCTTTTTTTAGATTATGATAAGATTGAAAATCTGGATAATTATATGCAGAAAAAAAAGGAAGGTTAGACTCAAAATATAGCAATATATCAGTAAATCATACTTCAGCAAATGGCTAAATCAAAACAATACATCTTGTCTATAGACCAAGGCACTACCTCTTCTCGTGGGGTTTTATTTGACTCAAACTATCAGATTGTATCAATAGGACAGAAGGAGTTTACTCAGTTTTTCCCCAATTCTGGATGGGTTGAGCATGACCCTGAAGAGATCTGGCAATCAACTCTTGAAAGTTGCAATGAAGCTATTTTGAAGGCGAATATAGAGGCCACTCAAATTGCATCAATAGGCATCACCAATCAGCGTGAAACGACCGTTGTTTGGGATAAAGAGACCGGGAAGCCAATCTACAATGCAATCGTCTGGCAGGATCGGAGAACTTCCGAAAAATGTCAAAACCTTCGCGAACTTGGTCACGAGTCAGTTGTTATAAAAAAAACAGGACTTTTGCTTGACCCGTATTTTTGTGCCACCAAAATTGCCTGGATTCTCGACAATGTATCCGATGCACGTAAAAAAGCTAACGATGGAATGCTTGCGTTTGGAACAATTGATAGCTTTTTATTGTGGCGCCTTAGTGGTAAAAATGTTCATTCAACTGACGCTACTAACGCTTCTAGAACGCTTTTGTACAATATCCACAAGGGATGCTGGGATGAGGATTTGCTAAGTCTATTCAACATACCGAAATCAATGCTACCAAAAGTCTGTGATAGTGCAACAGAATTTGGCTATACAGAGAAAAAAATATTTTCAGCTGAGTTACCAATATCGAGTTTGATCGGGGATCAACATTCTGCTCTCGTGGGCCAAGCCTGCTTTGAGCCGGGAATGGTTAAATCAACCTATGGCACTGGCTGTTTTGCCTTGATTAATACGGGTGAAACAGCTGTAACATCAAGCAACAAATTATTAACTACTATAGCCTTTCAGCTCGACAATAAGCCCTGTTATGCCCTGGAAGGTTCGATTTTTATAGCAGGTGCTGCTGTGCAGTGGCTTAGAGATAATTTGAAATTCATTGAAACTGTAGATCAATCTGAAAAGCTTGCACTGCAAGCGGATCCAAATCAGGATGTCTATCTGGTGCCAGCTTTTGTTGGCCTTGGTGCGCCTTACTGGGATCCCGATTGTCGTGGCGCATTATACGGGTTAACAAGAAATACTGGCGCCGCTGAAATTACTAGAGCGGCACTAGAGTCAGTCTGTTATCAAACCTCTGACTTGCTGATCGCGATAGAAAAGGATTGGCAGAGTCATAAAACTAATATCATTAGAGTTGATGGCGGGATGGCTGCATCGGACTGGACTATGCAAATGCTTTCAAATCTATTAAATATGCCGGTTGATCGTCCAAAAAATCTAGAAACAACTGCTTTAGGGGCTGCATATTTGGCAGGAATGCAGGTTGGCTTCTATCCGTCGCCTCAAGATTTTGCAAAATCTTGGAACTCGGATAAACGTTTTGTTTCCGAAATGTCTGATGATGTTAGACAAAAAAAGCTAGCGGGTTGGAAAGATGCTGTTAAGCGAACCCTGAGCCTTGCCTAAAATAAATGACTACATCCGCTGGAAAGAACTGAATGCATTAAATGAAAAATAATCGCTGAATCTGTCTCTTATACACATCTCCGAGCCCACGAGACCGAGGCTGATCTCGTATGCCGTCTTCTGCTTGAAAA
>CAXDLF010000057.1:0-8708 GCA_963989885.1 uncultured Gammaproteobacteria bacterium
TTTTTTTTTCACCCAGAAGACGGCATACGAGATCAGCCTCGGTCTCGTGGGCTCGGAGATGTGTATAAGAGACAGATTGAGAAGTTATTCAGAAAGATATGTGTTCACGCTTTTGGCAACACCACGACCTTCATTAATTGCCCATACAACCAAGGATTGCCCTCTGCGACAATCTCCAGCAGTAAAAATACCAGATTTTGAGGTACTGTATTGACCATGCTCAGCTTTATAATTTCCACGTTCATCTAAATCGATTTTGGCGTCTTCACTTAGATAATGTTCAGGTGACACAAAGCCCATTGAAAGCAAAACTAATTGCGTATCCCAAGTCTTTTCGGTTCCGGCGATTTCATTTAATTTACCGTCTTCGAATACAACATTGATGGTTTTTAGACCGCTAACATTGCCATTTTTATCTTTCATAAAAGCCTTTGTGAGTAGCTGATAGTGTCTAGGATCTTGACCAAAGACCGATTGAGCTTCTTCGTGTCCATAATCAACTCGAAAGATGGTAGGCCACTGTGGCCAAGGATTATTCTCAGAACGCTCGGCAGGAGGTTGACTCATAAGTTCAAAGTTGACTAATGATTTTGCACCTTGTCTGATTGCAGTTCCTATACAATCAGTGCCGGTGTCACCGCCACCAATGACAATCACATCTCTTCCCGTTGCAGAAAACTCATTCTGGTCTACATGACCATAATCAAGAAGACTCTTGGTGTTTGCTGTCAAATAGTCCATAGCCGGATAAATACCTTTGGCATCACGATTATCAGCAGGCAAGTCACGGGCTTTGGTTGCACCAGTGGCGAAAATGATTGCATCAAACTGGGCTTGTAATTCTTTTGTCCTGATATCATGACCAATATCTGTATCGGTAATGAATTCAACTCCTTCTGTACTTAGAAGGCTTATACGACGATCAACCACATCTTTCCCCAGCTTCATATTGGGAATACCATACATCAATAACCCGCCTATTCTGTCACTTCTCTCATAAACCGTAACAGAATGCCCCATTTGATTGAGTTCATCAGCTGCAGCAAGTCCAGCGGGACCAGAGCCAACAACTGCAACTTTCTTGCCTGAGCGTTCAGTAGTTTTTCTGGCTTTGATCCAACCTTCATCAAAACCCTTGTCAACAATTGCAAGTTCAATATTTTTGATCGTTACTGCTGGATCGGTCAATCCCAATACACAAGAACCTTCACAAGGCGCTGGACAAACTCGACCTGTGAATTCAGGAAAATTATTCGTCTTTTGAAGACGTTCTAGGGCATTACGCCAATCATTTTTATAAACCAGATCATTCCATTCAGGGATTAGGTTATCTATTGGACATCCATCTGCAGACTGGCAAAAAGGCACACCACAATCCATACAGCGTGAGCCCTGCTCCTGCAATTGATTCAGGTTATGTTCACCTGAAAATATTTCATCGTAATCGTTGATGCGTATATCTACATCACGATAAGACTCAACTACCCTATCTAACTCCAGAAAACCAGTAACTTTTCCCATTAATTATTCTCGTAATTCAATGCGCGTGATTATCCCATACTCTCATTCAGGAGTTTTAATAATAGAAAGATTAATGAGAATTTTATTCTCATATTATTAGAAAAATTAATTTACATTTATTTTCTTGAAAAGCCAAAATATTAATCCTTAGTAGATAATTCTAACTAAAGATCAAAGGTTTTTTATTGATAAAAAACTAACTCAATATTGCAATTAACTTTTTTCATCAATATATGTATTGGCGATTCTTGTGCGGGATAAAAAACCTCTGTATAATTACCGGATTTTCTAAAACCCCACAGGGTATCAACGTGAATTTAATCGACGAAATCGAAAGTGAACAACTAAGGTCAGATATACCTGAATTTTCTCCAGGTGACTCAGTTGTAGTTCAGGTTAAGGTTCGCGAGGGAACTCGCGAGCGATTACAAGCCTTTGAAGGTGTTGTTATTGCTAAAAAAAATCGTGGCTTGAATTCTGCTTTCACCGTTAGAAAAATCTCTCATGGTGAAGGTGTTGAAAGAGTATTTCAAACGCACTCTTCAATGATTGACAGTATCTCCGTTAAACGGAGTGGTAAAGTGCGAAAGGCAAAACTATACTATCTTCGAGGCCTAACTGGTAGAGCTGCTCGCATTAAGGAGAAGCTTAAAAAGAGATAATATGGACGACAATATGAATGCCAGCTCTGTCTGGCATTTTTTTTACCCTGATTTCAATTGACTCAAGTAGAATAATAGCCAATGAATACTGAGCTGATAGACCAATTTATCGATTTCTACTGGTTAAGCACCGGCGCTAGCAAAAATACTCTGGCTGCATATCGCTCTGACCTTAAAATATTTAACAAATGGCTAGCAGGAAAGTCTTTCATCTCGGTTAATTCAAAACACATTCAAGATTATTTCTCTGAAAGACAAAAAAATAATATAGGTTCATCGACACAAGCAAGAATCCTAACTTGTCTGCATTCTTTCTACCAATACTTATTGACCAATCAACTCATAAGTAAGGACCCTACTGAGCAATTGTCTCAACCTAAGTTAGAAAGAAAATTACCTGTCTTTTTAAATATACAAGAAGTGGAAAAACTGCTAGAAGCTCCAAGTAGCTCTAGTCTTTTTGGACAGCGAGATCGAGCAATGCTCGAACTATTGTATTCCTGTGGCTTGCGAGTTTCCGAACTTATCAATTTAAGTTATCACAACATCAATTTGAAAGAAGAGTTCATTCGTATCCACGGCAAGGGAAATAAAGAAAGAGTTCTACCCATGGGGGAAATGGCTATTGATTATTTGATGAAATATGAGACAAATGCGAGACCGGTTTTATTGAAAAATGGTCAAAGTGACAGTTATTTTTTATCTAATCGTGGTAATGCAATGTCACGGCAAAACTTCTTTTATATTGTTAAATCATACGCCAATCAGGTGGGAATAGACAAACCGCTTTCGCCACACTCTCTCCGTCATGCTTTTGCAACTCATCTAGTACAAAAAGGCGCTGATTTGCGTTCCGTTCAATTAATGCTAGGTCACAGCGATATTTCTAGCACTCAGCTATATACACACATACAAAATGCACAGCTAAAAGCACAACATTCTAAACACCATCCGAGGGGTTAATTGCTCTGGTCCAGAGTCATCTGAAGTTTTGTTTTTTGTTGTCCTGATTCATCAAAGTTATCAGGGTCAAGCCAATTTTGAAATGCTTTTTTTATCTTTGGCCAATCGGAGTCAATGATAGCATACCATGCTGTATCTCGATTACGTCCCTTGTACATCGTTGCCTGACGAAACACACCCTCGAAAGTGAAACCAAGTCGTTCAGCCGACTTTCGTGACCTTACATTAAGTGCATCACACTTCCACTCATATCTCCGATAACCCAATTCATCGAAGACTCTTTGCATCATCAAGTACATGGCCTCTGTTGACATTACCGTTTGTTGCAACTTTGGAGAAAAGTGTATATGCCCAACCTCAATGACACCAACCTTGGGATTAATCCTAAGATAACTAGCTAATCCTATTGCAGATTGACTGCGTTGATCAATAACTACATGAAATAAGGGGTCAGCGCTCAGACATATATCTTCTAACCATAAGTAAAAAGATTCAAAATCATTGAATGGCCCATAGGGCAGGTAAGTCCAATTATGTTGATTGGTATCCTTAGAAAAGAAATGATAAAGATCTTCGGCATGTCTATCTATGTTGAGCGCTTCCAATCTACAAAAACTTCCATTCATATCAGCTCGGGATGGCAACTGACATTCTTGCCAATCATCAACGCTAAAACCAATCTCTTGACCGTTGTGATTGTAAGATTTATCTTTATTCATAGATGTAGTGAAAAAATATTATTAGAGGTACGATATCATAAGTCGGGTTACTACATACAAAAAAGGCAAAGAGACTATAACAATAGTCACCAAAAAGCCAATAAAGGCTTTTTTAGTCATTGTAAACGGCTCTTCAAAAAAAACTAAGTCTTCCTCCGAAGAATTTTTCTTCTCAGCTACTAAAGTAGGAAAAAGGTGGCGATTCTCCCATAATTCCCAGTACAAAATGTAGGAAAACATCCCCAAAATGATCAAAAACGATTGTGGTTTATGAACGAAGATATCGTAATAAAACAAAAACATTAACACGCCGCAAAGGGATGACAATACTTGTCCTGGAATATAGTAGGCTGGACGCTTTTTATAAATTACAACAACGCCAATACCACTCAATATAATCAACAAACAATACACAATTGCCCAGAATGGCACTTTCAAATCCTCCCAACAAGAAAATAATAACTATTGACTTGGCATCTGATAAGTCACAAAATCTATTGTGTCTGAAATCTTATCATAAACCGCTCGTGCTCGATGATTGTCGGTAGCAGTAATCCATCGAACATACGGCCAACCATTTTGTCTTGCGATTCTTTTGAGCTCTTTAAACAGAAGTTGCACAGCACCAGTGCCCCTGTGGTCGGGGTGGACATATAAATCGTCTAAAAAACCGACAAGAGAGCCACGCAAAGGCGATGGCATCTCTCTATAGTGCATAAGACCAATTAATTTCCCTTTACTTGTCCTAACTCCTATGGCATAAAATTTAATGTTTGCATCAAAAATCCATAACCAAACGGAATTAAGAATATCCTCATTCATTGGCATTTCATAAAAGTCTGCATAACCACGGTAAAGTGACTGCCAGTCTTCTCGATCAGTTTTGGTTATTTTTTCGACCTTCACAATTAAATATTTAAATAATTGTTATTTTTAGATGATAAATAATTAAACAACTTGCTTGAGCGCATCTGCAAGCCTTTTAACCGCAGCATCAACATCTTTAAGCTTGTCCAAGCCAAATAATCCAAGACGGAAAGTTTGATAATCGTCACCCTCATCACACTGTAGAGGTACACCTGCAGCAATTTGTATACCAATGTTTGAGAATTTTGAACCATTATGAATTTCCTTGTCATTGGTGTAACTAACAACAACACCTGGCGCTTGAAAACCTTTTTCGGCAACACTATTGATACTGTGACTTTCAAGCAATACTCTGACTTTATCACCAAGCTCCTGTTGTTTTTTACGAGCATTATCGAAACCAAAATCCTCAATTTCAATAATTGTATCGCGAAAACGTTTAATTGCATCTGTGGGCATTGTAGCGTGATAAGCGTGTGCTCCATTTTCATAAGCCTGCATAATTTGCAGCCATTTAAGCAAGTCACAAGAAAAGCTTGTACTTTGAGTATTATTAATTGCCTCATTCGCTTTAGCTGAAAGCATCACTAAACCAAATGCAGGGGAGGAACTCCATCCTTTTTGAGGAGCGCTGATTAATATATCTACACCACTATCTTCCATGTCAACCCAGATAGCACCTGAAGCAATGCAATCCAATACAAACATGCCGCCAACTGAGTGAACAGCGTCGGCAACAGAACGGATATAGTCTTCTGGCAGAATAATGCCAGACGCCGTTTCAACATGAGGAGCAAAAACCATATTAGGTTTTTTCGTTTTAATCATGTCTACCACTTCATCAATATCTGCTGGTACAAATGGTGCTTGCAAACTCTTATTGACACGGTGAGCTTTCATTACTGTCTCCTCAGATGGAATATTTCCCATTTCAAAGATTTGAGACCAGCGAAAACTAAACCAACCGTTACGTAATACTAAGCAATTTTGATTGGTTGCAAATTGACGCGCTACAGCTTCCATTGCGAAAGTGCCACCTCCAGGCACAACGATAGCTGCTTGCGCGTTATAGACACTTTTAAGTGATTTCGAAACATCGTTCATGACGCCTTGGAATGATTGCGACATGTGGTTAAGTGACCTGTCTGTATAAACAACCGAATACTCTAATAACCCATCCGGATCAATATTTGTTAATAAGCCTGGCATTATCAACTCCACTCAAAAATGTAAAATGATACAACAATTCAATATAACGATATTGAATTAATTGCAATTATAGGGAATATATTATATTGAAAGTCTGAAAGTAGGATTCTCTAATCAATCATCTCAAGATGCTCTTTAACGGATCTTAAAGTCTCAATTTTATTCTCGATCATCTATTCACTCTCGAATTCACATAGTGTAAAGACTTTTTGTCCCATTTTCTCTAAACGTGTCCTGCCACCAATATCCGGTAAGTCAACAATAAAACAACACTCGATTATTTCACCAGACATTTTTTTTACTAATTTAACCGCAGCTTCTGCTGATCCTCCTGTTGCAATCAAATCATCCACAATTAGTACTTTGTCGCCTTTGTTAATTGCATCGGCATGAACTTCAATTGTGTCAGTTCCGTACTCCAATTTATAATCCTGATCAATTGTTTTAGAAGGTAATTTTCCTGGTTTTCTTATCAAGACAAGACCCACATTCAAAAGATAAGCTAACGGAGCAGCTACTATAAAACCTCGAGATTCGATAGCGGCTATTTTATCGATTTTTACGTCTTTATAGCGGTTTATAAATTCTTCGATTACTTCACCAAAGCCTTCTGGATTATTTAATAATGTAGTTATATCTCTAAACATAACTCCTTTTATAGGGTAGTTTTCTATTGTTCTAATGTAAGATTTAATCGACATAAATTGTTCCTTGCTGAGTTGAATTTAATAATCTGATTCAATATCTAACCATAAATTTTTCATTATATGTATTGAACTTCTATAATTTCGTAAAGTATATCACCTTTGGGAGCTTTAACAGTTACCTCATCGCCCTCTTCATTGCCAATTAATGCTTTTGCAATTGGAGAGTGGCAAGAGATTTTACCTAATTCAATATCTGCTTCATCTTCTCCAACGATTTGATAACTTGTTTCACTGTTATCAGTTAAATTTAATAGAGTGATAGTTGTTCCAAATACACATCGACCATCTTGAGTAAGCTGCGTGACATCGATCAATTGCATCCGAGAAAGTTTTGATTCAATTTCTTGAATACGGCCTTCAACAAATCCTTGCTCTTCCTTAGCGGCATGATATTCAGAGTTTTCTTTTAAATCTCCATGCTCTCTTGCCGCTGCAATCTCATTCACTATTCTTGGGCGTTCTACGTCCTTGAGCCTTAATAACTCAACCTCTAGTGCTTTTGCACCAGCAATTGTCATAGGTATTGCTTCCATAGTTCAAAACTAATGTAATGATTGCAGTGATCTAACAATCATCTTATCATGCGTCTTAAGGCCATCAAGTGTAGCAAATGCTGCTGCAACTGTTGTCATACAAGGAACCTTGTGAACCAAGGCTTGGCAACGAATAACAGCCGCATCCTCTAATCCCTGAGTATCTTCAGTTGAACTGATGATTAAACTGATTTCGTCATTTTTTATCAAATCCACAATATGTGGTGACCCTTCAGAAACCTTATTAACCATTGTACATTCTAAGCCTGCATTTTGGAGTATTTCTTGGTTGGTGCGTGTTGCAACGATTTCAAAACCTTGATTACTGAGCCTTTCACCTAATTCAACTAGGCGTTCTCTATCTAGAGTTCGAAGACTTACAAAAACCTTGCCACTGCTTGGTATGATGTCACCTGCCGCTAGAAAGGCTTTATCACAAGCTGAAGGAAAGTCGTGCCCGATACCCATAACTTCACCTGTTGATCGCATTTCTGGTCCAAGGTAAGGATCAACACCTAAAAATTTATTGAATGGAAAAACAGACTCTTTCACAGAATAGTGCTTTGGAATAACTTCTTTAATAAAACCTTGCTTTTTCAATGAAATTCCTGTCATTGCTCGTACAGCTATATTTGCAAGAGAGATGCCGGTCGCTTTAGAAACAAATGGAATTGTGCGAGAAGCACGAGGATTAACTTCAATTACATAAATTTCATCATCTTGATAGGCCAACTGAGCATTCATCAAGCCAACAACATTAAGCTCTTTTGCCATTAATTTAACTTGTCTACGCATCTCATCAAGAACACCATTTGAAAGAGAATAAGGAGGTAATGAGCAGGCAGAGTCACCCGAATGAATACCTGCCTGTTCAATATGTTCCATGATGCCACCAATTACAACGTCTTTTCCATCACAAACTACATCGATATCAACTTCTATAGCGTGATCCAAGAATGAGTCGAGCAATACTGGTGAGTCGTTAGACACTTGAACTGCTGTTTGCATATAACGCTCAAGGCTTTCATTGTCATACACAATTTCCATCGCCCTTCCACCAAGGACATAAGAAGGTCTAACAACCAAAGGAAAACCGATAGCGTTTGCTTTGATAACTGCCTGCTCCTTCGAACGTGCAGTGCTATTTACGGGTTGCTTAAGTCCTAACTTTCGAATCATCTTTTGAAAGCGCTCCCTATCTTCGGCTAAATCAATAGATTCAGGACTGGTGCCAATAATATTTGCACCATTAAGTGCAAGTGCTCTTGCCAATTTAAGTGGTGTTTGACCGCCATAATGGACAATAATACCTTCAGGCTTTTCAACTTCTATAACAGCCAAAACATCCTCAAGTGTAAGTGGTTCGAAATATAATCTATCAGAAATATCATAATCTGTCGAGACAGTCTCAGGATTGCAGTTGACCATAATGGTTTCATAACCATCTCTTCTTAAAGCCAGAGAAGCGTGTACACAACAATAATCAAACTCAATTCCTTGGCCAATTCCTGTCTCTTATACACATCT
>CAXDLF010000058.1:0-8546 GCA_963989885.1 uncultured Gammaproteobacteria bacterium
CTGAATAGTACAGCCAAGAAACACTGCCAGCAACCAGAGTTGAAGCAATCATTGTATCTATCAATAAATTAATTTGAGAGACAGAAACACCAAACAGCGCTGGTATCATTCTTTTTTTTAAAGTTCTGAGCGATTCATGTTGTCCGAAACGTATCTTTGGAAGTTTTTTAATCTTTAATAAAAATGGTATCTGGAAGAATAACTGGGCAACACCACCGAAAAGAACTCCCCATGCCAGAGCCATTATTGGTGTTTCTAGGTATTGTGATAGGAAGATAGCGCTAAGTATTATTGAGATATTAAGAAGCACAGGTGTAAAAGCTGGAACACTGAAATTATCGTAAGTATTAAGAATTGAACCAGATAGTGCTGTGAGGGAAATCAAAAGTAGATAAGGAAAAGTAATTCTTAACATGTCTGAAGCTAAATAAAATTGGGTTGTATCAGATTTATAATAAAAGCCCCAAGCAAACAAAAAGATTACTACAGGCGCTAGAATAACTGCAATCAGTGTAATAATCATTAATACACTGAGTAGTTTGGTAGAAATATGATTAATGACTGTTTGAACCTCTTCATCTGATTGTTTAGCCTTCGCATCCGCCAATATGGGTATAAATGCCTGTGAAAAAGCACCCTCTGCAAATAAGCGACGAAAAAAATTAGGAATACGAAATGCCACTAGGAAAGCATCTGAAAGATCATTTGCACCAAAATAGCGTGCAATGATAAAGTCTCGCACTAGACCTAAAATACGCGACAAAAAAGTCATCACAGTAACAATACTGCTAGATTTAATGAAGGATTTTGTCATAACGAAAAACTTAACTATCCGTCAGCAGGTCCACGCATGATTCCTACTCGAGAGTTTCGGATACATTCAACAAATTGCATTACCTCTGGACTGTCTGACTCTGATGCTTCTAATTCAGTAAGAGCGTGATCTAATAATCTTCCCTGTGAATCGCGATAGACAACCTTGAAGGCACGTTTGATTGAGGCAATGGAACTTGCACTGAATCCTCTGCGCTTCATTCCAACTATATTAATACTACGAATTTTTGGAAGGACGCCTGCTGCAACCATATAGTCAGGAATATCTTTATTGACTTGACTTCCCATACCAGCATAGGTGTGTCTTCCGATGTTACAGAACTGTTTGACTAGTACAAATCCACCCAATATTGCCCAGTCAGAGATCCGAACATGTCCAGCGAGTGAAGCATTATTAGACATTATGATGTGGTCACCTAATTGGCAGTCATGAGCAATATGAACATAAGACATCAACATGTTGTTTGAACCTATTCTTGTTAGTGAGTTCTCTTTTTCTGTTCCACGGTTGATAGTACAAAACTCTCTAATTAAATTGTCATCACCAATAACCAAGTTGCTTTCCTGGCCATCTTGATAAGTAATATCTTGGGGGTCACCTCCAATAGAAGCAAATGAATAGATGTGGTTATTTTTGCCAATTTTCGTTGGACCTGCAACAACGGCATGAGAGTCGACAACAGTACCCGATCCAATCTCTACATTGGCACCTATAACTGCAGAAGCGCTAATTGTAGCTCCTTTATGGATTTTGGCAGTTTCATGGATGATAGCAGAAGGATCAATGGCCATAGCGTTCTACTTTGCAGTCTTTTGAGTACATATAATTTCGGCAGTGGTTACCAATTGTCCTTCAACTGTAGCTTCACAATTAAATTTCCAAATTCCACGCTTAACTGTCATAACTTCAACCTTTAGTTGAAGCTGCTCGCCAGGTTCAACTGTACGTTTAAAGCGCACCTTGTCAACACCTACTAACATATAAATTTGACCATTAACTGGACGTCCAACCTCTGATTTAAAAGCCAAAATGCCAGTTGCTTGAGCTAAAGCTTCAATAATCAAAACGCCTGGCATGATGGGTTGCTCTGGAAAATGACCAGTAAAATGGGGCTCATTAAAAGAAACATTCTTGATGGCGATTAGGTATTCACCTACCTTAAAGTCAAGAACTTTATCTATTAATAAAAAAGGGTAACGATGAGGTAAAAAGTTTTTTACCTCATTAATGTTCATTTCCATATTGCTATTTAAGGTTTTTTAGCTTTATATTTAAGATTTCTGTAATTTTATCAAGTTTTGTTAACCAAATTCCGGCCTTTTTCCAGCCTGAATGTGTCATTAAGGGGAAGAACCCAGTATAAACACCTGGTTTTGTTATATTTCTGTTTACTGTACTAGTAGCATTTACAATGACATCGTCGGTAATTGTTAGTTGGCCAACTATACCAACCATTCCTCCTATCATACAACGCTTGCCAATAGTTGTAGTTCCGGCAATCCCTGTCATTGCAGCGATTGCAGTATTTTCTCCTATAATCACGTTATGAGCAATTTGAACGAGATTATCAATCTTTACACCATTATGTATTTCGGTATCATCAATCGTTCCTCTATCAATCGTTGTATTAGCCCCGATTGAAACGTCATCACCGATACAAACTCTACCCAAATGTGCAATACTTTGCCATTTTTTTTCCTTATCGCGTGCGTTACCAAAGCCTTCTGAACCAATAACAGCACCAGGTAAGATAACGCATCTTTTACCTAGTTTACATTCTCTTTGAATGGTGACATTGGCACCAATATATGTATTTTCTCCAATGCTGACCTCATCTTCGATAACACAGTTTGAATCAATGATTGTGTTACTACCAATAGTAACATTTTTACCAATAACACAACCAGGAGCAATTGTGACGTCTTCAACTGAAGCAGTTATATCAATTATTGCCTTAGCTTGCGAATTATTTACTGGAGAACTATAGTGTTTGAATTGGTGAGTTATTTGAGCAAAGGCTAGGTAGGCATCATCAACTATAAGAGCGTTTGTAGGGCAGTATTCCTTTAGTTTCATAGGTAATATAACTGCCCCTGCTTTAGTACTAGATAAAGAATTGATGTATTTTTCACTTCTTGCATAAGTTATTTGATTTCCATTCGCATTCCTTAGTGTGTTAATTCCATCGATTTTAGTTTCAGAATCTCCAATCAAGGTAGCACCAACAAGTTCAGCAATTTTTTCTAGTGACAATTTCATGGAGATGTTCCTTCAATTATTGATATGATCTGATTAGTAATATTGACCTCATCATTTACAAATGCTGCATTTTGATAAAGAATCAAATCATAGTTTTCAGAAATAGCAAATTCTTCGATTGTTAGGTTGATCATAGTTTCAATTTTTTGGAGAGATTCATATTTTTTTTGATTGAGTTGTTGTTGCCAAAGTTCTGTTTCATCCTGAAAACCCAGCTCCAGGCCTCTAATATTGTCTAATTCTCTTTGATAACTTTCATTGTCAGTTGATTTATCGATAGTACTTAGATTTTTTTTAAGCAGTTCAATGTGCCTAAATAGATCAAGCAACTTTTGTTTCTTTGGCTCAAATTGTTGAATTAAAGAGTCATTATCACGTTTGTATTGGGATAAGCTAGTGATGACCTTTTCAACATCTATATAACCAATTTTTATTGTTTGGGCATTAGTGGATGTAACTAACAAAGCCAAAAAAAATAAAACTATAACTCTCATTTTTTTTCTAGAAGCCGGTACCTAGAGAGAAACCAAAGTTTTCAATTACGTCACCAGATTTTTTGAGGATTGGTGTAGACCAATACATACCGATAGCTCCGATAGGACTGAGATAGGCAAAACCAATACCTGCTGACATCCGCAAATCACCGAGCTCAATATTTGAGGTCTTTTCGAAGATATTTCCAGTATCAATGAAGGCACTCATTCGCATGTTGTCGTTATCGTCGAAGAAATAAGCAGGTGCAATGATGTTTGCACTACCTAGAATAGACAATTCACCACCCTTGGCTTTATTGTTGGGGTAAAGCGGTCCCAATGTTTTGTTTCCAAATCCTCTTACAGAGCCACTACCGCCACCAAAATAACGCTTAAAGAAAGGTAGCTCTTTTCCACTATAGCCCTTTGACAGACCAAGATCAGCAGTTAGTTTTAACGTTAAATCGTTACTGATTGGTTCATAGCTTATATGGTTGGCATTTATATTAAAGTATCGATAGTCACCTAGAGGAAGTGCAATACCAAGTCCAATTGCATTACTACTTCCTTCCGTTGGATACATATAATCATTTAATGTGCTATCACTCCAATTAAAACTTAATTTAACTTCATCGTTACTTGAAGTAGCGCACTGGTCAGGTTCATAGCCTGTAGCTGAAAATCCAGATCCACATGTAATATTATTATCAACATATTCTATTGTGCTATTTAGTCTGGTATTTCCAGTAAGTGGAACACCGTACCCAAAACTAAGTCCTTTTGAGCTTATTTCATAAGAATCATCCATGACATCATCATCATTAATCTCACTTAAGAATGCACCATAACTAATACTATGATTCTCATTATTCAAATATGGATTTTCAAAATAAAAACTAAGTTTATTAAATGATTCTGAAAGTTTTAATTCAGCGTTTAGAGTGTTACCTGAACCAAAAATATTTTTCTCCTGTATGCCTGCGCCAACAGATATGCCATAGTTATTGCTATGAGATACAGAGAAACTTATGGCGCCAGTTTTTGTTTCTTCTACAACCAAATTCAAGTCAATTTTATCTGGCATACCGTCAACTTTAGAAGTGCTCATTTGTACATCAGAAAAGTAGCCTAGACGTCTCAATTTGACGATAGAGTTCCTGAGTACGCTTCGAGAATATAATCCTCCTTCAGAAATTCCTATTTCTCGACGGATTACTTCATCCTGGGTTCTTGTATTTCCCGAAATGGTAATGCGATTAATATAAACTTTTTTATTCAATGAGATGTTAATTATGACATTGACAGTATCTAAAAAGTCTTGTGTTATAGGGTTAATATCTATAAATGCGTAACCTTGGTCTGAGTATATATCTACAATTTTCTGGATATCATCAACAATGGTTTGACGGTTAAAAATATCACCATCCCTTATAGTCAATAAATCACTCAAGCTCTCGACTGTTTGATTGCCCAACTCACCTTCAAAAGAAACCTCTCCTAGTTTGTATTGGATTCCTTCAGAAATTTGAATGTCAATACTTAATTTATCCTTATCATCATTAAGAGTCGTGTTGACATTTAGGACCTTAAAGTCTAAGTAACCAGAATTAAAATAATGATTGTTCATCAACTCTAAACCTTGGTTTAAAGCTGAATCTGAGTAGTGATCTTTATTGGTAAAGTAATTAATCAACATCATATCAGCCTTACCTATTGAGAATAGATTTAACAATTTTTCTTCACTAATTTTCTCGGCTCCTGATATAGTCATAGTACTTATTCTAGCTTTTTTTCCTGGAATGACATTCAGCTCTATGCCGATTCTGTTTTTCATATCAACGTCTGTATTGGAATCAATTTGAACATTGTAGAATCCCTCAGCAATGTATTCCTCTTTTAAGGATGAAACAAAGTCAGAAAATTTTGATTGTGTATAAAAATTTCCGGCAGTAAGTTCACTTGATTCAATATATTCATTAATTTTAGATTCATTCAGAAAATCTGATTCAGAATTAAGCCAATCAGACCATGCAGAGCCAGATTCAGTCTTTACGTCAAAATATTTAACTATGGGATTCTCAATTAATGTGATTACTAGATTATTATGATCAACATCAATTTGTATATCAGAAAAATAACCTGTTTTGAAAAGCACTTCAATAATATTATTTGAGATTTGTTCATTATATTGGTCACCAATTTCCACTGGAAGAAGGTCTATCAGTGAGCTACTTGGAATAGTGTCAAGTCCAACGAAATCAATTTTATTGATGGAATTTGCAAAGCTTTGTACTGAAAAAGATAAAGACACAAGAAAGATGAATTTAATGATTATATTTTTCATGATGCTTTGCCTCTAGTGGTCAAATTTTTCACCTTATTAAAGTGTAATGCTACCATCACTAAAATAAGTTCAGGCCTAATTTTAACAAAAATTACCTGTCAGATTGCCAAACTAAGATGTAATAACTTAAATAAACTTTTTAATGCGATGATTAAATAAAAATCTCAAATGACAACTTTATGGTAATTTACATTTTGTTTGTCTCTAACTTTCTGACAATATTCTGACCATAGCTTGTCATAGTTAATTGCAAGATGGTGAAGATACTTCCAGGAATATAGGCCGGTAGAATGACCATCACTATAGTGGATTGCAATCGCGTAATTTCCGGTTGGTTGTAGTTTTTCTATTTCAACATTCTCTTTATTGAGTTGAAGAACCTCTTGTCCTGGCCCATGACCTTGAACTTCAGCAGAAGGGGAGTAGACGCGTAAAAACTCACTCGACAAAGGATATTCAAATTCGTCAAAAGTGATGGTAAGTTGTTTTTTATCTTTACTTAGCCTTATATCGCTTGGAGTTTTCATGATATACATTTTTTTTAAAAAAGAATAATTTTAACATATCGGTATTTTCGTAAAACATGTTAGACATAAGGTTAAAATGGCGACATGATTTATTTTACGAAAATGCAGGGATTGGGAAATGACTTTATTGTCATTGACAATATCGAGGGTGATGTTTGTTTGTCGACAGAAGAGATTCGTCAATTGTCTGACCGTCGTTTTGGTATTGGTTTTGATCAGCTGCTGATGGTGGAGAGTGCTACTAATAAAGGTGTAGATTTTCGTTATGTGATTTTTAATGCTGATGGTTCAGAGGTTGGCCAGTGTGGCAATGGAGCTAGATGTTTAGCTCTTTATCTACAAAAAAAAGGCTTAACTAATAAAAACACAATTACCGTCGAAACCAACTCAGGGAGCTTAGTTTTAACCATTAATCAGGATAAATCTGTTCGTGTTGAAATGGGAGAACCGAATTTTACCCCATCCGAGATTCCTTTCATTGCTCAGGCTCAAGCTATCGAATACACTCTTGAAGGCCAAAAGATGGGTGTCTTATCGATTAAAAATCCTCATGCGGTAATAATTCTTAATAACATTGATCAGGATGATATTGAAGATACTGCAACTAAATTGCAAAATTCAGATTATTTTCCAGAAAGTGTCAATGTAGGTTTTATGCAAATTCTAGATAGAGAAGAAATTATTATTCGTGTTATTGAAAGAGGGGTTGGAGAGACTTTGGCTTGTGGATCTGGAGCTTGCGCCGCTGTAATCCACGGAATTCGCCTTGGGCTTCTCGAAAATAAAGTCACAGTGCACTTGAAAGGTGGGGACGCATTCGTTGAATTTTATGGAGACAAGGTTTACCTTTCTGGTCCGGGAGAGTTCGTTTATGAAGGAATGGTGAACCTTCGGAGTGGTTCTTCTTAGATATTCTCGATAGACTTTTGAGAAATTAAAGCTCTATCTTCCGTACAAAAGGCACTGAGTTTGCCACCCCAAATGCAACCGTGGTCCATAGGATAAACATGCTTTATTTTAAAACCTTTTAGGGTTGACCAGTGTCCAAAAAAGATATCCTTGTTTTTTAATTTTCGATCAACATGAAGAAACCAAGCCTTAAATCCAAAAGGAGTTTGATCGATATTCATTTTGTGATTAAATTCAAGTTCACCGTTTCTTTTACAAAATCTCATTCTCATTAAAGCGTTAATTGTATAGCGGCATTTTTCCTCGTTATTTAGCTCTTTTGAAAAATAAGAAGGTTTGTTGTCATACATTTTGGAAAGAAATTTTGACGGATCGTTGACTTTAAGCTGTTGATGAACTAATTCTGCATTCTGAAGCGCTTCAGAAATGCTCCACTGAGGTGGAATTCCGGCGTGTACAAGAATGGCATCCTGATGTTCAAGAATCAATGATCTTGAAAGAAGATAGTCAATTAGAGTGTGCTTATCTCGAGCTTTTAAAATGTCTGAAAAAGTGTCTTTTAGGTTAGGTTTTTTTGGTGTCAGTGCACAAACCAATAGATGAAAGTCATGGTTGCCAAGGACCAAATTTGCGTTTTCTTTTAGCGAATAGATGAAGCGAAGTGTTTCAAGAGACTTTTTGCCTCGATTGACGACATCCCCTAAAAAAAATAATCGATCTCTATCTTCACTAAAATTAATTTTTTTGAGGAGTTTTTGAAGTGTGTCATAGCAACCTTGGACATCACCAATGATGTAGTCCATGGAGTGCTCTAGTGAAGAGTATAAGGCTCGCTAAGAGAGAATTCTGGAATGACAGCTTCAAAGCGTTGACCTTGGTCGTTAATCATGCCATAAGAACCCTTCATAGAGCCAGTTTCGGTATTGATTATTGCACCAGAAGTGTACTCGAAGCTCTCACCAGGAGAAAGGTGAGGCTGCTGACCAACAACTCCTTCACCAACAACTTCCTCTACCTGTCCTGTCTCGTCTTGGATGAGCCAGCGACGAGTTTTAAGCTGCGCTCCAGTTTCGCCATGATTAGTTATAGTTATGGTATAAGCAAAGGCATACTGACTTCCTGGGATATTCGACTGATTAGGGAGGTAAGTGACTTCTACATTAATATCAATTTTGTTTTTCATAATCTTTTATGAGGGT
>CAXDLF010000059.1:0-8397 GCA_963989885.1 uncultured Gammaproteobacteria bacterium
GTATTAATAGGGTTTATAGAGCCAATAGTGCATTAATCGTGCATTAATTAGACCAATCATGCACTAATCAGCCCTATTTTTATGCACTATAAAAAAATAAAGCCCATGGCTAGAGTTTGATACAATTGTCAGCATTTATTCAGCTTTACTGGCTTTACTTTTTTTGGTAACTTAATACTTATGTCAGTTATATCTGTTCCCCCATCAAGATTTAGCCCGTCTGAAGCCCACCAAATAGCAAAAACTTTATACGGTTTTGAAGTCTCAGTTAAAGTCTTGGATAGTGAGCGAGATCAGAATTTTTATTTGAAACGTGAAGATGGCAAGGAATTTGTATTAAAGATTTCAAATCCGGCGGAGGATGTTGAGCTCATTAAGTTACAGGTCGCTAGTTTGAAGCATATCGCCAACTTTGATTCCTCCATACAAGTGCCAAGTACGATTCAGACTGTAGGTGGTAAATTTATTAGTCGGCACAATGGCTGTTTTATTCGCCTACAATCTTTTTTAGCAGGACACTTTATAAAGGAAATTGAGAATCCTGAGTCTTTCTTATTGGAAGAATTTGGCGCATTTCTGGGTAAGTTGGACGTTGCTTTTCGAGAGTTTGATTATCCGGATTTAAAGCGTAAATGGATATGGGATGTTAGAAATATTGACTTTTTGAAAAGTCATTTAGACTATATTGAGAGTGAGTCTGATAAAGCTGTAGTGCGTCATTTTATTGCAAATTATCAGTTAAACATTGTGCCGAATGAAAAATATTTACGCACCCAGTATATTCATAATGATGGCAATGATTACAATGTACTTCTAAATGACAATGGCCACATATCTGGCGTTATTGATTTTGGTGATATGGCGCATACTTTTTTAGCAAGCGAATTAGCGGTTGCCATCACTTATCTTATTCTAGAAGAAGCAGAGCCTGAGACGAAGATCAAGTCGGTTGTGCAGGGATTTCAATCAGTTTATCCATTAAGAGACGAAGAAATTGAGTCACTCATTCATCTTGTTTGTGTACGCGCGTGTTTTAGCGTGGTAACAGCGAACTACCGAAAAAAACTATTTCCTGAAAACAAGTATATTTCTGTTACTGAGCCATACGCATGGACATTTCTGAAAAATTTTGCTGACAAAGAATTAAGTAATTTTAAAATATATTAAAAAGTGAAATCCAAAAAAAATACATTGAAGTTGAGAAAAAAACACCTGGGTCCGTCACTCTCTCTGGCTTATTCAGAGCCACTAAAAATACTCAGGGGGAAGGGGCAATATTTGTATGATGAAAAAGGCAAGGAGTATTTAGATTGTGTTAATAATATCAGTCATGTTGGGCATTGCCATCCTGCTGTTATCCAGGCGGCTCACGAGCAGAATCAACTATTAAATACTAACACTCGCTACCTGCATGATAATATTGTTGAGTTGGCTGAGAAGCTTTGCAGAAAATTACCCAAAATCTTGTCCATTTGTCATTTTGTAAATTCGGGTAGTGAGGCGAACGAGCTGGCTTTAAGAATGGCCAGAGCATATACGGGCAATGATAGCACAATTGTCCTAGATCACGCCTACCACGGAAACACCAACTCTCTAATCAATATCAGTCCTTATAAATTTAATAGTAAGGGTGGGCAGGGAAAGTCAAAACATGTTGAAGTTGTTCCGATGCCAGACTTATTCAGGGGTGAATTTAATAACCCAAAAACGGCGGGGAAAAAATATGCCCAAGCGGTTCGGGAGGCAATTAATAAGCACGGTGGGGGTTCAACCTTTATGGCTGAATCGATGTTAGGTTGTGGTGGGCAAATCCCGTTACCAAATGATTTTTTAGCGGAGTCGTATAAATGGATAAGGGCGTCCTCTGGAGTTTGTATCAGTGATGAGATTCAGGTGGGTTTGGGCAGAGTGGGCTCTGCCTATTGGGGGTTTGAGACACAAGAAGTCATCCCGGACATCGTCACAATTGGCAAACCGCTGGGTAACGGCCACCCTATAGCAGCTGTTGTGACCACAGCTGAAATAGCAAGCTTCTTTAATAATGGCATGGAGTATTTCAATTCTTTTGGTGGCAACCCAGTTTCTTGTGCAATTGGACTCTCTGTTCTCAATGTAATCGAACAGGAGGGGTTGCAGCAGAATGCCCTAAATGTAGGAAATTATTTGTTCTCAGAGTTGTGTTTATTAAAAGATAAATTTTCATTGATTGGCGATGTTCGAGGCGCTGGATTATTTATTGGAATCGAATTGGTTGAAGACAGAAAAACCCTGAAACCGGCAACAGAAAAGGCAAAGTTGATTACTGATAAAATGAAAGAACTTGGCATACTTCTCAGTACTGATGGGCCACATAATAATGTTATTAAAATTAAACCTCCTTTGGTCTTTACCCAGGACAATGCAAAGTTGTTGGTGGATTCATTGTCAAAGTTATTAGCCTAGCATTTGATAAATCTTATACTATTGGAATGGGGGTTGTATGGCGGAGAGAGAGGGATTCGAACCCTCGATAGGAGTTAAAGCCTATACTCCCTTAGCAGGGGAGCGCCTTCAGCCAGCTCGGCCATCTCTCCGAAGAAGGCATATTATACTGGATTTATTTTAGATGAGTATTTGAGTAAGTTTATAGACTTATAAAATCAAAACATACGTTACTCTATGATTTCATAGTCATGAGTTATGTTTGCAGTTTTACCAATCATGATTGAAGCCGAACAATACTTTTCGGCTGAAAGTTTGATTGCCTTATCAACTTTTGAAGGGTTAAGTTGCTTTCCTCTCAAAATAAAATGGACATGAATATTGGTAAAAACTTTTGGATATTCTTTGTCACGATCTGCACTTACCTGTGTTTGACAGTCAACAACATCTTCACGCATTTTTTTGAGTGTACTTACAACATCAATCATTGTACAACCAGCCATTCCAAGCAGCAACATTTCCATGGGTCTAACGCCTAAATTTTCCCCACCAATCTCAGGAGGTCCATCCATCACGATGGCATGGCCACTATCAGATTTACCAACCATCAACATCCCATCTATCCATTTAACAGAAATGTTCATTGAAAAAACTCCTTAAGTTCTTTTCCAGGGTCGGATTGTCTCATAAAAGCTTCACCAACCAAAAATCCATAGACATTATTTTTATGCATCAATGCCACATCATTCCTAGATCTGATGCCTGATTCAGTAATCACGAGTTTATCATCACCAATTTCTTCAAGCAAGTCTATGGTAGTTTGCAGATCGACATCAAAACTGCGAAGATTTCTATTATTGATGCCGATCATTGGTAAGTCAAGCTTAAGAGCGCGCTTTAGCTCACTTAAGTCATGTGCTTCAACCAATACATCCATGGATAAGGATATTGCAAGATCACTGAGCGACTTAAGGTCTGTATCTTTCAAGCAGGATACGATGAGTAAAATACAATCAGCGCCCATCGCTCTTGATTCATAGACTTGATAGGGATGAATGATGAAATCTTTTCGTATCACAGGAATTGTTACAGTGGCACGTGCTTTTATTAAATTCTGAGGATCCCCCTGAAAGAAATCTCGGTCAGTTAAGACAGACAGGCAACTGGCACCCCCAATCTCATAACTTTTTGCTATCTCAACGGGATTAAAGTTCTCACACAATAAGCCTTTGCTAGGTGAGGCTTTCTTGATTTCAGCAATAACTGCGCTCTGGCGATTGTTAGCTTTTTTAGCCAGTGCATTATAAAAACCACGTGTATTGTCGGCAAACTTAGTGAGCTCAATCATCCTTTCTGTCGAGACTCGACTCATTGATTCATCAATTTCTTCACGCTTTCTCGCAACAATGCGCTTTAATATGTCAGGTGTCTTTTGAGCCATGGTTTGATTGAATTTATAACAATGGTTATTTTAAACGAATATAATTTACTTTTATATTTAAGTCTCGGGCAGGATTCATGAAGTTATTAGATTTTCATGCTGGTATAGACCAGCCATTTTTTTTGATTGCTGGACCATGCGTTGTGGAGTCAGAGTCATTGGCAATGGAAAGCGCGACTTATTTAAAAAAAGTATGTGCTGAATTGGATATTAATTTTATTTATAAGTCTTCATTTGACAAAGCAAATCGCACCAGTGCAGATAGTTTTCGGGGTCTAGGCATCGAAGAAGGTCTTCGAATCTTGGAAAAAGTTAAATCTGAAGTAGGTGTTTTTGTACTTACAGATGTGCACGAAGATACACCACTTGATGAGGTCGCTTCGGTGGTAGATGTTTTGCAAACGCCAGCATTTTTGGTTAGACAAACAAATTTTATTCAAAATGTTTGCAAACAAGGTCTACCCGTGAATATCAAAAAAGGTCAATTCCAAGCCCCGTGGGATATGAATAATGTTGTTCAAAAGGCTAAGGCGACTGGCAATCAACAGATATTGATCTGTGAACGAGGTACTTCTTTTGGATACAACACATTGGTTTCGGATATGAGAGGTTTGTCTAGTATGAGGTCAACAAATTGTCCAGTTGTATTTGATGCAACGCATTCTGTTCAACAACCTGGTGGTCAAGGTGAGAGCTCAGGAGGACAGAGAAAAATGGTTCCTGTACTTGCAAGGGCAGCTGTTGCTGCTGGTGTCTCTGGCATTTTTATGGAAACACACCCTAATCCATCTATTGCTAAAAGTGATGGATTAAATTCTATGCCAATGAATCAAATATCCGGTTTACTTGTAGCTCTCAAAGAGATTGACAAAATTACAAAAAATAATGACTTTATTGAGGATTCTTTAAATGACTAAAATTGCAACTACCGGCTCGAATGGGCGAATGGGGAGAGCATTAATAAGGGCTATTAAACTTAACTCCAGTGTTTCACAGGGCTCAATAATTAATAGAGGAGATGATATCAAACAAGTGCTCAAAGATTTTGACGTTTTGGTAGATTTCACTCGACCTGAAGCAACACTAGAAGCTTTATCAATTTGTCAGAACGCAGGTAAAGCAATGGTTATCGGGACAACAGGCTTTAGTGATGATGCACTTAAGATCATCGATCAAGCATCAAGTGATATACCGATTGTATTTGCGCCGAATATGAGTATTGGGGTAAATTTGACTCTCAAGCTCCTAGAGACAACAACAAAGGTGATAGGTACTGATTCCAATATTGAAATTGTAGAAGCTCATCACCGTCACAAGGTCGACGCTCCATCTGGTACAGCGCTTAAAATGGGTGAGGTCATTGCCAATGCACTGGGTAGAGATTTATCTGAATGTGCAGTCTATGGGCGTGAGGGTAAAGAAGAGCCTAGAGATAGCGAAACTATTGGTTTTTCTTCTATCAGAGGTGGTGATGTTATTGGTGAACACGCAGTTACCTTTTTTATGGAAGGGGAGCGTGTTGAAATCACCCACAAAGCCTCATCTCGGATGACCTACGCTAACGGAGCTGTAAAAGCTTGTCAATGGCTAGCTAATCAAGAAAATGGACTATATTCCATGCAAGACGTATTAGATCTCTAAAGGATTCAAATGTTATATGCAATTATTTCGCAAGACGTTGAAAACAGCCTAGAGAAAAGAATTGGCGCACGTCCTCAGCATATTGATCGATTAAATAAATTAAAGGAAGAAGGTCGACTTATTTTGGCTGGTCCTCATCCTGCTATTGATACCAATGAACCCGGTGAGGCAGGGTTTACGGGCTCATTGGTTGTTGCAGAATTTGATGATCTTAAGGAAGCTAGAGATTGGGCCGATGCCGACCCTTATGTTACTGCAGGAGTTTATTCAAGTGTAGTAGTTAAAACTTTCAAAAAAGTCTTACCTTAAAGATAGAGGTATAGCCAATAAGAAATAAAGGATAATTTGGCAATTGTTGTTATAACGGCTGAAGACCGGAATTTAATTCATGATTACAGTTAAGAATTTATCAAAACATTTTGGCGGTATCAAGGCTGTTGATGGTGTTGATTTACACATCGACCGAGGCTCTATTACCGGTTTGGTTGGTCCTAACGGCGCTGGAAAAACCACGATGTTTAACTTAATTGCGGGTCTATATCAACCTACAGAAGGCGAAATTGTCCTTGATGGTGAAGATATTACCGATTTAACCTCTCATCAACTGTTTCACAAGGGATTACTGAGGACATTTCAAATTGCGCATGAATTCCCAACCCTTAGTGTGTTAGAGAATTTAATGATGGTTCCTGCCAATCAGTTGGGTGAGCATTTAATAAACACCTGGCTCAAGCGAAAACAAATCCAAGAAGAAGAAAAAGCTCTACAAGAAAAAGCAGAAGGAGTCATTGACTTTTTGAATATCAGTCATTTAAAAAATGAAAGGGCAGGAAATCTTTCTGGAGGGCAGAAAAAATTACTTGAGTTGGCTCGTACAATGATGGTTGACGCGAAGGTGGTGCTTTTAGATGAGGTTGGAGCAGGAGTGAATCGTACACTATTGAAGCAGATTGGAGATGCCATCTTAAGACTTAATTCAGAAAGAGGTTACACATTTTGTATGATTGAGCATGATATGGATTTTATTTCCAGATTGTGCAACCCAGTCGTTGTTCTAGCCGAAGGTCAAATTCTGACCATAGGCACTCCAGACGAAATTAAAAGCAGCGACGCAGTAATCGATGCCTATCTGGGTAAAGGTCTGAGAACCGAGGTTTCTTCGTAGTGGCTTATCTAGAGGGAACCAATTTGGTAGCCGCTTATGGTGTGGTACCGATACTGCATGAATGCTCCGTTGAAGTCGAAAAAGGAGAGCTTGCAGTCATTGTAGGTCCGAATGGTGCCGGTAAGTCAACCGTCATGAGAGTACTTCTAGGAATGCTGGAGGCGACAGCTGGCGAAGTTAAATTAGATGGTCAAGATATATCAATGCTTTCAACTCAGGATAGAATTAGTAAAGGTTTGGCTTTTGTTCCACAGACAAAGAATGTGTTTCCATCAATGACAGTAGAAGAAAATCTTCAAATGGGTGGGTTTCTTAGGAAAGACGATATTAGCAAAACCATTGATGAGGTTTATGAATTATTTCCTATACTTTACGAGAAGCGCAAACAACTTGCAGAAGAGCTTTCGGGTGGTCAAAGGCAACAGGTCGCATTTGGACGAGCAATGATGACCAAACCTTCGGTCATGCTTCTAGATGAGCCTACTGCAGGGGTTTCCCCAATTGTTATGGATGAAATCTTTTCAAATATTTTAGACGTTAGAAATGCCGGCATGGCGGTACTTATGGTTGAACAGAATGCTCAGCAGGCGCTCAATATAGCTGATAAGGGTTACGTTTTGGTATCGGGACGTAATGAACACACTGGAACGGGTCGAGAGTTGATTAATGATCCTGAAGTTAGAAAGAAATTTTTGGGAGGTTAAATGTCAGACTCGATTGATATCATTAACGCCTTAGCATTACTAACTAACTTTGTTATTCTTCCAGCATTATCTTATGGCTCTCAATTAGCTCTCGGAGCTTTAGCGGTAACTCTAGTTTATGCAATTTTAAGGTTTTCCAATTTTGCCCAAGGAGACAGCATGGCTTTTGGAACAATGATTGTTATATTAGTTTCTGGTTATATGATTGGTAAAGGATGGACAATTAGTGGATTTCCTACCGCTCTCCTAGCGATTCCTATTGCGATAATTGGAACCTCAATTTATATGCTTATAATGGACAGGTTGGTATATCGACACTACCGCAGAATAAAGATTAAGCAGAGTATTGTCGGTATTACAGCATCAATAGGCGTTATGTTCATTACGGGCGGTATAGTTAGGTTTATATTAGGGGCTGCTCCACAAAGATTTGCAGATGGTGAGAGATTTATTTTTTCTGTCAGAGAATTTAAGGCATTTACTGGACTTGAGCAAGGAATTGCGCTGAAAACATCTCAATTTTTAACCGTAACTCTTGCCATATTGCTAGTTTCTTTTTTATTTTATTTTTTACAAAAAACTAAAACTGGAAAAGCTATGCGCGCTTATTCAGATAATAAAGAGTTGGCTCTTCTCTCAGGTATCGATCCAGATAGGGTGGTTCAAATAACCTGGTTACTGGTCGCAGTTCTAACTACGATAGCTGGTGCACTTTATGGGCTTGATAAAGGCTTCGCACCACAACAATATCATTTGTTACTTTTGCCAATTTTTGCCTCTGTCATCGTAGGCGGTATTGGATCACCATTGGGGGCAATAGCAGGCGCCTATTTAGTCTCCTTTTCTGAGGTACTGCTTACCTACGCCTATAAGAAGTTTCTAATATATTTGTTGCCACTATCTATGCATCCTAAACCCTTGGTCCAGCTTATTGGAACCGAATATAAATATGCAATATCTTTTGTTATTTTGGTAACTGTTCTCTTAATTAAGCCTAGAGGGTTATTTAAAGGCAAGGTGATAAT
>CAXDLF010000060.1:0-8318 GCA_963989885.1 uncultured Gammaproteobacteria bacterium
CTTTTATGTAAAGCTTTCAACTCAACACGGGTTGCTACTCTTAGCTCGGCGTCTAGATTTGATAATGGCTCGTCAAACAAATATATGGAAGGTTCTCTCACAATAGCCCTTCCAATTGCAACGCGCTGTCTTTGTCCGCCTGAAAGTTGGCCAGGTCTCCTTTTAAGGTAATCCTCCATCCTTAATTGATTCGCTGCCTTATTAATCCTCTGTTCAATATCATCTTTGTCGAGCTTAAGGTTTTCAAGACCGAAAGCAAGGTTTTGGCGCACACTCATATGTGGATACAAAGCATAGGACTGAAACACCATTGCAAGCCCTCTTTTGGCCGCAGAAATGTCATTTACTTTTTCATCATTAATCAATATCGAACCTTCAGTAATTGCTTCCAAGCCAGCAATCATTCTAAGTAGCGTTGATTTTCCACAACCTGAAGGGCCTACCAGAACACAAAATTCACCATCGAGAACCTCAAGATCAAGACCATGAATAACTTCTGTCTTGCCGTAGGATTTTTTAATATCAATTAATTTTAGATTTGCCATAATTTTATTTCATGCCTGTTGAGGCAATACCTGTTGTAATATACTTTTGAAGGAAAACAAAGACCAAAGTGGTTGGAATTAAGCTAACCACTGTCATAGCTAAGGCGTAATGCTCTCTAGCGATATACTCACCATTAAAGTCCAGTAAACAAAGCTGAATGGTGTAGGCAGCTTTTGTCGTTGATACGGCTATCATTGGAAGTATCAAATCATTCCAACGCCATATAATCGAGAGAATGCCGAGAACCGCAATCGCAGGAAGCGCTAATGGAAATATAATTCGCCAATAAATGGTCCACTCACTCGCTGCATCCATTCTGGCAGCTTCAAGCAGTTCATCTGGAATAGTGAGCATGTATTGCCGCAACATAAAGACCCCGGTGGGGGTCGCTGCCCCTGGAATAATAACCCCCCAGAGAGAGCCCGAAAGACCGGTCATAGTTACCATTTTAAAGATTCCAACAATGAGAACAGATGCCGGAACCATTAAGGTTGCCAAAATGATTACAAAGAAAATAACCTGCCCATTAAAACGATACTTTGACAAAGCAAACGCGGCCATTGAATTAATAAGAAGAGTGATAATTGTGGCAACAATTGTCACAAAGACGGAGTTATTCAAACACCTAACAGCATCAAAACTCCCTAAGGCTTTTTTAGTGAGAGGGTCGGTGTAATTAATCCAGGATGGCTTTAAACTTTTATTAATAATGATTTCGTTCTGAGGAAGCTTGGTTATCCCTGATTTCGGGTTAGATATAAGTCGAGCATTTACAGTATCTTTGGTTGGGTTGATTCGGCTTACTGAATATTCAATTAACTCGCCGGTTTCAGGATCAGGCATAGAGATCAAAATTTGCGCAGTAAATCCATTTGCCTTATAAGGTTTAAGACCCAGATATTCTGACAATAATCTGGCATCTTCATCATTTAGAGAGTCTACTATGGACTGTGGGTTATAGTCTTTTTTCGCGCTCGGGAACATACTTGGGTACTTAATGAGCCATTCAGGCAAATTCTGATTAGAGATTAATTCTTTCGTAAGAACTGACACCAAACCAAAATGAGATCTCAAGGCGTAATACTCATTACCACTAAAATTTTTAATGTAGTTGATAACATCTTTTTCAGCCTTTTCTTCATTATCCAAATTCTTCCAAAACAGGACCCAAGGCTCAAGATCTTTCATAATGAGAATATCTTTTCCTTCCGGCCCATAGGTTGTTGCCCTTGCAACACGTTCATAATCCATTGGAAGAAAGTTAGTGTCATATTTTTGAAGTAAAAATTGTGATTTAACGGAATTCATCACGAGCCACAAAACCGGTAAAAATATGATTAAAAAGCCAAGAAATAAGAAACCATAGGAGATCCAATCAGTCAGGCTAGCCTTCTTCTTTCCTTGTCTTCTAGTAAAAAATTTAATGACATCTGTCATAGCTTGACTTGCCTCCTAGTTAAATAGAACTGCAATAAAGAGAGAATGATTAAAATAAGCGCCACAATGAGAGAAGCCATAGCTGCAATACCCAAACCAAAAAATGTTTTTTGTCCTCTAATTCCAGCATTCTCTACGATATACGATACAAGAGAAACCCATCCCACTTGGAGCGCATACAGTTCTTCAAAGGCCTGCACGGCTTTAATTAATGAGAGAACCGTAACAACAAGTAAGATTGGCATTAATAGAGGAAGTGTGATTCGCCAAAATACCCTTCTTTCAGAGGTTCCATCCATCTGTGCTGCCTCATAAAGGTCTCTAGGAATGGACTGAAGCCCTGCCAGCAATATAAGCATATAAAAGCCCATATGAGCCCATGTATAAACAAATATTGACCAAAACATGGTCCAAGCAGGGTCAACAAGCCACTGTATTGGCTCACTAATCCAATTCCAATCAATCAAGGTTTGAGACAGCATACCTTGTCTCTTTAATATAAGAGTCCACAAAAAAGCAACGACTACTGGACTAAGCATCACTGGGTAGAAAAATACCGCCCTCCAAAAACCTCTTCCAATAATTTCTCTATTCAGGACTATGGCAGTGAATAGTGCAATGAGAATCATAATTGGCACCTGAAGAATAACAAAAACAAAGGTGTCATACATGGCCGCCTTAAATTTATCATTTTCAACATTAATGCCACCTGTATCAATTTGAACTTCTTGTGTAATTCTTGCAAGGTTGTCAAAACCAGAAAAGTCTCTAGACTCAAAATTAATGCTTGTTCCATCAGTTACAGAAAATCCAAAATTCATAAACAATGGAAGAAATGTGAAGAGTCCAAAAATAAGAATATTGGGGAATAAAAATAGATAAGGCAGTGATTTAGTTCCAAATAATTTTTGAGTAAATTCGATTGGCCAACCGATACTTGACATAAGCCTTGGTACAAAACCATAGACCTCTTTTGACAATACGAAACCAACCAAAAGATATAAAGTAAAGAACAGAAACCAACTATTAAGATTTAAAACAGACTCAAACATTATTAGGATTAAATGTTAAATAAAATTAAGGCCGCCTCAAGAGACGGCCCTAAAGTTTAGTACTTTAGTATAACTGAATAAAGATTATTCAGCTATCTTTGCTGCTACGTCAGCATCAATTGCCGCCAAAGCGTCATCCAGACTCATTTCACCTGTAATCGCTTTAGTTATGTAGTCAGGAACAATGCCGTAAATAGCAAAGTTCTTGTTGTAGCCTTGGAACCAATACGCCTGTGGCGTAGATTCTGCTGCTTTACCAGCATTTGCTGCAAAAGTTGACAGACCTTCAGACACTCTAGGACTTACACCAGGATAGTCAATTCCTGCCTTTTGAAGACCTTGGTGAGCTGTAATATTTCTTGTATTAGCAGCAAAGTAACCGGCTCTTCCGGCTTGTGACAAAAAGTCAATATAAGATGCTGCAACTTCTGGATGCTTACTAGAATTAAAGGCAACAACTCCAGAACCACCTGGCATTGCTCCACAACCTCCAGAACCACAAGGGATTGGAACTACTTTCCACTCAAAGTCGGTAATATTTGTATCGTAATTATTCAGCATCCATGAACCAGACATATGCATAGCAACTGTTCCATCTAGGAAAAGAGGCGCCGCATTTCTGTAGGCTGTTCCAGCTCCAGCAGGCCAACCTTCAGCAGGCATTAAGCCTTCCTCATGCCATCCTACAAATGTTTCTGCAAAATCTCTAAAACCCTGATCAACTAGGATTGGAACACCATTCTCATGGAATTTAGCGCCATAAGAAAAGGCAGGACCAGCCCATCTATGAGCAGTTCTGTCCATTGCTAGACCAGCTGTTAAACCAAGCTCAGACTTAACGACTCTTAAAGCATCAGCCCAATCGTCCCAAGTAGCACCCTCTTCTGGCATATCAACACCAGCGTCCTCAAACATAGTAACGTTTACATATGGACCAGTAACCGTTAACTGAGTTTGCCAGCCATAAATTCCGTTGTCACCAGATGGCTTTCTATACCATGGCAATGTAGCACCATAGTTTGTTTCCCAATCTCCAGCATCAACATAAGGAGTTAAGTCTAGGTAATACTGATTAAGTCCACCTAGATTTGTAATACGCGCAACGTCTGGTGCAGAACCAGCTTCTAGTTGGTTTTCGAGTTGGTCTCTAACTACGTCATAACCAACCACTTCAAAGTTTACTGTATTACCTGTTGAGTTCTCCCAAACAGATGACATCTGTTGCAAAACGTCACACTCATTAGAATCTTGATAGCAAACAAATTTTATCTCTGCTGCATAGACACCAAATGAGGAAACGATAAGAAAAAATGCCAATAAAATACTTTTTTTCATATATCTCTCCGATTGTCATTTGATAAAAAATTTACAATAATTAAATAAAATTTAAAAAATTAATTTTTAAATAACCAATGAATTTCGAGTATACATGAACTTCCTTTAGGATTCTATTAAGTTCGATATTTTTCATGTCACGTCAAAACTCAAGGTAAATATATATGAAATATGTTCGTTTGTCAACTAATTAGAAAAAAAAAGAAAAAAAATGAAAAAAAGATGAAATTTATAATATAATTAGAAAAATTATGGAAATACTCAACAAACGCCAACATGGCATACTTTCTTTTGCAGAACAAGAAGGTTATGTTAGCGTTGAAAATTTAGCTGAAATATTTGAAGTCACTCAACAAACCATACGACGTGATATAAATAATTTGTGTGATCAAGAATTATTAGCGCGTACTCATGGTGGCGCCTTTTACTCTTCCGGGGTGCACAATTTTGCTTACAGCTCTAGAAAATCTTTAGCCAGTGATGAAAAAAAAGAAATTGCAGATGCCGTTGCCGCAATTATTCCAGACAATTCTTCTATCGTTATAAACATTGGAACAACAACAGAACAAGTGGCACAATCACTTCTTTCTCATCAAGGACTTAAAGTAATTACAAATAATATTAATATTGTTAATATTTTTTCTAAATCTAATGATGCTGAAGTTTGGCTAGCGGGAGGCAAGGTTCGAAGTCTTGATTCTGCTGTCATTGGAAAAAATACAGCTGATTTTATTAAACAATTCAAAGTAGATTATGCAGTTGTAGGAGTCTCTGCTATAGACAACGATGGCTCATTAATGGACTTTGATTATGAAGAAGTTATAGTTTCAAAAGCTATATTTGAACACTGTCGAAAGTTGATACTTGTTGCAGATAATCTTAAGTTTGATCGTACTGCACCAATGCTAATTGGTAATATTTCTGAAATCGATACATTGGTCACAGACATTCAACCTTCCCCAGAAATAATCAACCTATGTAATACAAATAATATCAACATTATTGTTGCCAGTAATTCCGATAATTAGGTAATAAATGGCTACCGTATATGATGTTTTTGTTATTGGCGGGGGAGTCAATGGCTGTGGCATAGCAAGAGATGCTGCAGGGCGTGGTTATAGCGTTTATCTTTCAGAAAAAAATGATATTGCGAGTGCAACATCATCTGCTTCCTCTAAATTGATACATGGTGGACTACGTTATCTAGAAAACTTTGAATTTTCTCTTGTGAGAGCATCCTTGAAAGAGCGAGATATTCTGATAAAAATTGCTCCACATATTATAAGAGAGATGCGCTTTGTACTGCCACATCATACTAACCTTCGACCAGTATGGCTACTTAAACTGGGTATGTTGCTGTACGACAACCTATACTCTTCCAAGTATGTCAAGCGCTCTTCCTACATCAAGCTACCTTTTCACGAATCCAAATCAACTTTGAAAGAAGCTTTTACAAAAGGTTTTGAGTATTCAGACTGTATAACTGACGATGCAAGACTTACAGTTTTGAATGCCGCTGATGCCAAGAGATTGGGCGGAAATGTTAATACCAGAACAATGGTAAAAAATATGGAGCAAAAAAATGGCGTCTGGAATATTGAGGTTATGAATACAATTAGCAATGAAACAAAATATGTTCAGGCAAAAGTTGTAGTAAACGCTACGGGCCCGTGGGTTGATCATTTTTTAAAGAATCGTATCAAACAAACCAAGGTTGACAACGTAAGGCTGGTTAAAGGAAGTCACATTGTTGTCAAAAAGTTATTCAATCATAGTTATGCATATATTTTACAAAATAGCGACAGCAGGGTCTTTTTTGCTGTGCCATGGGAAAATGAATTTACATTTATCGGTACTACAGATGTTGACTTTAAGGATAGCCTTGACAGTTTTTCAGCCTCTGATGATGAGATTAACTACCTATGCGAATCTGCAAATCAATACTTCAGGAGTAACATAACAAGCAACGATGTTATCAAGCGCTGGAGTGGTGTACGCCCCCTCTATGATGATGGCTCAATAAAAGCTCAAAAGGCCTCACGCGATTACACAATAAGAATAGATAGCCAAAACAATAGTAGCGCTCTGATTAATATATTTGGCGGCAAGATGACAACATTTAGACAGTTATCGGAGGAGGTGGTAAACAAAGTTGGATCAATTTTAGGTAAAAATAAATCTCCTTGGACGAGTGATGTCCACTTACCAGGTGGAAATTTTTCATTAAGTGAAAAACCGAAAATAATTGACGCCCTTGCAAAAAAACATGACTATTTAGATGTCGACTACATTGAACGCTTATTTAACTTGTATGGCAACAGGGTCGAATACATCCTGAAAAATGTTTCCAGTATTGACGACCTCGGCTTGCATTTTGGCAGGGATTTATATCAAGTTGAGGTTGACTATCTGATGCAAGAAGAATTCGCGCTTTTTCCCGAAGATGTGCTTGAAAGAAGAACCAAACTATATCTTTTTTTAGATTATGATAAGATTGAAAGTCTGGATAATTATATGCAGAAAAAAAGGAAGGTTAGACTCAAAATATAGCAATATATCAGTAAATCATACTTCAGAAAATGGCTAAATCAAAAAAATACATCTTGTCTATAGACCAAGGTACCACGTCCTCTCGCGGGGTTTTATTTGACTCAAACTATCAGATTGCATCAATAGGACAGAAGGAGTTTACTCAGTTTTTCCCCAACTCTGGATGGGTTGAGCATAAGCCAGAAGAGATCTGGCAATCAACTCTTAAAAGTTGCAATGAAGCTATTTCAAAGGCAAAAATATCTCCAGATCAGATAGCCTCGATAGGCATCACCAATCAGCGTGAAACGACCGTTGTTTGGGATAAAGAAACCGGGAAACCAATCTACAATGCAATCGTCTGGCAGGATCGGAGAACTTCTGAACAATGTCAAAACCTTCGAGAACTTGGTCACGAGTCAGTTGTTACAAAAAAAACAGGTCTTTTGCTTGACCCGTATTTTTGTGCAACCAAAATTGCCTGGATTCTAGACAATGTACCTAATGCACGCGATCAAGCCAACGATGGAATGCTTGCATTTGGCACTATTGATAGCTTTTTATTGTGGCGCCTTAGTGGCAAAAAGGTTCATTCTACTGACGCCACTAACGCCTCCAGAACGCTTTTGTACAATATCCATGAGGGATGTTGGGATGAGGACCTATTGAGTCTATTTAGCATACCGAAATCAATGCTTCCAACGGTCTGTGATAGTGCCGCAGAATTTGGTAATACAGAGACAAAAATATTTGGCGCTCAGTTACCAATATCGAGTTTGATCGGGGATCAACATTCTGCACTCGTGGGTCAAGCCTGCTTTGAGCCGGGAATGGTTAAGTCAACCTATGGTACTGGCTGCTTTGCCTTAATAAATACTGGTGAAATGGCTGTAACATCAAGTAACAAACTATTAACTACTATAGCCTTTCAACTCGACAGCAAGCCTTGCTATGCACTAGAAGGTTCGATTTTTGTCGCAGGCGCTGCTGTTCAGTGGCTTCGAGATAATTTAAAATTCATTGAAACTGCAGATCAATCTGAAAAGCTCGCACTGCAAGCGGATCCAAATCAGGATGTCTATCTGGTGCCAGCTTTTGTTGGCCTTGGTGCACCCTATTGGGATCCCGATTGTCGTGGTGCATTATACGGGTTAACAAGAAATACTGGTGCCGCTGAAATTACTAAAGCGGCCCTAGAGTCAGTCTGTTATCAAACCTCTGACTTACTGGTCGCGATAGAAAAGGATTGGCAGAGTCATAAGACTAATATCATTAGAGTTGATGGCGGGATGGCTGCATCGGACTGGACTATGCAAATGCTTTCAGATCTATTAAATATGCCGGTTGATCGTCCAACAAATCTAGAAACAACAGCTTTAGGGGCTGCATCTGTCTCTTATACACATCTCCGAGCCCACG
>CAXDLF010000061.1:0-8226 GCA_963989885.1 uncultured Gammaproteobacteria bacterium
GACCACCGAGATCTACACCTAAGCCTTCGTCGGCAGCGTCAGATGTGTATAAGAGACAGGCGATAGAGAAAGTACGACAAGGGCATCCTGAGAATAACCCAGACCTGTTGCAGAACCGCTCAGAGCTGAAGGCACCGTTCTAACCAATTCATAATCCATAGGTTGTGCAATAACGATAACATTATTTAAAGTCTCAGGAATCTCAGCGGGCCTAGAAATAGCACTCATATCGCTGAATTTCCTACTGTATTCCCAACGATTGTCGTAGTTTGTAATACCTACAAGACCAGCTCCAAATTCTAGAGCTATTTTCTTGATTTCATCGCTTGCCTGTTGTTCTGATCCCAAATCAATTTTTTCACTTGCAACAGGAGTTTGTAGGGTAAATGCATCTGAAAACCCCTCTCTTCGATCGTCATCTTTATTAATTTCAGTTAAGACGTCGCTGACATGCCAAGCGGCATTCCTTAGGGCATAGTCTTTTTGCGTATAGCCGTCTGCTTTGCGCCAGGTTTTTAATGGTTCACGATAGGTTGCGTAAAACAGCTTGGTTTTATTGCTTTTAATAGATTCGTCCCACCAAGCTCGACGAAAAACATCATTTTTCTGATCAAATCTCTGAAAATTATCCAAAATCTGAAAGCCGGCTTCTAGGTCACCTGAATTGTTTTTTTTTGCTACTTCTTCACCCATAGTTCTTTTCAGTATAAATTTGAATTCAGTATATACCCATCAGAGAATTCAAATCAAGAACAATCTGATCAACCAAGTTTAGTTTTTCGATTAGTGAAAAACTTTTGTAATAATAATCCAAAAATAATTAACACAATACCCACAACTGTTGAAGTTAATATAACTTCTCCAAGGAATAACTGGACAATTAACAATGATAAAAATGGTGTAATAAATACCAAACTAGTAACTTTTGCAACATTCGAGCTCAGTCTCAATGCCGATTGCCAAACAACGAATGTAATTCCCATTTCAAAAAGTCCAAGGTAAGCAGCACCAATAAAACCGTTCATTGAAGGGATCACAAATGTAGAACTAAAGAGAACAGCAAAGGCTATGAAAGGCAGACTAAACAGAAAAATTAAAAAGAAGCTAACCACGATATCATTTTTTTGTTTTGTATTGAATAACCAAAACAAAGCCCAAATTACGGTTGTTATCAAAGCATAAATAACACCTTTCGGGTTATCAAATTGCAATGACAATGGATCACCATTGGTGGCAATAACAATCACTCCTATATAACTGATGATGATTGAGAGAAATGCCTTCATGCCAATTCTTTGCTTTAGGATTGGAATCGATAAAATAACCATCATCACAACCCAACTATAATTTATTGCCATAGCTTCTTGTGCTGGCAATATATCGTAAGCATGAAGTAGAATAATGTAGTAAAGACAGGGATTTAAGATTGATAGAAGAGCGCAGCGCAACAAGCTCTCCATTGTGAAGCGTCGAATCAATTTTAATTTCCCCTGAAAAAGAAGAATAAAGAAAAGAGCTAAGACTGAAAAAATAGTAGCATAAAAAACCAACTGAACAGGTTCCAAATATTCTAGTGAAAGCTTAAAGGCAGTGGCTACTGTGGACCAGAAAAAAATAGCAGTTGCTGCAAAAAAATAGACCTTATTTTGGTTTGAAATCGTCATAAATATCTTGATTTAATTTTTTAAATTAAGCGGTTACTTTATATAAGCATAACTGGCAAGTCACACCTTCTGCAATGTTATAGTCTGTTATGAAACTCTCCATACAACGCCACAAATTCTTTTCTTCTAGCTCCTGGATTGTTTTTTCATAAGGTAAACGATCCCATTCCTGATCGCGCACAGTAAAGCTAATATATCCACCAATTTTAGTGACACGTATAAACTCTAAAAACGCTTCGGGTCCAATATGTCCACAGGTAAATGTTCCAGCACAAACAATCGCATCAAAAGTATTATCTTTAAATGCAAGTTTTTCAGTTAAGTCTGACAAACCAAGAGATTGATACACCTTTTTTTTCAAAGCCTTATCCAGCATAGTCTGAGAAAAATCAATACCTACAATATTATTAAATTTTCTCTCGTGAAGTATTTCACCTACAAGGCCAGTACCACATCCAGCATCAAGTATTTTGGCTTTAGAATTATCTATATATTTAATCAAAAGTTCGCTGGTTATCAAGTGACCAACATAGCCAATTACTTCAACAACATCATGGTCATAATTATTAGCCCATACCTTATATAGCTCTTCTAGCTCTTCTTTATTAGTGGTATGCAATGCATTAAATACCCTAGGATGCATATTATCAGTATTTTTCAAGAGTTTCTCCTGGAATTATCAAATAACCGCTCAGGTGACATTAACTAAACCAGCCACACTCATATCCTAAGCTAGGGGAAGATGAGCTGATATGTTTAATTGAACTATAAACACTATATTATCACGCTTTTCTATTTAAAGCATAGCAATAGAGTATCAAACCAATCCATACACCAACAAACCCAAATAATTGGTCAATGTTAACTGGCTCATCATGCAGTAAATAACCAACTAAAAACTGAATTGTAGGGGTAATAAAAAATAATATGCCCACTGTTGTCATAGGCAGGAGTTTTGCCCCAATAGTAAAAAGTGCTAAAGGAACAACAGTAACGAGACCTGCTAAGATTAATAACACATCTGTAGTTAAATTGACATTAAGAAAGGAGACCTCTTGAGAAAGATACATCCATATTGTGAATACAAATGCCACCGGTAAAAGTAATAAAGTTTCTACATACAGACCGGGTACTGCCGAAGTAACCATTGCTTTTCTTGCGAGCCCGTAGAAAGCGAAACTGACTCCAAGGATGAGACCCAACCATGGAAAAGAGTCACTACTAAAAACATAATATAAAGCTCCCACCGATGCAAGCAGAGCCGACCATTGCTTTAATCTGGAAATTCTTTCACGAAAAAAAATATAGCCTCCCATCATGCTTATTACAGGCGCCAGAAAGTAGCCCATAGAACCCTCAACCACTCGTCCAAGGTTTACGGCAACAATGTACATTCCCCAATTAATAGCTATAAGGGTTGCCGTTAACAACAAGAAAAGTATCTCCTTACGAGAAGCAATAGAGGTCTTGAAATTATCATGCCAACTTGATTTCAAGTAGATAATCACAAAAAGAATAGGCACAGCCCAAACCACTCTGTGAAGTAGAACTTCTGAGGGGTTTACGTGATTTAATAACGCCCAATAAATAGGGAACAATCCCCAAAGAAGATAACCCGATACGATAAGTATGATGCCTCTATTCATGAATTCTTTCCAATATAAAGAAAAAGTTCACTATTGTTGAATAAAGGGGGGTTATTTAGAGATCTATCGTTTGTATAAATTTTTTTCAGATTCATTATTGCTGAAGCTATCAAGATCTTTCGTGTTGTCACTGATAACATGCAAGGTTTCATTAATACGAAACAGGACAACAACAAGCTCACAAGCTACCCGTGATGCAAGAGAGCCACCAACAATCCAAACCATACCACGCCAGAAATCACCCTCAAATATATCCCCAATACCTTTTGTTATAAATGCGAACAATAATATCCAATAGAAAACCGTAAGTAACTTTGGGGTCACCATTTCCTCTAGATAAAAAATGTAGTTTTTATCTAGATTATCAAACCGTTCAAGCGACGACTTAGCAGCTTTTTTCACGCTATCCCATAATTCATCCTGACCCATTTTCAATCCTTACCCTAATAACTCTAAAAACTATTATAATACTTTTGAAATTTCTGGTTGTATATTCATACTTTACTACAATAAATAATTAAATAAAATAAGTTTAATGAAAAAAAAGCCCATCAAAAGATGGGCTTTTCATAGATATTTTAGAGCTTATTATTTATGGATCTTTACGTCAGTAAAAACACCACCAATAACTTCACGCTCAGCATATGAGCCGTTAGCTGTACCACCTGCATCCAGCTCAACTCCAGTAGCACCAACATAGTCAACTACTAGACCACCTGAGATATATTTCAAGCATGTGCCTAACTCACCAGCCTGGCATTGAATACCAGGCGCATTGGCTACATTTAGAACTTGAGCCTGAATAGCAGCTCTGTCAGTTGAGCCTGCAGCCTGAGAAGCAAGAATGATCAAAGCCATAGCATCATAAGATTCAGCAGAAAATACACCTGAACCATCAACACCGCCTGCTTCAGCTACTGCTTTCCAGTTAGCACCTAGAGCAGCATCCGGAGAAGGTAAAGTACCCCATGAGCCATCTGCAACCGCTCCTGAAGTTACCTCACTAATCATGCCATCACCAAATACGTAGTCAGTAAAAGCACCTGTATCTTCTGAAGCAGCAATGATCCCTCTACCACCAGTATCAGCATAACCTAATACAGCTAGAGTCGCAGAACCACCTGCAGACAATGCAGCGACATCAGCAGAGTAGTCAGCCTTATCGTCTTCATGTCCTGCCTTAGCAGTAACTGTTCCACCTGCAGCTTCATAAGCAGTTATGAATGCATCTGCTAATCCCTTGCCGTAGTCACTATTTGACCACGTTACAGCCATATCAGTTTGACCTCTAGAAATTGCAATATCTGCAAGTACTGGACCCTGTCTTGCATCCGAAGGTGCTGTTCTAAAGAACCAACCACCATCTTCTAGGGTAGTCAAGGCAGGTGAAGTAGCTGATGGTGAAACTGCAACTACACCATTAGGTACTAGCACATTGGTTATAACTGCACCAGTATTACCTGAGCAGTTAGGACCCATAATAGCCATAACATTTTCATCATTAATCAGGCGTTCCGCTTCAGCAATTGCAACAGCTGCATCAATACATACTGAATCGCCTTGAACAACATTAAGGGTTCCCTGAAGGTACCTACCAGATGCATTCGCTTCCGTTACAGCAAGGTTAGCACCACCAGACATAGGTCCTATCATAGATTCAAGCGGCCCCGTAAAACCTTGTAACTCACCAACATTAACTGTAGCACCGAATGATGCTGTCGCCATAGTTGCTGAAAGAACAAGACCAGCCGTATTTCTAATATAACGTTTCATTTTCTCTCCTATTTATAAAAAAAAGCCTCCCAATGCTTAATAGATTAAAGCACATTTCAAAAGGGATTCGGGTTAATGATAAACATTTTCTTGGGTTTTGTGTTGAAAATATTTAAAAAAAGTAAAGAATCAACTTTTATTATTAAAGATGTTTTTTCAACTATTTATACAATTACTATAGCTCTTTATTTTTTTCCGGAAGAATGCCCCCAGGGGAATATCTCATGATCAAGAGCAATATAGTTCCCATAAAGACTAGCCTCAGATAGTGAACTCGATCTTCAATAAATTCTAGTGATGCACTCCCTTCTTGCATATTATTGCCAAGCATTTCAACAACCCAAAGTCCCATTGGACCAGACTGAATCCATATGAACCAGATTATAAATGCACCCAAAACAGACCCCAAATTATTGCCAGATCCACCAAGAATAACCATTACCCATATCAAAAAAGTAAACCTGAGGGGAACGTATGCAGTAGGAATGAATATTCCATCATAAGTCACCAATAATGCACCGGCAACTCCAACAATTGCAGAGCCAATAACAAAAATTTGAAGATGCTGGCGAGTGATGTTTTTACCCATAGCCGAAGCAGCAACCTCATTATCTCTTATGGCTCTTACTTTTCTACCCCATGGAGAGTTTAAAGCAAGATTGGAAAGCACAATCAAAGCTACTAAAATTAAAACAAATAAGCCTGAATAACAAAGTTTAACAAAAACGACTGATGCTCCTCTGACATACTCACTTAACTGAGCAACTTGGTCTGATTGAGTTAATAGTGCCAGGTCTGAGCGATGAATCCAGGCAACAATATTTTGCAGCCATTCAGACTTCTGCATGTCAACCTCATAAGGAACAGGTCTAGGAAGTCCGGCAACATTTTTTACCCCACGTACCAACCAGTCTTCATTTTTAACGACATAAAGAATTATTTCTGAAATACCCAAGGTTGCAATTGCAAGATAATCCGCCCTTAAGCTCAAAGCAATCTTTCCAATCCACCAAGCAGCTCCTGCAGCGGCCAAGCCACCAACAATCCATGAAAAAGCAATTGGAAAACCAAATCCACCCAAATAGCCTGTAATTGCTGGATCTACTTTTTCAATTACATCTGAAGCTTCAGAAAAATAATGCCTAGTAAATAGATAACCAATAACGACTATTGAGGCTATTAACCATTTATTAAAGCCTTTCTTATTAAGCACTACTCCAGTAACAATAGTTATAGCACCAAGAACTAGGGCAAATAACATTTTTAAACCACCCGCATCAATAGCTTCGGTAACAGGCTGCTGAGCTATCAAAACTACACTGACACCACCTAGAGCAGCAAAACCCATAATTCCTACATTAAAAAGACCTGCATAACCCCATTGAATATTTACGCCCAGAGCCATAATAGCTGAAATTAGAGATAAGTTTACGATGCCAAGTACCAAAGCCCATGATTGGTTTAACCCAACAAATAAAAGCACCAAACCCATAATTGTAAAACTAATTATGGTTTTATAAGACTCCCATATATTATTAAAATTAATCACCGTCTATCACCTTACCTTTAAGTAATCCTGTAGGCCTAATTAAGAGAACAGTTACCAAAATAACAAAAGATATTGCATATTTATACTCAGTTCCAATAAGCTGAACCAAGGAATTAGGATGCATAGAAAGTGGCAACAAATATATTAAAAACTTCTTATAGGCGTAAGTAAGCAGTACCTCAGAAAATGAGACCAAAAAGGCACCCGCTATTGCCCCCAATGGTGACCCAATACCACCTACGATGACTGAGGCAAAAATTGGTAAAAGCAATAAATGATATTGTTGCGGTGCAAAGCCTTTATCAAGCCCATAAAGTGCGCCAGCTATTGTAGTAAGAGCTGCGACCAGTAACCAGGTTATTTGCACCACCTTATCTGGGTCAATACCAGAGAGAAGAGCCAATTCTGTATTATCTGAATAAGCGCGCATAGCTTTTCCAGTTTTAGTTTTTTGTAAAAAATAAAATAGAAAAGCAACAAGTAATATAGCAATAGTGATAGTAAGGAACTGAGAAGTTTTAAGAGCTATACCCTGTTCGAGCCCAGTAAAAGCCTTGAATTCTCTTACAGAAAAAATAAATCTCTCACCATCTTCAAATCTTTGTGGAGAAGCTCCTAATATAAACCTAACTATACCCCCCGTAATAAACATAACGCCTATTGATGCTGTAATACCGACAATATTCTGCTTAACCTTTATTCTACGATAGTGCCTGTAAACCAACCTGTCCATTGTAAGCATATAGATTGAAGTTCCAATTACCGCAATAGGAATTACTAAGAGAGCAGTTGGAATTCCAGTAATTGTCCAACCCTTGCCAATCATAAAACCAGTAAGTAATATAACAATCATCGTTCCAAAGGCCATACTGTCACCTTGGGCAAAATTGGAAAACCTCAAAATTGAATATACTAAAGTCACCGCCAAAGCACCTAGTGCCAATTGTGAGCCATATGAAAGCGCCGGGAGAATGACAAAGTTCGTCATTAAAGCGAAGGCGTTAATAATATCAATAGAATCTGACATTCAACCTCCCAAAAATTTCTTTCTGACTTCAGGGTCATTAATCAATTCACTACCCGTTCCAGTATGTTCATTACGACCCGATACTAAAACATAACCCTTATCAGCTATATTGAGTGCCTGTTGGGCATTCTGTTCAACCATAAGAACCGCCATACCAGCATTTCTAACATCCAATATATTGGAAAAAATTTCATCCATAACAATTGGTGACACTCCTGCCGTAGGCTCATCTAGAAGCATTACAGAAGGCTGAGTCATCATTGCTCTTCCAAAAGCAACCTGTTGTCTTTGTCCACCTGAAAGCTCTTCTGCAAGTTGTTTGCGCTTCTCATAAAGGATGGGGAAAAGAGAATACACCTCTTCAATTGTTTTGTTTATATCATCCAATCTTAGAAATCCACCCATCTCAAGATTCTCTTCAACCGTCATTGATGGAAATACGTTTTTGTTCTGAGGAACAAAAGCCAATCCCAGACTAATTCTTTCTTGGGTTGAAAGCATTGATATATCTTGACCATCTAATTTAACTTCGCCAGCTGTCGCCTCCAGCATTCCTAGAAGTACTCT
>CAXDLF010000062.1:0-8168 GCA_963989885.1 uncultured Gammaproteobacteria bacterium
ATTGGCGCATTATAGTTGCCGGGGTGTTGTGAACTGGTTCCAGTAAAATCAATCGTTGCGCAACGTTTGATTTTATCAACCCTAATGGCAACACTTACTTGATGACCATCATCCATTTTGTAGGTGAAACTAGCATCTTCCAGTACATCTAAAATCCTGCGAACTGATTCCTCTGCATTGTCTTGTACGTGTTGCATATAAGCATGAACAACATCAAGCCCATAACGTTTAATGATAACGATTAATTCTTTCGCCCCTTTTTCTGTTGCAGCTACCTGTGCTTTTAAGTCAGCAATATTTTGTTTAATATTTCTGCAGGGATAGGGGCCAGAACTCAGCAGTTGATGTATCTCGCTTTCTAAAAATTTGCCTGAAGACACGAGTTTAAAGTTATCTATAAGAACTCCTTCCTCATTAACATGTGTCGAGTTCGCAGGTGCAGAACCAGGTGTCATGCCTCCAATATCAGCATGATGCCCACGATTGGCAACATAAAAAATAACTTTACTATTTTTTTCATCATAAACGGGTTTAATCAAAGTGATATCAGGTAAATGAGTTCCGCCGTTGTAGGGCGCATTCATTAAAAATGCGTCACCTGATTTCATTGAGCTAGAGTTTTCACGAATAATTGTTTTGATTGATTCACTCATTGATCCTAAGTGCACCGGTATATGTGGCGCATTAGCAACAAGCTCTCCTTCAGGTGTAAATATTGCACAGGAGAAGTCAAGTCTCTCTTTGATGTTAACGGAGGCCGCAGTATTCTCAAGAACTGTACCCATTTGTTCCGCAATATTCATAAACAGGTTATTAAATATCTCAAGCATTACAGGGTCAACATTAGTGCCTATCGCGTTTTGTCTTTCAAGTGGTTCTATTCGTTCTAGAATTAAATCATTATTCGATGAAAGCTGTGCTCTCCAACCCGGCTCAATAACAATAGTGGAGGCTTGTTCAATGATAATTGCAGGTCCAATAATTTCAATGTTTATAGGGATTTGTTGACGATCATAAAAACAAACCTTGTGAATATTTCCAGCCATTACAACCTGTCTTTCAGCGAATTTTGAGAGTTGTTTTGTGTTTAAGGTGTCAGTTTTTAAGGTCGTTTGGCTACTTTTTGATATAGTCTCAACTTGAATAGACTCAACTATCAGTTTTTTTTCTGGAGAGATGAAACCAAATCGATCAGAATGAATGCTTTCAAATTCTTTTATCAGTTTCTTAAGATCGTTAAAGGCGACCGCTATCGCCGTATCCGAGCCTAGATAGCGGATATAGACACGTTGATGGTGGGCCAGAGTTGAGATATTCAATCCTTGCGCTAATAAGTCTTCAGCACCTCTTTGCTTGAGTGTTTCAAGTTCTAAAGAAATGGTTGTGAGTAGTTGTTGATCAAGTTGAGCTTCAATTGCCATGTCATTAATTGTACGAGTGTCTGCAAGACCTATACCAAAGGCTGATAGAACTCCTGCGAATGGGTGAAGGTGAATTTGCTTCATTCCTAAATTGTCTGCCACAAGACATGCATGTTGAGCGCCTGCACCACCAAAACAAGACAAGGTATAGTCACTTACATCATGACCTCTCTGAACTGAGATCTTTTTGATAGCGTTACTCATGTTATCAATGGCAATAGAAAGAAAACCTTCTGCAACTTCTTGGGGTGTAATTGTCTTACCCGTTGCATTTTCGATTTTTTTTGTCAGATCATTAAATTTTTCTCTTACAATTTCACTATCAAGAGGCTGGTCAGCTTTCGGGCCAAAAACCTTAGGAAAGAAGTCTGGGTCTAGTTTGCCTAGCATGACATTACAATCAGTAATCGTTAAAGGCCCTCCATTTCGATAACATGCGGGACCTGGGTTGGCGCCTGCTGAATCAGGGCCAACTCTATAGCGTGATCCGTCAAAATGAAGTATAGAGCCTCCGCCAGCGGCAACAGTATGGATGAGCATCATTGGTGCACAACAACGGATTCCAGCAACTTCGGTTTCGAAAGCACGCTCGTAATCACCTGAGAAATGAGAGACGTCAGTTGAAGTGCCGCCCATATCAAATCCAATTAATTCATTAAAGCCTGCTGCGTTTGCAGTCTTAACCATTCCAACAACACCACCTGCAGGTCCTGAAAGTATTGCATCCTTTCCTTCAAAAAAGCGTGCATCGGTTAGTCCGCCATTTGATTGCATAAACATTAAGCGGCCTGTTTGTTCCGCCTCTCTGCCAAGCGCGTTTTCTACTTGGCTGATGTAGTGTCTAAGTACTGGGGATAAATATGCATCGAGTACAGTGGTATCACCTCTAGGAATAATTTTCATTAATGGACTAACTTGATGACTAATCGAAATTTGAGTAAAACCAACTCTCCTAGCAATGGCTGCTATTTTTTTTTCATGTTCAGAATATCGATAGCCATGCATCAAAACAATTGCAAGTGTTCTATAACCATCTATAAAGTATTTTTGTAATTGCGTTTCAGTAGTTTTTTCATCAAGTGGTTTAATAACACATCCATGTGAGTCAAGGCGTTCGTCAATTTCAATAACGTCACTATAGAGCATTTCTGGAAGCAGGATATCAATTGCAAAGAGTTTGGGTCGGTTTTGATAGCCAATTCTTAAGATATCTCCAAAACCTTCGGTAATGGCAAGCAGTGTTTTTTCACCTTGTCTTTCCAGTAAGGCATTTGTGGCAACTGTTGTACCCATTTTTATGACACCAATTTGAGCCATTGGAATTGCATCTTTATGGGTTAATTTGAGTAAATCACGTATGCCCTGAATCGCAGCGTCAGCGTATTGGTTTGGGTTTTCTGAGAGTAATTTATGTATCAAAATCTCACCATCTGGGTTGCAGCCAACGATATCTGTAAAGGTTCCGCCACGATCAATCCAAAATTGCCAAAGTTTTTTATCTTGTTGAGATTGTGAGTTCATGCACCATGCTGTTAAGTTTTAATTGATATAGTATATTTTAAATTCAATCTTCAAGTTTTATTATGCTCAGATAGTAAAGTAAAAATAATGATTGACAGCAATTCAATTTAGGAACAAAATGCGCAAATCAGTAACATCTAATCAGATGTTATTAAGGAGCATGAAAAAATGCAGAATAATTATTTCTTGGGTTTCGTTCTAGTGGTTATTGGTGGACTTTTCTGGAGTTTGGGTGCGCCACTTGTTCGTTTTTTAGAAGACGCAGAACACTATAGGCTTCCCTTCATCTTTTATCGAGGAATTATTCTTTTCTTGGTTGTTATTGCTTATGTTTTTTTTAGAGAAGGCAGAAATTTTCTTGATTCATTGAAACGAATCGATATTTGGAGTGTTTTTGGCGGTCTTGTGTTATCTTTTACTATGTTTGGTTGGATTTATGCTTTAACGACAACAAGTGTTGCTGTGAGTTTGTTAATGCTCGCATTAGCGCCGATTCTTGCTGCATTTCTGGGGTATTTAATTCTAGGGGAGCAGCTCAGTCGAACCACATTAGTAAACATGGTAATTGTTGTTGTTGGTGTAATTATTATGGTTTGGGGCTCCGGAAAATCTAGTACGCTAATTGGTGCGATTTATGGGTTCTTTGTGGCACTTGGTTTTGCCATTTATACGATTACCATTCGCCACAATCCTGAGGTTCCCAAATTGCTAACGCCAGCACTTGCTGGTTTTTTTAGTGTAATACTAGTATCAATTTTACTTGTTGCAACAGGTACTAGTTTTGAAATGCCACCAATCAATATAGGAATCAGTTTGATTCATGGCGTAGTTATTGCTGTTGGATTGATTCTATTTGGTTTGGGGGCAAAATATTTGCCTAGCGCGGAACTTGTTCTACTAACACTGCTTGAAGTGGTTGCTGGTATTTTTTGGGCTTGGTTACCTATCATTGGAATTAATGAAATTCCAGCAACTAATACTTTTATTGGTGGGTTCTTTATTCTGACAGCTATTGTTTTACAAGGTATTGCCGCAAGAAAACAGCACATTATTCCGATGCCTTAAAAACTCTGATTTGCTTATTTTCTGGCTTAAAACAAAGTTATTGCTTTGAACATTCTTCATTGATAAAATTTGCTCTTTTTACTTTATGCTTTAATTAACTGATAATAAAAGATATTGGATTATGGCCTCTAGATATTTTGTGTTCTCAGGCATTTACATAATGCTGAGTGCTACAATTGTGATTTGATATATTATTTACTGGAATGATACATTTATTGATTGAGTAGAATTATGCAAAAAAAATATTCCTGGTATTCACTACTAAAAGCTGGCTTGAATGACCAAGATTGGGATCAAGCAATTCCATTGATTCAACCTAAATCTAAATATGACGTTATTATCATTGGCGGTGGTGGGCACGGTTTAGCAACAGCTTACTATTTAGCAAAAGAATGCGGCATCAACAATGTTGCTGTTGTCGAAAAAGGTTATATTGGTGGTGGCAATACTGGTAGAAACACTACTATTATTCGTTCAAACTATCTTAGAGATGAAGCTTCTAGCCTATATGAGCATGCGCTGAAGTTGTGGGAAGGTATCAGTGAAGATCTCAATTTTAATGTTATGTTTAGTCAGAGAGGTGTCTACAATTTAGGCCATACTTTGCAAAATATGCGAGACATTGAGCGTAGAGTTAATGCAAACGTTCTTAATGGTGTCGATGCTGTGGTTGTTGATGCTAACGAGATAAAGCAACAAATCCCCATTATAAATATATCGAAAAATGCAAGATACCCAATTTTGGGTGCTTCCTACCAGGCTCGCGGTGGCGTTGCTAGACATGATGGTATTGCCTGGGGGTTTGCTAGAGCCGCCTCAATGCTAGGGGTTGACATTATTCAAGATTGCGAAGTGATTGATATTGAGGTCGTAGAAGGAAGAGTAAAAGGTGTTAAAACAACCAAGGGAGAAATTTTAGCAGACCGTATAGGTTGTGTCAGTGCGGGTCATTCTTCAGTGATTGCAAAAATGGCGGGCCTTAGGTTGCCAATTGAGAGCCACCCTTTACAGGCATTTGTTTCTGAAGCGATGAAACCGGTGCTGCACACTGTTGTGATGTCTAACGCCGTTCATGGCTATATTAGCCAAAGCGATAAGGGAGATCTTGTCATTGGTGCAGGTATTGATGGCTATAACTCTTATGCTCAGAGGGGCAGCACAAAGATTGTCGAACATGCTGCAGCAGCTATATTGGAATTATTTCCTATATTTTCGCGCGTCCGCATGAATAGACAATGGGGTGGTATTGTTGACGTCTGTCCTGACGCTTGCCCTATTATTAGTCCGACGAAGGTTGAGGGTCTATATTTCAATTGTGGTTGGGGTACAGGAGGTTTTAAAGCAACACCCGGCTCTGGTAATGTTTTTGCACATACCATTGCCCAAGACAAACAGCACCCACTAGCAGAGCCATTCCATATTGATCGTTTTACAACCGGTGCACTAATTGACGAACATGGAGCCGCAGGTGTGGCCCACTAGTTCACAAAATAGGTAACAATATGTTATTAATTCATTGTCCATACTGCAAAGAATCAAGAGACCAGAGTGAATTTTCCCCAGCTGGAGAGGCATTTATCGCAAGACCTAAGAATCCAGAAGGCATCAGTGACGAAGAATGGGCCGATTACGTTTTTTACCGCACCAACCACAAAGGCAGTCATTGGGAACAATGGGCTCATGCCAACGGTTGTCGGAAATATTTCTTGGTAGAGCGTTCAACTATCAGTCACCAAATATTACAAGTAGCACCTTTCGGTGCAATAAATAGCAAGACTGAATTATGAGATTAGCGCAACATTCAAGCCATCAAGTTGACTATTCTAAGTCGTTGAATTTTATTTTTAACAATAAACGATATAAGGGATATGAGGGTGACACTTTGGCATCTGCGTTACTGGCAAATGATGCACTTTTGTTTACGAGAAGCTTTAAGTATGGACGGAAACGTGGCCTTATGGCTGCTGGTATTGAAGAGCCAAACGCCTTGGTATCATTAGAGATAGGTGGTCGTTATACCCCTAATCTAAAGGCTACTGAGATTAGGCTTTATGATGGCCTAAGTGCTGTTAGTGCAAGTAACCCTAATGCATTTGATATGCGTGCCTTTATCAAGCCACTACATCGTTTTATGCCGGCTGGTTTTTACTATAAGACTTTTATCAAACAAAAGGTTTGGGCAAAAGTGGAAGACAGTATTCGGGCATTTTCAGGGTTTTCAAAAGCACCTACTGAAGAAGATGTTGATGTTTATGACCATATCTTTCATCACGCCGAAGTCGTAATCATTGGTGGTGGTGTTGCAGGTATTTCAGCAGCATTGGAGGTGCTTAGCAATTCTCAGAAAGAAAGAGTCATTCTGGTTGATGAACGCACACGATTGGGTGGTGAATTATTTAATGAATTCTCAAGCGATGAAGATGCTATGACATGGCATAAAGATAGTGTAAATAGATTATTATCTTTTGCTAATGAGGATAGCGAGCGATTGAAACTACTGACCCAATCAACCGCCTATGCGTGGCATGACCATAACTTCATTGAAGTTCTTGAAAATATCAGAACAGCTGAGTCTCTAAATTCATCGGAACCCCAAAAGGCTAGAAAAATAATACATAGAATTCGAGCCAAAGAAGTCATTTTAGCAACAGGTGCCCATGAACGTCCTATGCTTTTTGAGGCCAATGATTTGACCAATATTATGTTAAGTCAATCAGTGAGACGTTACCTGCATGAATATGGTGTAATTTCAGGCAAAAAAGTTGTTGTGTATGGTAACAATGACAGTATTTATTGTACGGCTAGAGACCTTCATGTTAATGGCATTGAGTGCATAGTTATTGACGTCAGACCTCCCAAAGATCCAAATGAGATTGTTGTCGAGCTAAAAAAAGCAGATGTAAAGGTCTTACAGGGTTATTCTGTCGTTAAGGCACTTGGTACACATCAGGTTAAAGCTGTTGAAATTAAACAAACAAAACTTCAAGGCAATAATTGGCATATTTTTGGAGATACACAAACATTGAGTTGTGATTTATTGGCAACTTCTGGCGGTTTTAATCCAGTCGTTCATCTTGATTGTCATAACGCTGCTAAAACTTATTTTGATGAAGTTTCACAATCATTTTTACCCCAACAAGAACGAGATAACAGAGAGGTGTGTGGCGCAGTAGCAGGTGCAGGCGCTTGGCAAGATGCTATCATTGATGCAAAAAATAAAGCCCAATTTACCCTCAATGCACTGGGCACTGTGAATGAGTTGAAACAGGAAATATTGAGTGAAAATTACGCAAACTATTTCAATGTTAGTCAATTTTTCACTCCAAAAGAAATCCTTAATAAGCCAAAAGTATTTCTTGATTTGCAAAATGATGTAACTACTTTGGATGTCGCTCTTTCAATAAGAGAGGGTTATCGTTCGATTGAACATATCAAACGCTATACAGCTATGGGTTTTGGAACTGACCAAGGGAAAACAGGTAATATTAACGGCATAGCAGTCGCAGCCGAATTATTGGAAGTCTCGATGTCAGATGTAGGAACGACGACTTTTCGTCCTGCATACAACGGAGTTGATTTTGGTGCCATGGCAGGTAGAGAGATTAGGGACTTTTTTGATCCCCAGCGCTATACGACAATCCATGATTCCCATGTTGCAAGTGGGGCAGAGTTTGAGGTTGTGGGGCAATGGTATCGTCCTTGGTATTATCCAAAAGCAGGTGAAAATATCCATCAGGCAGTACATCGGGAATGTTTGGCTGCGAGAACCTCGCTTGGCATGATGGACGCTTCAACGCTAGGTAAGATTGACGTTCAGGGGAGTGACGCCAGAGAGTTTTTATCAAGAGTTTATACCAATGCATGGATGAAGCTTGCACCGGGCAGTTGTCGCTATGGCCTTATGTGTAATGAAAAAGGGATGATTATTGATGATGGTGTATCAACCTGTATAAGTGACAACCATTTCATTATGACGACTACAACGGGCGGTGCTGCAAGTGTTTATTCCGCATTAGAAATGTGGTTACAGACTGAATGGAGTGATTTGGATGTTCACCTCAATAGTGTTACTGATCAGTATGCAACCATTGCCATTGTAGGTCCTAATGCACGTAAGTTAATGAAATTGCTTTGTCAAGATGTTGACTTTGAGCGCGAAAA
>CAXDLF010000063.1:0-8167 GCA_963989885.1 uncultured Gammaproteobacteria bacterium
TATATATCGCGCTTTAAAAAATTCTACTCCTGCACCATTTTCAGCTCTTATTCAATATGAAAATTTCAGTATAGTGTCTTCTTCACCGGAACGGCTTTTTTGTGTTCGAGATGGTATTTTACAAACCAGACCTATCGCAGGCACTCATCCAAGAGGCGAAGGCTCTGAAGATGAAGTCCAAAAAGAGGGCTTAATTAATCATCCAAAGGAGATAGCAGAGCACATCATGCTTCTTGACCTAGAGCGTAACGATATGGGAAGGGTGTGTGAATACGGTAGTGTGTTTGTCAATGAAGTTATGACACTAGAAACCTATCCTTATGTTCATCATATCGTTTCCAATATTAAGGGAAAACTTAAAGAAAGTGTGGGCATAAAAGGTATAATTCAGGCTCTCTTTCCTGGAGGTACTATTACTGGCTGTCCAAAAGTGAGATGTATGCAAATTATTAGTGAACTAGAACAAATGCCAAGAGGTCCTTATACTGGCTCTCTTGGCTATCTTAGTCAGGATGGAAAAATGGATTTTAATATTCTTATCCGTAGCTTTGTGCATACTGATAAAAAGCTGACTTTTCGAGCTGGAGCAGGAATTGTATATGACTCAATTCCTGAAAGAGAATTGGCAGAAACTAAACATAAGGCTGCTGGATTGGTTAAGATTTTTCAAGACTATGCTGTCTGATAGTGGTTATATCAGCAATCAAGATTAGGGTTGAAATTTTGATGTCATAGGGTAGCGTCTCTCTCTACCAAAGGCATTACTACTTATCTTTGGACCTGGAGCTGACTGTCGACGCTTATACTCATTTTTTAGAATCATTGAAGTAATCTTGTTAACTAATGCTAGATCATGTCCTTGTTCGGATATTTCATTAACAGATTGCTTCATTTCGACGAATCTTACTAATATATCATCCAATATGTCATAAGGCGGTAGAGAATCTTGGTCTAGCTGATTAGGAGAAAGTTCAGCAGAAGGAGGTCTAGTTATAACGCGGTCGGGAATGACTCTTGATAATGTGTTACGATAATTTGCAAGTTGATAGACCATAGTTTTCGAGATGTCCTTAAGGGGAGCAAAGCCACCACACATGTCACCATAAAGAGTCGCATATCCAACGGCCATTTCAGATTTGTTACCTGTTGCTAAAACAATTTTATGATGTTTATTTGATAGTGCCATCAATAACACTCCACGAACCCTTGCTTGAATATTTTCTTCAGTAATATCACTAAAGGAATCCTTAAAAAGATCTTTTAAAGCAAGATTAAATGATTCAACCATTGGATGAATATCAATATTTGAAAAAGTGACGCCTTGACTAAGCGCCTGCAATTCGGAGTCTTCTAAGCTCATGGTAGAAGTGAACTGATAGGGCATCATGACAGCATGGACATTTTCCGCACCTATAGCATCGACCGCAATAGCGAGTGTTAATGCAGAATCAATACCTCCAGAAAGACCAATAAGAGCTCCGAAAAAAGAATTTTTTTGAATATAGTCACGAGTAGCTAAAACTAAAGCGGAGTATATTGACTCCTCCAAGACAACAGAGTCAAAGCTTTGCATAAAGTCTGTATGAAGACAGGAATGTTCCTTAAATTCAGGCAATTGTTGAACTAGAGTTCCATCAGAGTTAAGAACAAAGGAGTTTCCATCAAAAACCACTTCATCCTGACCACCAACCATATTGACGTAAATATACGAAATCCCGAACTTTGAAGCGTAATTTTTACAAATATTCAATCTATCTTTATGTTTTTCAGCTTGAAAAGGTGATGCATTAAGGCTTATCACAATATCAACATCTAATTGACAAAGTCTAGTGATAGGGTCATCAATCCATTGATCCTCGCAAATCAAAACACCAATTTTAGTTTTTTGACATTCAAAGACAAAAGATTGGTTTCCAGAAGAAAAATAGCGCTTTTCATCGAAGACACCATAATTAGGTAATTCTTGTTTATTATAAATATGCGAAATTCTATTATTTTGAATACAATAAGCGCTATTAAAAAGTGATACGTCATTTCGTGAGGGAGCGCCAAACAAAAGACTTATTGTAGAAGGAATTGAATCACACAGATAATCTATCTCATCTTCAACTTGAGTCATAAATCCATCCCGAAACAAAAGGTCCTCAGGAGGATAGCCAGTAAGAGACATTTCAGGAAAGACAATGAGATGTGCTCCAGCATCAGAAGCTTCTGTAACTAAATTTAACATTTTTTGAGTATTTTTTCTAATATCACCAACAATTGCATTAAATTGGGCGATTTGAATTTTAATGGGCTCAGATGACGAAAAAATTTTATTAAGCTGTTCTTGCCAAAATATGGCCTTATCTTTTTTACCAGTATTAACGGCATGCTCATATTTAGTATGAGCAACGACTTCAGCAGGGTCTATATCAAGGATATTAGCGAATAACCAGGCATGCGTTTCGCTCAATGCAGCTTTACCAGAGCTATATTTGCTTAGATTTGATTGATTAATACCATAATTCTTAGCAATTTTATAGTCTGAAAACCCTGTCTTATCTCGCACCATAGCAAGATATTCAATCGTTTTTTTATTCATCATTAATTATTAATTTAAGTATATATTAGTTATTTTATACCACTACAGGTAATTAATAACTATATATAGTTAAAAAATATTTCAATAATCGTTGTAATAAATAACTATTAATCTCATAACTTATTGATTTAACTATAAATAATATAATATATTCAAATAATCTAATTTGTTTGAATTGATTTCATAATGACGACTTAATTGTGAATCTGATTGTTCAGGTTGATAGTTAGTAAATTGAATTTAATTAAATTATTAAGTTCTTAATTTTGAGGAATAGAACTAGCATATTTGACTATAGAGCAAAGCTTTGAAAGCCTATTTTGTTTAAAATTAATTTCTATTTTTTATAAAATAATTTCAACATAGTTACAAACTAGTGATAAAATTTCTGTAATCCTCATTCAATTGTGATGGATTGATATACTTTAGAAACTCATTAGGAGAAATATATGAAACAATTAGTAAAATTGTTTGTCGCATCATTCTTGCTCGTCGGCGCACTCGCTGTGCAGGCTTCTACGTTGAGTGATGTTCAAAGTAAAGGCTACGTTAGTTGTGGCGTTTCCAAAGGTCTGGCGGGATTTTCTGCTGCTGACTCTGCGGGTACTTGGACAGGTGTTGATGTTGATGTTTGCCGTGCGGTTGCTGCTGCAACGCTTGGTGACGCAACAAAAGTTAAATTTGTACCATTAACAGCTAAAGAAAGATTTACTGCACTTCAATCAGGTGAGATCGATATGTTGTCTAGAAACACGACTTGGACAATTACTCGTGATGCATCTCTTGGATTGAACTTTGCCGGTGTTAACTATTATGACGGTCAAGGTTTTATGGTTAAGTCTGATTTAGGCATTTCTAGTGCTCTAGAGCTTGGTGGCGCGGCTGTTTGTATCCAGGCGGGTACAACAACTGAGCTAAACCTAGCTGACTGGGGTAAGCAGAATGGTATTGATTATCAATCGGTTGTCTCGGACACAAATGCACAAACTTTGACAAACTATGACTCAGGACGTTGTGATGTATTAACAACTGACGCTTCAGGTTTGTATTCAATGCGTGCTGCCGCTAATGATCCATCAGAGCATGTTGTATTGCCTGAAATCATCTCTAAGGAGCCTCTAGGCCCTGTAGTACGTCAAGGTGATGATCAATGGTTTAACATCGTAAGATGGTCTTTAAATGCAATGATCACAGCTGAAGAGCTAGGCGTTACTAGCGCTACTGTTGATGAAGTTACTAATAACCCTGAGCGTGAGCGCTTAATGGGTCGTTCTGGAAATACTCATGAATATGTGGGTTTGACACCAGACTGGACTTACAACATCATTAGCCAAGTAGGTAACTACTCTGAAAGCTTCGAGCGTAACATCGGTATTAATACACCGATTGGTATTGCCCGTGGCGTTAACGCATTATGGACACAAGGCGGTATTCTTTATTCGCCTCCATTTAGATAAGCAATTATCTAGTTAACCTTTAAACCAGCCTGCTATACTTAGCAGGCTGGTTTTTTTTAACCCAAACAAAAAAAAAATTTCATTTTATTGAATTTAAATTCAATAAAATATAAGATTAATTTCTAATTTATTTATTGCTTCTATATTCATGAAACAACAAAATATCTTGTCTCAACTCAAAGGCTTAACCTTTAGGGAATTGTTGTATAACAACGAGGCAAGGGCCTTTTTCTTCCAGGCCGCTACTTTTCTATTAATTGCTGGCCTTTTTTATACAATAATTGGTAATTTGTTTGACAATATCGAGGCAAGAGGAATCCACACAGGTTTCTCTTTTTTGAAAAACAGGGCTGGCTTTGATATTCTTCCGTTTCTGGGTAATTACCTACAGGACTATACCCCAGAGTCGAGCAATTTAACTGTTTTTTATGTCGGCCTTATAAACACTTTAATTGTTGCGTTTGTTGGCATAATTCTCGCAACCGTACTTGGTCTTTTTATTGGTATTGCCAGACTTTCAAATAACTACTTGGTAGCCAAGCTGGCAGGGGGGTATATAGAGCTTTTCAGAAATATTCCCGTCCTACTGCAAATTTTCTTTTGGTATAACATTTTTATAAACATTTTCCCGCACCCAAAAAAGAGCTTTAACTTTTTTGATATGGTTTTTCTTAATCAGCGTGGTCTTTACTTACCTAAACCTATTGTTGAAGATGGTTTTTTATTAGTAATAATGGCCTTTGTAGTTGGCATTATTATGACTGTCTTTATGAAACGTTACTTTAAGAAAAAACACGATGAAACCGGTGTATATACCAGAACAATAGGTTATTCTACGTTGCTTGTCATAGGACTTCCAGCAATTTTCTTTCTTCTGCTTGGATCGCCGCTACATTTCGATTTTGCAGTACTGGGTAAATTTAACCTAAAAGGGGGTATGCAAATTGTACCCGAATTCATAGCGCTCACATTTGCACTCAGTGTCTATACTGCAACTTATATAGCGGAAGCAATCAGATCAGGTATAGAGGCTGTTGATAAGGGCCAAAAAGAGGCTGCAGCGGCTATTGGACTGACTCAAACCCAATCACTTAAATTAATCGTTCTGCCGCAGGCGTTAAGGGTTGCAATACCGCCTACGATCAATCAATACCTGAACTTAACCAAGAATTCCTCTCTTGCAACAGCTATTGGCTACCCTGAACTAATGGGAGCCTTCGGTGGCACTGTCCTAAACCAGGTTGGTCAGGCCGTTGAAATTCTTGGGATGGCAATGCTAGTCTATCTATTCATCTCGCTTTGCATTTCATTATTACTCAATATCATTAACAAAAGAATGGCTATCCCAGAACGCTAATTATGGCAATAAACGAACTACAATCAGCTAGAAAACCGCCAACGACCCAGATTGGAGCAATTCTATGGCTTAGAACTAATCTCTTTTCCTCGTGGATAAATGGGCTTCTAACGTTTGCGTCATTGTATTTACTTTTCATCTCGATTCCACCATTATTGGATTGGATGTTCTTAAGTGCAAACTTTAATTTTGGTACTGTCAATATCTTGGGATTCGATATTAAGTTTAGTGAGGTCATGGCTGACAATGATAGTTGTGGTAAAGAGGCCGCCTGTTGGCCATTTATTTTTGAAAAAATATACATGTTTATATATGGATTTTATCCGCGTGAAGAGGTCTGGCGTCCAGATGTATTTTATGGTTTGACAGCGCTGTTGATTTTGATTGTGCGCTTAGTTAAAAACTATAAGTACAAAAACAGAGTCATTCTGTCAATGATAGTAACTTATCCTATTGTTTCATACATTTTAATTGCTGGTGGTTTTGGTCTACTGCCGGTTGTTGAGACACACCAATGGGGCGGCTTGCTGCTAACTCTTATAATCGCCTCTGTTGGGATTATTATCTCTTTCCCAATAGGAGTTGTATTGGCGCTCGGGAGGCAGTCTGACTTAAGAGTAATTAAGCTCTTTTCAACACTTTTTATTGAATTTATTCGCGCAGTCCCACTTATTACAATTCTTTTTATGGCTTCATTTGTGCTTCCGTTATTTCTTGAGTCTGGTACCAATTTCGATAAGCTGTTGAGAGCCTTGATTGGAATAGCACTTTTCCAGGCTGCCTATTTTGCAGAAGTTGTACGAGGAGGTCTTCAGGCAATTCCAAAAGGTCAATATGAAGCTGCTGATGCAGTTGGATTAAGCTATTTCCAAAAAAATGCGCTCATTATTTTGCCTCAAGCACTGAAAATTTCAATTCCAAACATTGTCGGATCATCAATCTCCTTATTCAAGGATACAACGTTGGTGCTCATTATTGGTTTGATGGATATGCTTGCAATGGTAAACATGACGAGTCAAGACATTTACTGGTTGGGAAGAGAGACGGAAGGGTATGTATTTGTTACAATAGTATTTTGGGTGATATTATACTCAATGTCTCGCTACTCAAGAAAGCTAGAGATACGCTTCAACACTGAAAATAAAGATTAATAAAGGTAATAAAAATGGAAACAGAAAACAACAACAAACCAAATATTATTGAAATAAGCGAATTAAACAAGTGGTATGGCGACTTTCATGCACTAAAAAACATCAATATGAGTGTTAAAGAGGGTGAAATAATTGTTGTTTGTGGTCCTTCAGGTAGCGGAAAATCAACACTTATAAGGTGCGTTAATTTCCTTGAAAAGTTTCAAGAAGGGAATATAGTAGTATCTGGTACAGAACTAACAGACGACGCACAAAAAATAAGAAAAATTAGAAGCGAAGTGGCAATGGTATTTCAGCACTTTAATCTATTTCCTCATCTAACAATTGTAGACAATCTCACTCTAGCACCCATATGGGTTCATAATGAAACCAAAGAAGAAGCTAGAGAGAAGGCACTAAAATTCCTAGAAAGGGTTGATATAAAGGAGCAAGCTGAAAAATACCCGAATCAATTGAGTGGCGGACAACAACAAAGGGTAGCAATAGCGAGATCATTGTGTACATCACCTAAAATAATGCTATTTGACGAACCAACATCTGCTCTAGACCCTGAAATGATCTCTGAAGTCCTAGATGTAATGGTGGAACTTGCGAAAGGGGGTATCACTATGATCTGCGTCACCCATGAGATGGGCTTTGCAAGGAAAATGGCAAATCGCATTATCTTTATGGATGAGGGTCAAATTGTTGAGGAAAATGACCCGATAAACTTCTTTAAGAATCCAGAATCAGATCGTTTACAGCTGTTTTTAAGTCAAATACTTACACACGACGAATAAAGATTAATTAAAAAATAGAAAATCACTATACTTGCTAGTAGAAAAGTGTCAAAAATTGTGAATATTGCAAATTAAATCCAATAAATACATAGCAAAAACAAGTAATCAACTATATAATTCGCTCAAACATTAGTAATACAGACCTCTTAGAATGTTTAAGTTTTTAAAAAAAGAAGAATCAATAGAATCCCCAGAAATTAGTCAATCGGAGGATTGGACAAAGGAAATCAGAAGAAGCCAAAGAATAAGTCAAGAGGTTGAGCAATTATCATTTTTATACGATAATAACAATGATAATTTAATATTAGGGACTAAGAAGGGACTAAGTAGAGATCATCTGAAAATTTTGAAAAATTGTAAGAATGAAAGCAGTGCTCTTGAACTAATGAAAATTCTAAATAGAACAAATAAATCAAAATTTAAAAATGCAATTATTAACCCATTGGTTGAAAATGGTTTTATTGAACTTACAAATCCAGGCAAACCTAAAAGTCCAACTCAAAAATACAGGCTAACAAATAAATTTGTAAGACGCAGAGCCAAGTCTTTGTCTTAAAAACAATTTAATTACATCTTTTTAAGCAAAATTTGTACTTAAGTTAATACGTACCTCCATAATTGCTTTTATTCTATCTTTTGAAATTTTTCTTAATTCATCCCTATCCCAACTAATAATATTGCCTAAAATAGAGAATTTCGAGCTCAACTCATAACCTATTGATTTTCCTAAAATTTATATACTTTTCAGACTATTTTGATGATATTATAATTCTGTCTCTTATACACATCTCCGAGCCCACGAGACCGAGGCTGATCTCGTATGCCGTCTTCTGCTTGAA
>CAXDLF010000064.1:0-8133 GCA_963989885.1 uncultured Gammaproteobacteria bacterium
CCCGCATTTTTTTTTTAAAGCAGATTACGCCTTACGAGATCAGCCTCGGTCTCGTGGGCTCGGAGATGTGTATAAGAGACAGGTGTATACGTTCTGGTTTACTTAACTTGCCAGTAGATAGAAGTGATTGCATTTGAGCTATCTGTGCATCGTTTACTGTATATCTTTTAAGGGCACTTAAATTACGATGAGCTATAGCGTAATCCGGTTTGCAAACTAGTGCTTTCTCAAAGCTTTTAATCGCATCATCTATTTGCCCAACTTCTCGGAATGTGATACCAATATTATTGTGCGCTTCGGCGTAGTCTGGCTTAAGAGTTAACGCCTTCTTGTAGCTCTTAATTGCATCGTCCATTTGACCGAGCTCATCGAGTGCAACACCAAAACTATTGTGTGCCTCAGCGTAGTCTGGCTTAATACTGAGTGCCTTCTTATAACTGTTAACAGCTTCATCCAGCTGACCGAGCTCCTTAAGAGTAATACCGAGGTTGTTATATACTTCAGTGTAGTCTGGTTGAATAGCTAGCGCCTTTGTAAAACTACTAACAGCATCATCTAGTCGGTCTATTGCTCTAAAACACACACCGCTGATATTATAGAGTAATGCTTCATTAGGATAGTCTTTGGTTAAGGTTTCAACTGTATCGAGTGCTTCTTGTATCCGACCTTTAGAGTAGAGCTCAATAGCAGAGTTAATTTGTACCTGTTGCAACCTTTTATTCATAAAAGTATTGTAGTTTATTCTGAAATTAAATACCACTCAGCACTCTATTAATAAGGTTCGACTTATGCTCAACACATATGAGTGCATAACGCTTTATATAGTTGCCACGATAAATCTCTAATTAAGTGCACAAAATCTGCACAAAATACGAAGATTTATTTAACAAAAAAGGCTCACACCTCTGCAAGCCTTATAGAATATGGTGGGTCGTGAGCGATTCGAACGCTCGACCATCGGATTAAAAGTCCGGTGCTCTACCAACTGAGCTAACGACCCAAAAAAAACGAGAAATTATACTAAACAAGCGCCTAATAATCAATCGTCTATAAACCTTTATTAACTGCCTCTTTAAGAAGCTTTCCTGGCTTGAAAAATGGTACAAATTTTTCAGCTACTTTTACCTTTTCACCAGTTTTAGGGTTAATACCTATCCTTCCTTTTCGATGTCTTTTATAAAAAACCCCAAAGCCGCGTACTTCAACTCCATCTCCTGAGGCAATTGCTGAACTCATTTCTGCTAGTATCACTTCGATACAAAACTTTGATTCTGAACGAGAAATATTAGATTGCTTTGAAACTGCTTCAATAAGGTCCGTTTTTTTCATATATATTAAGCCGCCGAATAGTTTACAGTAGCAATGTGTTTAAGTTACTTATCTTTCACTTCTTTTAATAGGTCACCTAAAGTTGAACCATTAGATTCTGGTGATTGTTTTTTGTAATTTTCCATCGCGGCTTTCTCTTCTACAGATTCTTTCGCTTTTATACTAAGAGAAACTTTTCTATTTCTTCTATCAATCTGAGTAATTACTACTTCAACTTCAACACCTTGTTTTAAAACAGTCGAAGCATCTTCAATTCGATCTTGTGATATTTCAGATACTTTTAAGTATCCTGTGATACCTTCTGCTAGTTCTACAAAAGCACCTTTTGCATCAACTTCTTTAACATATCCTTTTACAATTGAGCCGATAGAGTTTAAGGAAAAATACTGAGAAAAATTATCTGATTTAAGTTGCTTAATTCCCAAAGAAATTCTTTCTTTTTCAGCATCAATATTAAGGATAGCCACATCAAGCTCTTGACCTTTAGAGTAGTTAGAAACAATTTGGTCTGCTGATTGCTTTTCCCATGAAATATCAGCCAAATGAATTAGTCCATCTATATCACCTGGGAGTCCAACAAATATACCAAAATCAGTAATTGATTTGACTTTTACTTTTATATTATCACCCCTTTTATGATTATCTTCAAAAGCTTCCCATGGGTTTTCTTTTGCTTGCTTCATACTAAGTGAAATTCTATGCTTAGACTCTTGTACATCAAGCACAACAACATCAACTTCTTGCCCTAGTTTAACTAACTTAGAAGGTCTAGCATTGGCATTTGTCCAATCCATTTCACTAACGTGAACTAATCCTTCAACACCATCTTCAACACGAACAAAGGCACCATAATCAGTTAAATTAGAGACCACTCCTGCTACTTTCTTGCCTATAGGTAAGCGTTCAGAAATATTATCCCAAGGACTCGGTGTTAATTGTTTCAGACCTAACGAAACTCTCATTTTTTCTTTGTCAAAGCTAAGGATTTTGACCTTAATTTTTTCACCAATTGAAAGTTTTTCTGATGGATGATTTACTCGTTGCCAAGAAATGTCTGTGATATGAAGTAACCCATCTAAACCACCCAAATCAATAAAAGCACCATAATCAGCAAGGTTCTTCACGACACCTTCAACATCCTTACCGGTATCGAGCGTTTGAATCAAGGCTTCTCTGTCTGCTGAGTTAACTTCTTGCATAACGGCCTTTCTCGAAACAACAATATTATTTCTAACCTCATCCATCTTAATGACGAGGGCTTCGATTTCTTGTCCCACTAAAAAATCAAAATCTTTAACAGGTCTTTCATCTACTAGGGATCCTGGTAAAAATGCCTTAATAACACCTATTTCAACAGTCAAACCACCCTTAACAGAGCCCGTAACAAAGCCTTTCACTACCTCTTTAGATTGCATCGCTAACTCAAGTTCTCGCCACATCTTAATGCGTTTCGCTTTTTCACGAGAAAGTAGTGTATTACCAAGTCCATCGTCAATAGATTCAAGTGCCACTTCAACGACATCACCTTCAGTAATTTCAAGCTCTCCTCTGGTATCCTTAAATTCGTTCAACGAAATAAAGCCCTCAGATTTTAGTCCAACGTTAATAATCGCCTTTTCACGATTCATACTGACAACCGTTCCCATTAATAGGGCTCCAGGCTTTACGTTTTGTTGAGTTATACTGTTTTCAAACAGCTCGGAAAATGATTCTGACATAAATTTCGATTCTGACATAAATTTCGATGTTGACCGGTAATTGTTAAGCTAATACGGTTAAAGCTTAATTCATATCGGGTTAGTTAAAAAAATAAAAGCTTGACCGTTCAAGCTTTAATTAGTGTCATTACTTTTGTAGTGACTTCATTAATCGTAAGATTAGTTGTGTCTATGATTAACGCATCTTCGGCTGGCCTCAGTGGAGAATGTTGACGGTTTACGTCTCTTTCGTCTCTTTTCTGAACCTCTGCCAAAGTGTGCGAAATGTTACCAGCAATACCTGACTCTTGCAACTGTTTTAATCGCCTTTTTGCCCTTTCTTCAACTTCAGCAGTCAAGAAAACTTTATAGGGAGCATCGGGAAACACCACTGTACCCATATCCCTGCCATCAGCTACCAAACCTGGGAGGCGTCTAAATTGTTGCTGTTTTATCAGTAATGATTTTCTTAGAAGTCCTATCATTGCAAGCTTTGAAGCTAACTCAGCAGTTTTTTCAGTACGTAGTTCAGTTGATACCTCAACACCGCTAAGGTAAACGTTAAGTGATTGCTGATTGGGAATTAATTCGAACCTTAAGTCAAGTTCGCTAGCTAATCTTAACAAACCATCAACGTCATTAATTTTGATATTATGATTACGAACAGTAATTGCGAATGCACGATAGATAGCCCCGGAATCCAGTAAATTCCAATCAAGCTTCTGAGCCATAATATTTGCTAAAGTACCTTTTCCAACACCACTAGGGCCATCTATAGTTAATACAGGAATCATACAGTTGATATTAGGGTCGTTAATTTTAAGTTTAACACCAAAAAATAATAGAAATCATTCAACATACCTACTTTACTCAGGCTTCATATGCGGGAATAATAACACATCTCTAATTGAAGGAGAATTAGTAAAAAACATCACCAATCTATCAATTCCTATCCCCTCACCTGCAGTAGGTGGCATGCCATATTCTAGAGCTCGAATGTAATCAGCATCATAATGCATTGCTTCATCATTTCCATCATCCTTTTCCTTTACTTGCTCCTGAAACCTTTGAGCTTGGTCTTCTGCATCGTTGAGCTCTGAAAAGCCATTAGCAATCTCTCTACCACCAATAAAAAGCTCAAATCGATCAGTTGTAAAAGGATTCTCATCGTTACGCCTAGACAAAGGTGAAACTTCTGTTGGGTATTGGGTAATAAAGGTTGGTTGAATTAATTTTTCTTCAACCGTTGACTCAAAGATTTCAATTTGAATCCTACCTAAACCCCAACTATCTTGGAGTTTTACACCTAACTTTTTAGCTGTTTTTTTAGCGTTTTCTGAAGACAAATCACTTGCCTTTAATTGAGGATTATATTTTAAAATCGAATCAAATACGCTCAAACGATCAAACGATTTTGAAAAATCAAAGTTATGTCCTTGGTAGTGAATTTTGCTTGATTCACATATATCACTCGCTATGCCTTTTAGTAAGTTCTCAGTAAGGTCCATAAAGTCATGATAAGTTGCATAAGCCTGATAAAACTCAATCATTGTGAATTCAGGATTATGGCGAGTTGACAAACCTTCATTTCTAAAGTTACGATTTATCTCAAATACCCTCTCTAGACCACCAACAACTAAACGTTTAAGATATAGTTCAGGTGCAATTCGCAAAAATAATTCCATATCTAGAGCTTTATGATGAGTGATAAAAGGTTTAGCTCTTGCTCCACCTGGTATTACCTGCATCATCGGTGTCTCTACCTCTAAATAACGATGATCAATAAAGAATTTTCTAATATAGGCGATTATTTGAGATCGACGTTGAAAAACTTTTCGAGAATTTTCGTTCATAATCAAATCAAGATAACGCTGACGATAAATCGTCTCTTGATCAGATAAACCATGAAATTTTTCAGGCAAAGGTCTTAATGATTTTGTTAACAATCTGATACTTAGAACACGAACTGATAACTCGCCTGTCTTAGTTTTAAATAGAAAACCTGTAACACCAACAATATCACCAATATCCCATTTTTTGAACTGATTATTGTAAAAACCATCGCTCAAATCATCCCGGGTAACGAAGAGCTGTATTTGCCCAGACGAATCTTGTAAATGAACAAAACTTGCCTTACCCATTACTCTTTTAAGCATTATTCGTCCTGCTAAAGAAACTTCATTATTACTCTTTTCAAGAACCGTGTTTGTAGCTTCATCGAACTCCTTATGAAGATTCTGGGCTAAATCTTTTGGTTTAAAATCATTAACGAACGGATTGCCCTCCTCTCTTAGAGAGGCTAATTTAGATTTTCTTTCTGCTATGAGTTTGTTTTCGTCTTGTTTATTCACTTTATTCTCATTGTTTTTTTCTTCTATTATTCCTATAAAACAATATTAATGTAAGCTCTAGTTTTTCAAAATTAATTTATTTCAATAATTTTTTGGCTTTTTCAATATCAACAGGTGAATCAGCTAATATCTCATCTTTTGCTCTCGTTGATCGAATCAAATAGATAAAACAAAATACTAAAAAAACTAATGGCGCAAACCAAAGTAAGTACGTTTTCCAGTTTATTGGTGGTTTGAATACTACGAAATCACCGTAACGATCAACCATAAACTGATAGATCTCTTTATCTGACTTATTGCTAAGTATCATTTGACGAACCTGTTCACGCAAATCCTTTGCCAAACTTGAATTCGAACCTCCAATACTTTGACCTTGACAAACTGGACAGCGAATATCTTCTATTAAAGCCTGGTAGCGGCTTTCTTGATCAAGTGATTCAAAGTCTTTTGCTTCAATACTTTCAGCAAATGTGGTTTGAATAAGCAAAAGTAAGAGTGCAAATTGAATAAAATAACGCATTCAAACAGTTGATATTTAAAGTTTAAATTTTAACGTATGCCACTTATCACCTTAGACAATATTTCTTTACGATTTTCTGAAAAAATTATTTTAGATAAGGTCAATGCAACTATTCTAAAAGGAGACAAAATAGCCCTTATTGGTCGTAATGGTGAAGGAAAATCTAGCTTTATGAAGTTGTTGACTGGCATGATTTATGCTGACGATGGAAACTTAAAAATAAAAAACGACACTACGATAAGCTATTTGGAGCAATACCCTCCCCAGTATATTGGGCATTCCTTATTCAGTATTGTCGCCCAAGGTCTTGGGGATATTGGACAACTCATTGCAAAATATCACCAATCTATTCAGAATGGCAAAATTGAAGAAAGCTCATCTCTTCAAGAACTAATTGAGAGGAAAGATGCATGGCATTATTTACACAAAATTGAAGCAATTTTAAACCGATTCAAACTCGACCCAATTGCAAAACTTACAGCACTTTCAGGAGGCTTGAGAAGGCGCGTTATGATTGCTCAGGCGATTGTTCAAGAACCCGACCTGCTTTTACTTGATGAGCCGACAAACCATATGGACATTACATCAATTCTGGATTTAGAAAAGATGCTTAAAGAATTTCATGGCACTTTAGTTCTAATAAGCCATGACCGCTCCTTTGTCGAAGGTATAGCTAACAAAGTATTCGACCTTGATCGCGGAAAGTTATCGATATTTGCATGTGGATACTCAGACTACTTAAAACGTAAAGAGGACTTACTTAATGCAGAAGAACTTGAGAACTTCAGATTTAATAAAAAGCTTGCACAAGAAGAGGTTTGGATACGTCAGGGAATAAAGGCAAGACGAACTCGTAATGAAGGTCGAGTTAGAGCGCTAAAAGAATTGCGCAAACAATATATCAATCGTCGGAAACAGCAAGGCCATATAAAAATTCACACTCTTGAAGATGAGAAGCGAGTTTCAAAAATTGTTTTTGAAGTCAAAAAAATTAGTTATCAGATTGGAAAATTAGAACTAGTTAGAGCGTTTTCGCTGCTAGTTTTAAAGGGTGATAAAATTGGTATTATTGGAGAGAATGGTTCTGGAAAGTCAACTCTCATTAGACTTTTATTGGGTGAGCTTCAACCCACTAAAGGTAGTATTCGTAGATCTAAAAAAATCAAGTTAGCTTATTTTGACCAAATGCGTGAATCACTTGAGCCTAATGTGAAAGCAATGGATTTTGTATCTGGTGGTAGAGATTATATTGATGTTAATGGTAAAAGTAAGCATGTGATTGGATATTTACGCCAGTTTTTGTTTACAGGAAAGCAAGCAATGGCGCCTATTAAAATGTTTTCTGGTGGCGAAAAAAATCGCTTAATGTTGGCTAAAATCTTATCTCAACCGGCCAACCTTCTTGTACTTGATGAACCAACCAATGATTTAGATGTTGAAACACTTGAACTTTTAGAAGAGATGCTGGTGGATTATTCTGGCACAGTTATACTAATATCACACGATAGGACATTTTTGAACAACATTGTTAGTTCAACTATCGTCATGGCAGGTAATGCAATTATTGAACAATATGTTGGCGGTTATGACGACTACATGGATCAAAAAAATGATAATTCAAATACCAAGAACAACAAAAAAACTCAGTCATCAACTTCGAAAACACAAAAAAAACCTCGAAAGCTCTCTTATAATCAACGGCAACAATTAAATTCCTTACCTGGAATGATTGAAAACTTAGAAAATGAAATCTCAATGGCTCAAAAACTACTCTCAGATCCGACTTTTTATAAAAATCCTGATGCAAAAAATTTAACTATTGAGTTAAAAGAAATGGAATATCAGTTAGAAAGTCTATATGACCAATGGAGTAAATTAGATAATGGAAAATAAAAATACTCCGTTAGTTGTTGATCTTGACCACACACTGATTGAAACAGATCTATTTTTTATATCTTCTCTGGGAGTTTTATCGAGAAAGCCTTGGTTGCTTTTTCATTACTTTTTTTGGCTATGGAAAGGCAAAGGTTTTCTAAAAGACCAACTGGTAAAGAGGTTCGAAATAAACATCCCAGAATTACCATACAATCAAAGCGTCATAAGCTACATTCTGCAAAGAAAAAAACAAGGCTGTAAAATTGTTCTTGCGACCGCATCCCATAAAAATTATGCTTTTGCTGTAGCCAAATATCTGCAGCTGTTTGATGATGTTATAGCAACCAATAAGGACTTTAAC
>CAXDLF010000065.1:0-7953 GCA_963989885.1 uncultured Gammaproteobacteria bacterium
TCCAGCGTGATGGCACAATTGCAAGAGTACATTCTGGTAAAGCAACCGAGTCTACGCCCAAAGAAAGCAAATGAAATCAGCCTATGAAAGACGTAATGCTTGAAAAGGATATGGTACCCTCAGTATTGAAAGAAATGTTTGATTATAGGTTGTCTCGATTACGTCAATCTATGGCAGAAAAAGATGTCAGTTTAGCAATCTTACTAAATCCTGTAAGCTTGAGATATGCAATTGATTTTGATGAGTATCAACTCTTTCAAGCGCACATTCCAACATGTTATTTATTTGTGCCTTTACAGGGTCCATTAGTTATGCATGGGGCTGTTAGAAAAGATTTTCCAAATGTTACAGAATATAAAAGGCCATATTATATATCGCCATTTGATGGAGGTATAGATCTTGAAAAAAAAGCTAAATTATTTTGTAATGACCTTAAACAATTTAATGACGAACATTGTCATAACAATAAAATTGCCATTGAAAGAATCTCGCCCGAAGCTTTCAATGCTTTAAAAGCTGCTGATTATGATCTTGTGGATGCGGAATGCATACTGGAACAGGCTAAAATGATTAAGTGTAAAACCGAAATCGAATGCATTAAACATTCAATTTCAGTTGCAGAACATGGCATAAAATTAATGCGCCAAAGTTCAGTTGAAGGAATCACCGAGAGGCAATTATGGTCAATCCTTCATCAGGTCAATATTGCAAACAACGGATCATGGATTGAGGGACATATGCTTTCTTCTGGCCCACGAACTAACCCTTGGCTTCAAGAGGCAACAAATCGAACTATTGTAAAGGGCGATATGATTGCTTTTGACACAGACCTAATAGGTCCAAGAGGCTACATGGCCGATATTTCTAGATCCTGGATATGTGAAGGTGGACGAGGCAATAATGAACAGAGGAAAGCCTACCAGCATGCCTATGACGAAGTGCATTTTAATATTGATGCTATTAAACCGGGAATGTCTTTTTCGGAATTGTCTATAGGAGCCTTCCAACGTAACGACATCTATAAAAGTAATAACTATCCTTGTGTTTACCATGGCGCAGGCATGACTGATGAATACCCGAAGATATATTATCAAGAAGACTGGGCTAGGGATGGATATGACGGCATAGTTGAACCTAATATGGTTTTGTGTGTTGAAAGCTACTCTGGCGCAGAAGGCGGCGAAGTCGGTGTCAAGCTGGAGCAAATGGTTCTTGTAACCGAGACGGGGATAGAGATTTTAAGTCATTATCCGTTTGAAGACAATTTAATTCAATAATAAAAGTCCAAATCTTCTCTGATATGTTGTAAACGATATGGATACAAAGTATTGTAGTTAACCATAAATGTCTCGTAATAATCTGATAGATTTTTTGGCAAATCATATGGATTAACCTGTTTTCGAGGTATGGCCTTAAGGCCTTCACTATCGCGTAGTGAAGCATGCCAAATTTCAACATTTCCCTCAAACCAAAGTATCTCGTCGCGTGCGCCTGGCTCCCAGGTCAACGCCTCAGCTATAAAAGGAATTTGAATTGCCTTGCAATAGGCTTGAACCATTGTCTCAGGCCTTTCCAACAAGTCGTCACTATCCAATACCGGTGCGGCCTGTCCGTTACGTCGACGCAACAACTCAAAAAGTTTCTGTTGTGGGCCAAAGCTTATCTCATGTGCTTCAAATCCCTCTACCATTCCAGCCTTTTGATAAGAGCGATGAAGGGAGGCCAGCACTTTGGCGGGATCGCGAATCAAGAAACTGTGAGTGATTCGATCTAGGAATTCATCACTCCAAAAGTGCTCAGTATGATGAGGCATTTCTTTGACAAACACTGGGCGTTCATCGGCGGCGGCAAGAATGTCATTCCAAATTTTATCAAATGTTGCCTCTGGACGTTGTTGCTCCATTGGTGTTGGACGGGGTGCACGTGCTTCAGGACCCTGATACCAGGCCATGCCAAAAGGCTCATGAAAGCAATTGAGATCGCCACGCTGGCGCATCATCCACTCAAATGCTGTCGAAGTGGATCGAGGCGTTGCCCAAAGAAAAAAAATTGGATGTTTTTTCATACTATGATTGTATATCGACTTGAATCAAAGTCAAAATTTCTTTTGATGTGTGAGGGAGGTTATAACAATAATCTCAAAAATGCGTACTTGTTTATTTTTAATATATCCCCAAATAGTTTTTAACAAATTAAATTAACTATGTGGGTATATAAAAATGAAATCACTAATGATGACAAAATACGGAGATATAGGTACAAGCCTGGAAGAACAAGAAGTTTCTATACCCACTGTTGGTGCAAATCAAATACTTATTAAAACTCACTCTGCAAGCTTTAATCCGATTGATTACAAGATTCTTAGAGGTGACTTCAAGGCTGTGGGAAAAATACAGTTTCCTAAGGGAATTGGAAGAGACGTCAGTGGTATTGTTGAAAAAGTAGGAAAAAATGTAAAAAACTTTAAAGCTGGAGACAAAGTATATTCAAGGATAGACGAAGCCTTTGTTGGAACTATGGCAGAGTATGTGATTTCAAATGACAACGATGTAGCATTGATTCCTTCAAATCTTAGTTTTGATGAATCAGCCAGTATACCTTTGGCAGGTCTGACTTCTTATCAGGCGCTTGTTGATGTAGCCAAGTTATCTTCTGGAGAAAATATTTTAATACACGCTGGGTCTGGAGGAGTTGGCACTATTGCCATTCAACTTGCGAAGCATCTAGGGGCAAATGTCACAACTACTACTAGCACTAAAAATGTTAAATTGGTAAAAGATTTAGGCGCAGATAAGGTTATCGATTACACAAAACACAGCTACCTTGATGAAGGCACTAAGTTTGATGTGGTATTTAACACTTTAGGAGGTAAACACACTCTTAACTCATTTAAGGTGTTAAAAGATGGAGGAAGAGTAGTATCTATATCAGGAGACCTCGACAGCGTTACAACAAAACAACTTGGCCTAAACAAGGTTGTACGATTATTATTATCACTTAAAGCAAAAAAAGTTACTAAGGCGGCCTCAAAAATGGGTGCTATGTATAGGTTTCTATTAATGTCTCCGAATGGTGCTCAGTTGAAAGAGTTGTCAAAGTTATATGAGTCTGGCTCAATCAAACCAGTGATAGACAAAACTTATAACTTTGATGACAGCATCCAAGCGCTTGATTATTTGTCCAAAGGTCGTGCCAGGGGAAAAGTTATTGTGAAGATAAGAGAATAAATTTGAACTTAGTCAAAGTCCAAATTTCGTTTGATGTGTGAGGGAGGTTATATTAATACATAGCCAAGTGAAAGTAGGCTCCCAGTGCCTTTGAAAATCTGATTATGGCTTCAAACGAAAGTGCCACAAGCTTAGTGAAATTTGCTACAGCGCTTGCTGAGGACAAAGACTTACAGGCACAAGCCGAATCTTGTTACATATCTTATCGATAATTAGCTAGTTCTATTTTTTCTAAATCTCACTGGCTACTCTCAACCCTTCAAGTATAGCTTCTTCTGCCGATCTTGGCTGGACACAATCACCAATAGATATCAAATGACCGTTATACGCATTCAGTGAATCCATCAAACTTGAATTACTGCAATAACCATGAGCAATCACTAAAGTGCCAACATCTTCAAAAACAATTGGTTCGTGACTAGAGATATGTTGAAAAAATACCGAATTTTCAACACTGCCAAACAAGCGAGCAAAAGGGGTAATTTCTACACCCAGTCGATGCAGTTTGGCGATCCAGGCGTCTCTTACAATCGATTGAATTTGTTCGCCGGCAACAAAACCATTGACTACCAATCGCACATGACAACCTTGTTGTGCCAATTTTTCTGCAACACCAAGTCCAACCCAGTCGCAGCGCCAGTCAGCTACAACAACAGAATTGGCCGTTTTCTTATTGTTTTCGATAATGTCATGAGCATATACAATATCTGTTTTTTCATCTAAATCAAGATTTGCTTTTCGTGCCACCGAGCCGGTCGCTACAATAACCACATCAGCAGCAAACGCTGTAATTGTTTGAGCTGTGACTTCTTGTTTTAAATGGGTTATTGCAGTTGTAGCTTGCAACTCATGGACTAAATTAGTAGCAACGCCGCCAAATTCCTCTCGACCAGGAAGTTGCTGTGCCAATAAAACCTGACCACCCAATTGTGCACTTTTTTCAAAAATTTCAACTGAGTGTCCACGATTGGCAGCAACAATAGCTGCTTTCATGCCGGCAGGACCTCCACCAACAATCATTACTTTCTGTACACTTTTGACAAGTTCTAATTCTCCGTAGATCTGCTCTCGGCCACTTTCAGGATATTGAATACAGGAAACGGAGAAATGCGCAAGGCGATGTCCGACGCAAGCTTGATTACAGGCAACACAGGCACGAATATGCTCACTCTTGCCGTTCTCAGACTTTATGGCAAATTCAGGATCAGCAATAAAAGGGCGAACCATCGCACAAAAGTCAGCAACCCCTCCACTGATCATTTTTTCAGCTTCTTGAGGTTGATTAATACGGCCACCTAGAATTACTGGCCTGCTGACGTTTTTCCTTATCTCTTCAGCAAATGGTGCCGCATATAATGGCTTAACTTCCATTGGTGGAAACACCCGAATCCAGCCAAAAGGTGTTGCCGAAGAACCAGCGATAACATTAAAATAATCTACCAGCTGCTTATCGTCAATCGTTTTACAGACCTTCAACATTTCTTTAGCATCCAAACCCAATCCATCTAATTCGTCACCTGATACACGAATCCCGATAACAAATTCATCGCCGACTTTGGCTCTAGTCTTGATTAATATTTCAGATAAAAAACGCAGTCGATTTTCAAAGCTACCACCAAACTCATCCTTGCGCTGATTAGTTGATGGGTTCATAAATTGAGCAACCAAATAGCCCATCCCCGCAAGAACTTCAACACCATCACAACCAGCCTTTTGTAAGCGTAGTGCTGCTTCAGCATAGGCTTCGATAATCTCGTAGATCATTTCTCGTGGCATTTCTTTGGGTACAATGCGATAGCGTTCATCAGGAATTTCGGAAGGCGCCCAAGCAACGGACTGGCTGCCATCAAGTGAAATGCGCACCGCTCTTCCTGCATGAAATAATTGCCCAATAACTCTACAATCATACTGATGACACCTGTCTGTAAGTTTCTTGATTCCCGGTATGCATTTATCTGACCCCAGATAGATAAATTGCTCTGGATAAGCATAAGTTTCGTGAATGGTGGCGCCTTCTAAGATGATTAATCCAACACCTCCACGCGCTCTGGCTTCATGATAAGCAATTAGCTCCTCGGTTACTTTTCCATCACATCCAAGACCAGTACCATGAGGGCCAAAGATAAGTCTGTTCTTGAGTATAGTTTTACCCAGACTTGCTGAGGAGAATAGATGTGGAAAGTGCTTCATACTAAATAAAGTACCTTAAAGCGCATTTAAAAAATTAATACTGAGTTTACATCTATTAAACTATAATTTTTTAATATTTCAACTCTTTATAACTCAAAACATGAGCGCAGACAAGGACCCAAGCAGAAAGTGGTTTGACGAAAAGTGGCTTAAACGCATTGACAAAAACGTCGAAGACTCTACTGGGCTTCCCAACGCGCTTTACACCGATCCTAAATTTCTACAATTCGAAATCGAGCAACTATTGCCAAGTGTTTGGATTTTGGTGGGATTTGTGCACCAAGTGCCCAATGTAGGCGATGTTTCTCCAATTAAGGTGGCAGAAAAGCCTCTCATCTTATTACACGATGAAAATGATGAAATTCTAGTGTTTCATAATGTTTGCATTCATCGTGGAGGAAAACTGGTTAACTCGACATGCACAAAGGCCAAAACATTGGTTTGTCCAAATCACTCCTGGGCCTATGGCTTGGATGGGAAAATTCGAGCACGGCCGCATTTTTTTGGCGGCAAGCAGCATGATATCCATAAACCTGGTGCAGGCCCACAGGGTTTAAAGGCTATTCGTTCTGCTGTATGGCATGATCTGGTCTTTATTAATCTTGATGGCAAAGCCGATCCTTTTGATGAATACATTAAACCAATGGCTGACCGACTCAAAGATTACGACTTGTCCATTCTTCAACATGCTGGTGTTCTTGAGTGGGAGCTTAACTGCAACTGGAAGCTGGTGCATGAGAATTTTATTGAGCCTTATCATGTCTTTACAGTTCATCCAGGACTACTAAAATTTGGACCAATGGATAAGCGTCGTGCTTCTGAATACGATAAACATTGTTTTTTTAATGACTATCAATTTCCCAATCCAGACGTCAATCGAGGAGATGGTTTACCACATTTTCCAAACCCAACGAAATCCATGGAGAAACAGGTTCTGTGGTTTCACCTATTCCCGTCGCTGTCTTTAGAAATATTCCCAAATCAAATGGCAGTTTGGGAGTTAATTCCAATCTCCCCTGAAAAAACCATAGAACGTATTCATGTATATTTAATAGGTGAAGCAGCCACTTCTGAGCAGTTTGACGAAGGCAGGCAAAAGGTTTTTGACACTTGGCATGGTCTTAATGAAGAAGATATTGGGGTGATTGAACGCATGCAACAAGGCCGCCACTCACCCGGATTTGATGGTGGCACACTTTCGCCATTTTGGGATGGAGCTATTCGGCATTATGCCCGCTTAATGTTAGATTCACTGAAATCCAATAACCGCATATCACACAGTTGATGATTGTTATTTGATTACCTAGTATTTTTTCGCAGAAGGTAGTTTAGTGGGTGTCAAGCTAGAACAAATGGTTCTAGTAACCAATACTTGGGTAGAAATTGTAAGTTATCAGCCGTTTGAAGATAATTTAATTCAATGAATTAAATTAAAATAAGAGAATATAATAATGCGTTTTCTTTGAGCGTTAGCTTTTAACTTTATTTTTCAGTAGAAAATGGGTTTTTGAGAAATTATTGTAATGTCATCATTTGGCCGAATACTAACTACTCCACTTCATAAAATGCATCTTGACGCAGATGCAAAAATGGTGCCCTTTGCGGGCTATGAAATGCCTCTTCAGTATCCGTTAGGAATTAAAAAAGAGCATCTGCATACTCGCGAAAAAGCTGGACTTTTTGATGTTTCTCATATGGGTCAAATCAAGATTACAGGTCAGAACGCAAAACAAGCTTTAGAGACCCTAGTTCCTGTCGATATAGTTGAATTGCCTCTAATGAAACAGCGTTACGCTGTCTTTACAAACAACAATGGCGGTGTGATGGATGATTTGATGGTGACGAATATTGGTGATGATAGTTTGCTCTTAGTGGTCAACGCAGCATGCAAGGCTAGAGATTTTGAACACTTGAAGCGTTTAGTTGATAGTGGTTGTGAAGTTGAGCTTCTTGAAGATGCTGCGCTTTTGGCTTTGCAAGGACCTAAGTCATGTAAGGTGTTGGCAAAATTTGAACCTTCTTGTAGTGAGATGACCTTTATGACGGCTAGGATATTAAAGATTGATGGTGTTGAATGCTTAACAACAAGATCTGGTTATAGCGGCGAGGATGGATTTGAAATTTCAGTGCCTGGATATCAGGCTGAACATATTGCCAAACTTTTATTATCAGATGAGGCGGTTGAATGGGTTGGACTTGGAGCAAGAGATTCACTTCGTTTAGAAGCTGGATTGTCACTATATGGTCATGAACTAGACGAGCAACATAGTCCGGTCGAATCTTCGTTGACTTGGGCATTGTCGAAAACAAGAAGAATTGGCGGTAAGCGTCCTGGGGGCTATCCTGGTGATGTAATTGTGATGAGTCATCTTTCTGAAGGCACCAAAGTCAAAATAGTTGGTTTGCAACCTGAAGGTAAGATACCGGTTCGTGATGGCGCTCTAATTGAAGATGGTGCAGGTAATCGAGTTGGCCAAGTCACCAGTGGTGGTTTTGGTCCCAGTGCAGGAAAGCCTGTAGCTATTGCAAGAATTGA